>JANQII010000016.1 GCA_028282195.1 Prolixibacteraceae bacterium
TGTTTGAGCGCAGCGAGTTCTATTTTTGCGCGGAGCGCTTCTTGGGGGGGGAGGCTCATTGAGCGTTAGCGAAATGAGGGGGCGCTAGCCCCTCAAAAAACGACTTTTTTTTGTGTGTTTTTGCTGTGAAAAAAAAAGTTATTCACAATGAAAAGGGGAAAACGATCAATATTTCATATGTTTTCTTATGTTTAGGAGGGCACAAATCCCTGGTTTTATCGGCCATTCATGGCATTTTTTGGGAGTTTTTGCATGTATTATTGGGAGTTTTTGCATGCATTTTAGGATGTTTTTTAAAAACCACCTAAAAATAGTTGATTAATACTCAAATAATGGATAAGAAAAGCTGATGAAAGAAGTAAATAGTAGCTTATTAATCACCTAAAAGAATGATTTGGCTTATTCGGCCTATACAATGAGATTGCAGGAGAAACGTTTGCTTATAATGTCAATGAGCAAACTAACAAGGGACAATGTAGACTTTCCTTGCTGGCAAATACCAATACCAGAGATTGCCACATATTTAGGCATAAAGGGGAGGGATCTACATTTCAGATTAAAGGACATTTGCAAATCCCTATTATCGAGAGTTGCTGAGGTAAAAAGGCCAGAAGGGGGCTGGAAAGCCTTTCAGTTTCTTAGTCATTGCGAATACATTCCTGCAAAAACAAATAATGGTACAGCAGTTCTTGAAATCCAACTCCATCCGGACATGACTCCTTTCTTATTGGAGCTAAAAGACCGCTTCAATTCGATTGAATTTGATTTACTCGCTAGACTTTCAAGTATTTATGCTGTTCGCCTTTATGAGTTTCTGCACCACAAAAGGACGGAATCGGGCAGCGTTACAAACAGCCATTTAGTTAAGCTAATGGACCTAAGAAAAATGCTGGGATTGGAAAATAAATATCTAAATTTCAAAGATGTCAGAAAATATGTCCTAAACGTAGCACAGACCCAATTTAAAGAACGTACACCGCTTTGCTTTGATTTTACCGAGCATCGTGCACGCAAGCGAGGAGCCCCAGTCGTTGCGATTGAGTTCACCCTATACGATAATTTTGACTACCAATGTCCAAATCTTCCCAATATTAATGCTCAGTTGATGGAGAACATGGAAAGGAAGAGCAGAGAAGAGCGCAAGGAACAAGTCTATGAACTCTTCGAAAAGCACCTAGACAAGGCAATCTTCATGAAAATGATTAGCAGGCTCGAGCAAAAGGGAGAACGTTTTGAAAAAATCACCGAAAACCTTGAGCTAGCAGCCTTCCAAATTGCCAAGAATCCAAAGCAAATAAAGAATGTGGTTGCCTACTGCATAAGTGCTATTAAAGGCAATTGGGCAAGAGCTTAAGACACCGACTCAAAAAATGCGGCAGGTCGCGGTAACGGCTCAAAGCGTTGATTGACACAGTGACGTTTTCCTGCGATTGATTAGGTCTCTTCTCTCAAAACAAAAGACGGGTTACCAGATTCCGTCAAAGCTGGTTTTTTTATGCCTAAATCCTTAGGCCTTTATGGTCGGGTAATACTAGGAAATACAATACCAGCTTGTTTGGAAATACCTGGAGCAGCATTCTTTTGTGCTGAGAGTGATTCCCGGCCACCTGCTTGTAAGAGCGGCCCAGCCTATAACTCGAAAACAAAAGAAACATGAAAATTAAGCTAAGCAAAGAGCAAAAATTAGAAATTGAAAAACCGACACAGATTCATCCCTTTATCAAAAAAATACTAAAACAGGAAAATAAAATAGGACAAAGCAGAGAACACTTTTGGGTAGTTGGTTTGTCGATGAATCTGAAAATATTGTTTATCGATCTACTCAGCTTAGGAAAATTTACCCCAAAATCTATCATACCTCGTGAGGTCTTTCAGGAAGCAATCAAACACTCTGCACAAAAAATTATACTCCTTCGATATGAGCCTTATCAAATGGGTAATATACGCAAGAAAGATAAAAATCTGCTCAATCGAGTTCTCAAAATCGGGAAAATTCTTGATATCGAAATTGCCGATTATATTGTGTTCTGCGATAGCGATCTTTCTTCCATTGCTTGCCATTAGTTAGGTTTTGCTGAAAAAGTCAGCCAAGAATGGGAAATCGTTTTCAGGCGTCGTAAACATAGAGTTGCCAGGGCGACCGGAATATCCATTAATTATGCGGGATTGAGGCATTTTTGAGTTTTGTTTGTCATTTAAAACAATAATTAGTTTTAAATGACAAACATATTTAATAAATTAAATTGCGTGTTATCATATTTCCCCAGCCGCACAGCACTTTTATGAAGGACAACGACGAAAAACAAACGATAAAAGACCCTCATGATAGCCTTGCTTTTACGATCATCTCGCAAAAAAGCGAGATGATAAGCTTAGTCAAAAGCTACTTGCCTAGGCGTATTAACGAATTGCTCGACCCCAACAGCTTTTCTTTAGAACCGGGCACCTTTATCGACGAAAGATTTAAAAGAGCCCGCACGGATGTCTTATACAGCGTTAAGCTAGCGGGAAGGGATGCATTCATATACAC
>JANQII010000248.1 GCA_028282195.1 Prolixibacteraceae bacterium
CGTTCATAAAGTTTCGTTGAAAAACTCATCGGATGACTCTGCTGATATTGAGTATTTTAGTCATCCGATGAGTGACACGTTAATTCAAAAACCCACTACTACTTACTTAAACGAAAAACCGTTTTTATCTTTTTATATAATCTGTACCATATGGATAGCGTTGAGGACGACTCAACATTGAGTTTGCCAAATCATTGTCAACAAAACGTTCTGTTTCAGGGTTCCATTTTAAGGTTCCGGGAACTTTCATTGCAATGGAACTGATTAAGCAAATGGTACAAGTTCTATGGCTGATTTCAGTTGGGGATATTGGCTGTTTGCGTGATTTGATACAATCCAACCAATTACCATGCTGTTCTTCACTTTTATAAAGTTTAATTTCGTCTTTGCCAATTTCAGATTTCAAAATCTTTTCATCACTGGCATTTAATGCTTTTGTTGAACCATCAGGAATTGGATCACTTGCAGTGGCACGGTATGCACCCCGGGTTACAAATACCCATCCTTTTTCACCCTCGAAACGAACCCCATTTGGATAGCCTCCGCTCGTGAATACAGTTGCGCCATTCGCATATTCTTGTTTCACCATAAAATCGCCATGTACATTCCAATCACCGGATTTAGGGAATTGTGCAACAGCTTCAACAGAGATTGGCCCTGTATATTCCGTATCCATGCCCCATGCTGCAATGTCGTAATGGTGTTGTCCCCAACCTGTAATCATTCCTGCACCGTAATATTCGTGACGTAACCAACCCGGGCGGCTGTAATCATGTTGTGGATGAACCAGCTTTTCTTTGTATTCAATTTCAGGGGTTGATCCCATCCACATATCAAAGTTTAAGGTTGAAGGAATCGGACCGGTTTCAAATACAGGGCCTCCGGGATCACCAGGTAGTCCAATTTTCACGGTATGAATTTTACCAATCCTTCCATTTCTCACAAGCTCTGCAGCACGTAAGAACTGAGGAGATGAACGTTGCTGCGTACCCACCTGGAGAATTGTTCCCTGACGGTTAATAATATCGCTTAACAGCCGTCCCTCGGTAACTGTTAACGAAGTTGGTTTTTGAAGATAAATGTCTTTCCCTGCTAAAGCTGCTTCAATAGCTGGTTGTGAGTGCCAATGATCAGGGGTACTGATAATCACAGCGTCAATATCTTTGTCTGCAAGCATATCTTTATAATCGCCATACATTTTAACATTGATAGGATTGTCGCTTCCGGTTTTCTTTTTGTAGTAATCTTCAGTGAATTTTTTAGCTTTTTCCATTCTGATGCTATCAACATCACAAACGGCTACCATTCGTGATACATCGTGCTGCATCGTTCCGGGCATGTCGTGACTTATAGCAATACGACCACAACCGATTTGACCAACGTTAATTTTGTTGCCGGGAGCATTTTTTCCAAAAACGGATGATGGAAGGATGCTGGGAACTACCATAGCCCCAGCTGTTGCAGAAGCTGCATTTTTTAGAAATATTCGTCTTTTCATACTATTTTATTCTTTTATATTATTGATTCTTAAATTGTATAAACTCATCGGCTATTTGAGCCTTTTTATGATCCCCGCTGTGTACAATTACCCTGTAACGAAGAGTAACTGTGTCTCCTTTTTTTAGATTAGTTGACTGATCATTTTCAGGCCAATACATTGGAGTTGGTGAAAAAAATCCATAATCCCGTGTAAACCAAGGCGCAGGAAACCAATCATTTGATGGGTGCTGCAGAATTGCCATACCTTCTTTGCCTCCCATTCTGTCCCCGTGGTAATCTATCCATGCTGAACGTTTACCAAACGTTCCTTTTTCCCCGGTCTCCCCTTCAGCATTAACCATAGTTCCACCACCTGTTACAGCTAAATCAGGATCCATTCTTCCGCTAAAAAAAGAATGATTTGTTTTCAGGATGGTCACATCCATGAGCATTTCCATTTCCACTTCAAAATCAAGAAAATATTTATCCGGGGAAGGCACGGTTACAGTTATTTTACGCTTGTCTTTAATGGGGGCATCTGCTCCCGGCCTGCGCCAGATGCATTCATTTTCAATGACAGCTCTATTGCCACCTGATTCAAGGATATCGGCACGAATGGAAATAATTTGTCCACGTTCCAGTCCTTCCTGCCAGTAATTTCCTCCATTTACCCGGTCACAGGCAAAAAACAGTGAACTATGATGTGGGTAATTTGCATTTCGCATAGATGTAACAGAAGCTTTTGAAGGACCATTAACCGGGTAGAAAAACGGATATTTCTCATATTCAGAAAGAATATAGTTGGTAAACAATGCTCCATTTACCCGAAACTCAATCTTATCCCCAACTTTTTCTGCCGTAATTTTAGGTTGAGCATAGCTGGATGTCATAAAAAATGACAACACCGTCAATGTTAGAAAAACTCTTTTGATCTTCATTTACAATTCTTTAAAGATAATTTTTGATTGATTTTGTTATACATATCGACTTTAAAGCCTGGCAGGTGAATCATCACATTTTAAATCACCTAAAACATATTGGGTTCCATCCAGAAAAAATTTCAACAACCTGTAATCTTCAAAACTTTGTGCGTTATGCGAAGGGGAAACATAAAAAACCCTTCCTTTTCCGTGTTTTTTAATCCAGGAAACATATTTGATCTTCTCGTCAATTTCTTTTTTCTTCCTGGTTAGTTTTGAAGTATCCATATACAATAAAGGCCTGAAATTCTTCTTTGCATAGGCATTATTAAAAAGATAAGGTTCATCAACATGAGTGAAAGTTTTACCATTAAAAGCTTTTAACAAAGGGTGTTCAGGCTCAGCAAGCTCAAGAACAACTTCTTGTTGAGGGGGATGGTAATGAAAACTTCCACCTACCATTTCACTAAATGGCAATGAGTTGTTTTGCATGACAATTGCACCATGAACAACCATAAGGCCACCGCCTTTTTCAACATACCTGATTAATTTTGCTTCAAGTTCTGCGGCTTTTTCCTTTTTTTGTTCTTCAGTATAATTTGTGTTATCATCTAATGCATCGAAAATTAAATCCCGGCGAGGCCCTCTGGAACATGCACTGTTCAACACGACAGCATCGTAATCTTTCAAATTTTCAAATCGGAAAACATCTGTTGTTACTTCAACATCAAAAGCTCCGGTTTTCGAACCTAATACTTTCATTACTTCATTGGTATGGGGCATTACCCAGTGTTTATATCCTGTAGCTAAGCTAAAAACAAGAATTTTGCGTTGTTTCTCAGGCTGCACCTCAGCTTTCTCCGGAGCAATTCCCTCAATCTTTTTCACCCACTCATCATTACATTCAAACTCTTTAAGCTGTGCTTTAGCCAATAAAACCGAAAAAATTACAACTGCACTTAATAAGATTCTTTTATACATTGCTTCTACTTTATAATTAGATTTCTCTTATAATTTACAATTCATGCGAATCAAGAGTTGAAAATCTTGCCTTTAAATCCGGATTTCCCTGAATATTTAGAATAAACCCTTGATTCACATAATTCAATATTTTACAGTTACTTTTGGAGGCATTGCAAACGCTTTCCAATATTGCTCAGCTTCTTGTGCAGTTATTGCACCATCAAAAACTAACATTCTATATTTCAAAGAATAATCTTTTCCTTTCTCTATTATCCACTTATTATGCCTGATTGGGCAAAATTCAAAAAACATATCGCCCCTTCCGTTATTCCCATCCAGCGGCCATACACGCATGGGTTCCGGGTGCATCCGGTTGGAAGGATAACTCATAAATAATATACCAGATCGTCCACTCTTTGTTTCGGACTCACCTTCAACCAAACACCAGCGTGCATTCGTGCCGTCAGCTTCTGTTCGGTCTTTTCCTTCTGACGTTAAAACGGTGCAATTATCCTTATGCCATATTGGGTTTGCTCTATATCCAATCCCTCCACCATAACGATAAGCATCTAAAACAATGCCGGAATCCAGAGGTGAGTTTAAAGTTATTGTATAATCAACCAACCAAACCTTCTCTCCAACATTCCAAGCCCTGACATCTAATATTTCATTAATAGCTACCCGATCTTCACCTTTTGCCCCAAAATCAATATGTTGCTGATAGGCTTTAAATCCCGAAAAAACATCTCCTTTTACTTCAGATAAAAATCCGGCAAATTTCACCGTCCCTTGTCCTTTCTTCAAATTCCAGAAATCAACCTCACGCCCTTCGATATGGGTTTTTGTCCATGGTCCCCATATTCCGTAATGGTGGTAATGGTCAGCAGGCTGAATACATGTCATAAGCTGTCCTTCCGGGGAAACTAAAGGATGTATGTAGCCCGATCTTTTATAAAGTGGATCAGCTCCTTCGGGAGCCAATGTTACTGCATGCCGATAGCTTAAGATATGTTTCCCGGCAAAACCCAGATTCAAATCTTTCTGATCTGTTTTTAGTTCAATGCCCTCTACAACTTTGACTTCTTCTGAATATCTCAAAACAAAATTTCTTTCCTTGACCCTTTCATCTTTTTCAGGAAGAATAAACCAAACTTTTGGAGAGTTACCACCTTCTAACTGGCATGCAATTTTACTTTCAGACCCTTTAGAGACTTCAAAAAGTGCAAGACTTTTTTTATCGGTATTATAATTGACCTGATCAAGTGAAATTGCAACCGGACAGTTAGCCTGATCAGTTTCAATGGAAAACTTCAGCAAATCCTGTGCGGACCCGCTAAGAACCATCATGCATAAAAAGATAATTGCCAGGTTTTTCATCTTAATTTTCTCCTTTAATTGTTTTCAGTAATTGATCCCATTGATTTGCATTCATGAATTTATGGTTTGGTGTTTAGTTATTTTATTTTCCAAAAATATCTCAGAAGAATATTATCGTCCAGTATTTTATTTGCATAGACTTATACTATCTTTACAAAATCATGCTAAAAAAGTTTGCCTTATGAAAATCATGCACGAACAGTTGAGTTTTGAAGCAAACAACTCATTTAAAGTAAAGTGGGATGATTTTCCACACTTTACATATCCCTGGCATTTTCATTCAGAATATGAAATAGTTTATGTGATTAAAAGTTTTGGGAAACGTTTTGTTGCCGACCATATTGAAGATTTTGGTGCCGGTGACCTGGTTTTGTTAGGAAACAATTTGCCCCATTTCTGGAAAAGTGATGATGCATTTTTCAAAAATGACCCGAATTATAAGGTAAATGCTATAGTAATTCATTTCCCTATTGATTTCTTTAAAGATCAAATTGAAAACTATCCTGAATTTTTCAAGATTAAAGACTTGCTTAAACGAGCGTTAAGAGGCGTAAGTTTTGACAGAGTGGTATCAGATAACATGGGAAAAAAAATCAAACACCTGCTCCGTTTAAAAGGAATTGAACGAACCTTGTATTTTATCAAAATACTTGATCAGCTGGCAAATAGTAAACAATACAAATTGCTTGCCAGCGAATCCTATCAGCCTGATGTCCATGATTGGTCAAACAGCCGCCTGGAAAAAATAATGCATATTATTAACTCGAATTACAGGCACTCTTTAAAGCTGGAAACTGTAGCTAACCATATTGGTATGAACCCAACTGCATTTTGCAGGTACTTTAAAGAAAAAACGGGTAAATCTTTCTCCCAATTTTTAATTGATATGCGGGTAGGCTATGCCTGTAAATTGTTAATCAAAGATAAGTTAAGTGTTTCTCAAATTTGTTTTGAAAGTGGTTTTAACAACCTGTCAAATTTTAACCGCCAGTTTAAAAAGAATACTTCTTACTCACCTACTGAGTTTAAAGGACATTATCATGAAGTGAATGCCAGGTAAGCCAGCATTTGTTTATCACACATAATCTTATGCATTCTAAATACGTGGCAAATAAGAACAATCTCATATAGTGTGTGTTGTCTCCAAAGCATGGCAATTGTTTTGCCAAAGGAAAAATTATATGATGAACGAGACAATTTTGGAAAAGATCACCCCAATCAACAAACAAACTCCTGAGCATGAGCCCATACAACAGTTTTTAACCAGGCTAAAACATAAAATGAGGCAGGTTTATCGCCAACGAGGTGATATTAACCAATATGCGCAGCAAAGAGGCATACCTCCATTTGCTTTAAGGGAAATCATGTCAACTAATCCCCTATCCATAGGAATTCCCAAAGAATATGGTGGACGAGGCGCAATTATGAGTGAGAACATTGCATTGTTAGAAGCTGCATCCTACGAATCACTTGCGCTTTCTTTAACCTTTGGGATAAACTCTGCTTTATTTCTGCAACCTGTAGGGAAGTATGGACAAGAAATTGCAAAAGCTTCAGTTTTTAAACGGTTTATTGAACAAGGTAACATGGGAGGCCTCATGATTACTGAACCTGATTATGGAAGTGATGCATTAAATATGCAAACCTACTTTCAAGAAGATCATGGGCAATTTCACCTTAATGGGAAAAAACACTGGGCAGGACTGACCGGCTGGGCCGACTTTTGGTTATTAACGGCACGACAAAAAGCTGAAAATGGTGATTTATTAAGAGACATTGATTTTTTCATTTGCGATATTACACAACCAAATCAGGAAATTAAAGTTGAAGAGTTCTATGACAATTTAGGTCTGTATCAAATTCCATATGGGCGCAATCATATTGATGTTAGAATACCCAAAACACATAAACTGGAACCGCAAAGTACCGGGGTAAAGATGATGCTCGATCTGCTACATCGCAGCCGGATGCAGTTTCCGGGAATGGGCATGGGTTTTATCAATCGTATGCTCGACGAAGCTATTTCTCATTGTAAACAAAGATTAGTTGGAGGGAAAAGCCTGTTTAATTACGATCAGGTACAAAGACGTTTGGCTAAGCTGCAAGCATCGTTTACTGTATGTTCTGCAATGTGTGCAAACAGCAGTAAAGTAGCTGGAATTAACAATGACCTTACTGGAATTGGGATTGAAGCCAATTCAGTAAAATCTGTAATTACCGATTTTATGCAAGAGGCTGCTCAATCACTAACTCAACTGGTTGGAGCAAAAGCTTACAGAAATAGTCACATTGGAGGTCGGGGAATAACAGATAGTCGTCCTTTTCAAATATTTGAAGGATCGAATGATATCTTGTATGCTCAAATTTCTGAAGGCATTATTAAACAGATGAGAAGAATGAAAAAAAAGAATCTTTTCCAGTTTCTTAAAGAAAATGAGTTAACCAGTCGTTCTTCAGAAAAACTGAAAAAGCTTTTCAATTTTGAGCTTAACCTACAACTTCCTCAGCGAAAATTGGTAGATCTGGGGCAAATTCTTGGGCGTGTTATTTCAATGGAAATGGTTTACAAACTGGCTGATGATGGTTTTCGGAACGATCTGATCAACGGTGGGCTTGACATGTTACAAGAAGAGATTTCTGCATTAATGAGCGATTTTCATATATCAACACAAAATAAAGTGGTTGAAGATTACGAAGAAGGAAGTTCATGGCTTGAATTAGCTTAACATGGTATACATTGATAAAGCAGGCCCGATGAAAGAAATTCTTTCAGGTTCTTTTTCAATCAACAACTCATTTTATGTTGTGGATCTGTTCATTTTTAAGTTTCAGAATATAATTATATTAATAACGAGTCGTTGAACATCTCAAATTTATTATCATAATGACGTGTTTTTTCAACGTTCGTATCAAGAAATTTGCAAGTCAACCACAAATTTGGGGGTGTTCATGTATTTTTTTAAAAACCTATTGCCACAAAAACTTTGTATGCCTAAATTGCTTAGTCATAAATCAACAATTCGGTATTACAATTTATTTATAATACTTTCCAGCCTGGGTTCCCCCCCAGGCAGCTACCTAACTAATCCCCCCTCGAAAATCTTGAGGGGTTTTCTTTTTATAATATCTAAGATGGATATCGTATTGTTATCCTAAATTGATACATCTAATTTCGTTTCCTTCGGAAAGTTAGTAAAATGGTCATTTAATAGTCAATGCTAGTTATTATTGAGAACAACAAATGACCATGTAATGACGACAAAATGACAATAAATAACTTTGGATTACTAAAGAAAATTTTGCAAAATCATGTCATTAGGACAATAATCCGAGGCTCATATTATCTAATTAAATTTATTAATCTGATAATCCTGAAATCACTCATAATTTGGTTTCATTTAAAATCTTATTTTTGAAGGAATTGAAAAATTACAATTATGAGCTATATTGAAAAATACATTGAAGAAAATAAAGATCGCTTTTTGGAAGAGTTGTTTGGTTTAATCCGCATTCCATCTATCAGTTCTAAGTCAGAAAATAAGCCGGATATGTACAAAGCTGCCGAATACTGGAGAGAACTGCTATTGCAGTCAGGAGCCGATAAAGCTGAAATTTTTGAAACAGATGGCAACCCGGTAACTTATGCTGAAAAGATTATTGATCCTTCCAAACCAACCGTTTTGGTATACAGCCACATGGATGTAATGCCGGTAGAACCTCTTGAGTTATGGAAATCCCCGCCATTTGAGCCGGAAATCAGGGATGGTAAGATTTGGGCTCGTGGTGCTGACGACGATAAAGGCCAGGGAATGATGCATGCCAAAGCTTTTGAGCTGATGGTAAAAACGGACACCTTACCTTGTAATGTAAAGTTCATGATTGAAGGTGAAGAAGAAATTGGATCTCCTAGTCTGGGTAAATGGTGTGAGCAAAATAAAGAAATGCTGAAGGCCGATGTAATCCTGGTTTCAGACACAACGATGATCCGTCCTGATCTTCCTACCGTAACAACAGGACTACGCGGCCTGGCTTACTGGCAGGTTGAAGTTACAGGTCCAAATCGCGACTTGCATTCAGGACTATTTGGCGGTGCTGTTGCTAACCCCATCAATGTGCTTTCAAAAATGATAGCTGAAATGATTGACGACAAAGGACACATTACCATTCCCGGGTTTTACGATGATGTTTTGGAAGTTTCAAATGAAGAAAGATCATTACTAGCTGAAGCCCCATTCGATGTTAAAGAATACAAAAAAGCCATTGAGGTTGAAGAGTTAACAGGAGAAGAAGGATTTTCAACTACCGAACGTACGGGTATCCGTCCTTCATTTGATATTTGTGGAATTTGGGGTGGCTATACCGGCGAAGGTGCAAAAACAGTATTACCTTCTAAAGCTTTTGCTAAAATAAGTAGCCGTTTGGTTCCAAACCAAAACCACGAGAAAATTGCAGATTTATTTATCAAACATTTCGAGAGCATAGCACCTAAAACAGTAAAAGTAAATGTTGAATCATTGCATGGCGGCCAGGCCTATGTTTGCCCAATCGATCTTTCTGCTTACAAAGCAGCTGAAAAAGCCTATGTTGATGTATATGATCGTCGCCCGGTTCCATTCCGTAGCGGTGGTTCTATCCCAATTATCTCAACATTTGAAGAAGTACTTGGCATTAAATCACTTCTAATGGGATTTGGTTTAGAGTCTGATGCAATTCACTCACCAAATGAAAACTTCCCGTTAGAGCAATTCTACAAAGGAATTCAAACAATTCCTCTATTCTATAAATACTTTGCTGAAATGTAAAAAAGCCGGAAGCAAGAAGCTAGAAGTTGTTTTCTGATCTTCAGGACACTTCAATAAAACTAAAAATAGATATTTAGGGTATCATAATGATACCCTTTTTTAGTAAAATTATTGAGTAAACTTAAACAATTGTCCCGCAACCTGAAACTCTCTTCCCTTTCGCCTTATTCCAAATCCCAATAGTTATAAGGACAAAATTCAAAAGATCCAAACGCTAAATCTTAGTAAAGCTTGGTGTAGTTTGACAGAAATTCCGAAACAAGTAGGAATGACGAGCGTTTGGGAATGGTTGTATCACACTTCTATAGCACAAAACTCGAAACCAATAACACGTAACCCGAATCTTCTTTTAGATAAACTATTATCTTTGAAATCAATAACTCAACCTCATAATTAAACCTGAATATCATGAGAAGAAATTTCATCCGTTTTCTGTTTTCCTTTCTTGTATTATTAATTGCCGGAGCGTGTATTGCAAAAGAAAGAATCCAACCCAATGTTATCATCATCATTACCGATGATCAAGGCTATGGCGACCTTGGATTTACCGGAAACCCACACGTTAAAACACCAGCGATTGATGCTTTTGCAAAAGAAAGTATCCGTTTCAACCAGTTTTACGTTTCCCCGGTTTGCGCACCGACCCGGGCAAGTTTAATGACTGGCCGCTATTCGCTGCGGACCGGAATTACTGACACCTACAACGGAGGTGCCATAATGGCCCCTGGAGAAATAACGATAGCTGAAATGCTAAAAAATGCAGGCTATAAAACCGGACTTTTTGGGAAATGGCACTTAGGGGACAACTACCCATCGAGACCAAATGACCAGGGATTTGACGAGTCTTTGTATCATCTGGCCGGAGGAATGGGGCAAGTTGGTGATTTTACAACTTACTTCAAAAGAGACAGTAGCTATTTTGATCCGGTTCTTTGGCACAATGGTAAACAGGAAACCTACCAAGGTTATTGCTCCGATATTTTTGCTGATAACGCACTCAAGTTTATTGAAAAGAATAAAGAGTCACCTTTCTTCTGCTACCTTTCTTTTAATGCGCCCCATACACCGCTGCAAGTACCAGACAAATACTATCAGATTTACAAAAACATTGATCCTTCAACCGGTTTTGAAGATGATGACAGGCCTTTTGTAAACATGAGCAAGAAGGACAAAGAAGACGCCCGAAAAGTTTATGCAATGGTCACGAATATTGATGACAACTTAAAAAAGCTTTTCGAGAAGCTTGATCAATTAAAGATCGCTGATAACACGATTGTTATTTTTATGACTGATAATGGCCCTCAACAAATTCGTTATATTGCTGGTATGCGAGGCAGAAAAGGAAACGTATACCGGGGTGGCGTTCGTGTCCCTTTCTTTATGCGGTATCCAAAACTTACAAAAAAGGATATAGATATTGAAACAACAGCCGCACATATCGATATTCTTCCAACATTAGCTGAACTTTGCAATGTGAATTTACCAAATGATCGAATTATTGATGGAAAGAATATGCTGCCAGCTATTAAAGGTAAAGATGTTAATTGGGAAGATAGGCCATTGTTTTTTTACTGGACAAGAAAATACCCTGAGCTATACAACAATATTGCGCTCCAAAAAGGGAAATACCGCCTGATCGGTAAAACAGATTATAATGCTCCGATCAACAACTTTGAATTATTCAATTTTAACGAAGACCCCTATGAGCAAAAGAACCTGGTTGAAAAAGAAAAAGAAGTTGCAATAAAGTTGAAGAATCTACTGGATAATCATTATCAGGAATTAATTCAATCTGAAAACCTGATCAATTCTCCGCTCATTATTATTGGAAGTCAACACGAAAACCCAATAGTTCTTAACAGGAACGATGCATCAGGGGAACGAGGTATCTGGAACCAACAAGAAGTTTACGGAAAATGGAAAGTCCATATCAAACAAGGAATTTATAATGTAAAGTTTAAGTTTATTGAACCGGTAAAAGCCAATGGAAGAATGTTCCTGGAAACAAGCCCAATTATAAACCAAATGGTAAATAATACTAAAAACACTGATATCATCGAAATGAAAAATGTTCAACTTCCTGAAATGAAAGGAGATTTACTTTCGTACTATATGATTGGCCGTAAAAGCATTTTCCCATTTTGGGTTGAATTGGAAAAGATAGATTGAAAGTAATTAAGAGCAAATATTGATAGCCCCACTTCGAGTGAGGCTATCAATTAATAAATTGTTACCACAGCGTATTTAACTTCCTGATATCGTTACTTTTATCATCATGCTTACATCAGGATAAGTAAAACCATCATTCACCTTCGTCACATTTCCATTTTCATCTATACCTCCATTTAAACGGGCTGGCTGATTAATTCCCGCTCCCGGGAATTGGTTTACTTCAGTGCCGGCATCCCACAATTAAATATCCACCATCAAAGAAGGTGGGTTTATAGATTATAATAAATTTGAGAAGTAACATCTCCATTAATTGGAGTTTCCCCGTTAAAAAGTTGAATCCCATCATCGGCAGGAGCAAAAAACCCAGAGCCAATTGCTGACCCTGAGTTTTCAAATAATTTATAGAAATCTAAATTATCGAGATGCTGTTCCTGTTGGGTTTGTTGCTGCGGCGTTGATGTTCATCATATAAAATGTGTGATCAGTTGCATCTGCAGGAACCGGTCCTACCAATGGTTTCAAGACGAATGGTGCAGGACTGTTATCTGGAACGGGCTCCACAGAAATTACAACCATTTTACCAGCCAAATCAGTTGGGAAAGTAACTCCTGAAGGTGCATTCATTAGCAAGTCTTCACCTGGGAATGGAGGCCCTGCTGAACTACCGCTAAATGGTGCAGCGTCGTCGGCCATATCAATAGCAGTAAATGTTCCGGTACTAATTGGTGTTCCGTCAACTACTGCCCAGCCTTCGTAGGCCCATCCTGCAGGTAGCGTTGGCAAATCCAAACCAGCACCCGGGCCTGCTGATGGGTCAAGCCACCAAACTCCACTATTTTCATCGGTATCTGAGCCACCATCGGTTGGGGTTGCCAAAATATAACCACCTGTAGAACTGGTAAAATCATTACCTAAAGCAGCACCGTGCCCAACAGTTAGACTGGCCGAACTTCCTGAGAAGTCACCCGCCAAAATGTGAACATCACTAGGGGCTGGGTTTGGATCAGGACTTGGCTCAATCGTTAAAATATAAGCAGTTGCATTGGCCAAATCATCGGCGTCAAGCATAAAAGTAGATTTTGTAAGATTACCGGAACTGTTCACTGAAAATATACCAGCAGACAGTGGGGCACCATTCACCATAATCCATCCTTCATACTGGTAGCCACTTCCTAAATCTTCAAGGCCTGAAATATTGAGTACCAAATTTCCAAAAGCCGGGGCATCATCGTCATCCTCACATGCGGTGAAGATTACTAAACTTAGAATTAAAATGAAAAAAACCGAGCTTAACTTTTTCATGGTTTCTGATTTATTTTTTGCCTACTTCACTTTAGGGTCGTGTTCGGCTTATTCTGACCAGGATTTAAAATCCAACGAATGGATTGATAAAAAACCTTAGTCCAAAATTCATGAATAAGTATCACAGCATCGTCACAAAGTATTCAACTTTCTATATACATTTCTATTTAGAGACTTTTTTCAAACTAAGCGTTTTAGGCAGTCGTTGTCAATAAATAGTCAATTGTAGTAATATGACTGCCACTAATTAAAATTAGAAATTAAAGAAAAATAAATCACTATGCATTGAAAATACATAGTTTTTGAAGTTCGAATGCCTGCCTGTCGGATCTCCTCCCGTAGGGATGGATTTCCTCCCGAAGGGATGGCAGACAGGAAATTCGAAAAAATATCAATATGTTGGCAAGAAGCCGCCTGCCTGACGGATTTCCTCCCGGAGGGATGGCAGTCAGGGAAGGCCGAAGTCAGAAGTAATTCTTTGGACAGTTTAGCGGAAACTTCCCTGACTGCCGTCAGGCAGGCAGCTTCTGACTTCTGACTTCAAGCCTTTTGTGTGGAAATTTATAGAAACTAACCCCGAGGATTCGGGGGCAATGGAATTGCAGAGCCTGCTCCAAATTATTTCGGAGGTTTTAACCTTTAATTAGATAATAAACCTGAGACTACAATTCCCTCACACAATGACCATTATTGACCATCAAATGACTATTTATGACAGTAATCACAAAAACGTTTGGCGGTTGAGAATTATTAAGCTATAGCAGCTTCAGGCAGCTTAAAACTAAATGTAGTCCCTTTGCCAAACTGACTGAAAACCTGTATTTCTGAATTATGCAGTTCAATTATCTTCTTTACGATAGCCAATCCCAATCCAGTACTTTGGTGATCACTTCTCCCCTTGTAATATCGTTGGAAAACATTGGGAAGATCTTCCTGCTTAATTCCCTGCCCTGAATCGGCAACCCGGACTTCAACATTTCCGGCTTCCTTTTTCTCAATTTCAATATTAATAGAATCCCCCTCTTTACAGAACTTCACAGCATTATCAATAAGGTTCTGCAATACCCGGTCAATCATAGAAAGATCAGCTTCAACCAGTGGAACATCTTTTGCAATAACTGTATTGAACCCAATCCCTTTCTTTTGTGAAATTATACGGTATTTATTGGCTACATCATAAACCAATTCAGCAATCGAAAATGGCTCCGCATTTGGTTTTACCTGATTGGTTTCCAGTTTGGAGAGTTCAAAAAGCTCTTCAACGAGTTTCTTCAAACGGCCACAACTCGTGAAAATGATATTGAGGTATTTTCCTTGTTCTTCTTTTGTAATATTATCCTGTTTGAGCATAAGGGTTTCTGCATACCCCTGTATGGAAGCCACCGGGGTCCGCAAGTCATGTGAAACATTACTGATCAACTCCCTGCGCAAATTATCTATCCCTTTTAATTCCTGGATATTTTGCTGAATGGTATCGGCCATCTGGTTAAAAACCAATCCGATCCTATTCAATTCACCACCATTCCTTACCGCAATCCGGGTGTCCAACTTATCTTCCCTGAATTGATTAATCCCATTAATAATCGGGTTAAGCCTTTTTGTAATTAACCAGATTGCCAACAAGCCTACCAAAGCAGAAATGAAAAGGATAAGGACAACCGAACGGATGGAAAGCCCTAAAATGTAACTGCCAACCAAAGTTTCTGAAGCCGAGACGTATTGTTGACTGGCCAATACAACATAAATATACCCAAGCATCCCCTGCTCCACGACAATCGGTGCGGCCGAGAAAGTCACATATTCCCCCGGATTTCGGGGATCGTCCCCGCGGATAACCCCTTGTTCCGAGTCATTAAGAAACTTGTTGATCGGTCCCAGGTCCACTTCCTTCAATTTAACATCTTTCTCAGGCACAACATAATTCAGTATCTCTCCTTTCGGGTTAAGTAAGTAAACTTCAACAATCGGATTGATTACCATCATGGAGTGCATGATATCCTTCATTACTTCATCACCAATAACCCCGTCTTTTTCAATCAGTTCTTTCAAACCTTCAACAGAGCTAGCCGCCAGTCCCCGGTTCAATTGCTGGTTTACCTCCACCGAATAATCCCGGGCTGATTCAACAGAAATGTATAAGGTAATTGCTGTAAATAAAATAAGTACCAACAAAAAGATTGCTGAAACCTGTAAGTATAACCTGTTGAATATTTTTGGTTTGATCATTTGCATTTTTAGCTCCTTTCCTTTTAATTTTCCCTGAATTTATAACCAACCCCCCATGTTGTAAGAATGTATTCCGGTTCGCCCATATTCTTCTCAATCTTTGAGCGTAAGCGGTTAATGTGAGAATTTACAGTGTGTTCAAATCCTTCAAACTCATACCCCCAAATCTTATTTAGTAACTGCATTCGAGAATACGTTTTACCCGGATGGGTTGCCAGATAAACCAGCAGATCAAATTCTTTGGGGGAGAGCTCAATTCTGCTACCATCTACCTCAACAATTCGCATCCCCACATTAATGTACAGATCATCGATCCGAATCTCAACCTCTTCATCCTTTTCAGGGCTTGTACTCAAATCTGCTCTCCGAAGAACTGCTTTAACCCTTGCAAGTAATTCACGAATTCCAAATGGTTTTGAGATATAATCATCTGCCCCAATCTCCAAACCCAGGACTTTATCAATTTCTTCTGACTTAGAAGTAATCATTAAAATTGGGGTATTCACTTTTTCCATTCGTAGCCGCTTACAAACTTCAAATCCATCAAGTAAGGGTAAACGAATGTCAAGCAAGATAAAACGGTAGCTGTTGTTCAAAGCTTTCATCAGGCCATCTTTGCCATCAAAAGCCTTATCAACCTCCATATTCATATCTGATAAATGAATAGAGATTAATTCAGAAATGTCTTTATCGTCTTCAATAATTAATGCTTTTTCCATGGTGTTTGTTTTTTCAAAGAAACATCCGAAAGGTAAAATGTGTTTATCACAGAAGTATCACAAAGACATAAAATTACATGAACAAATATTCATTCCAGTGGTAGCAATCAGTTTTTAATAGCATATCAAATATACATTTAATCAAAATAATTCCTCGGGGCTGGTCCCGGGGTTTTCTTATCATTCTCCCCTGAGTTTAGGGGAGATGTCATCCGGAAGACGCCACACAACAGGCCCGAAGCAATTTGCAGCTCACTTATTTTTATGTAATTTTGGAATTCAATTCCATATTTACATAAATGATACGAAGGAAAATCGAACACAAAATATTACAAGCCAAAGGGAAAATGCCTGTGGTCTGCATTACAGGTCCCAGGCAATCAGGAAAAACAACCCTTGTAAAACACCTTTTCCCGGATTATAACTATTATAACCTTGAATTTCCCGAACACAGGCAATTTGCACAAAGCGACGCCAATGGTTTACTAAAGAATACCGATGATGGAATAATAATAGACGAAATTCAACGTGTTCCTGAATTATTATCTACCATCCAGTATATTGCCGATGAAAATAAGTTAAACGGGAAGATTATTATTACCGGTTCCCAGAATATCCTGCTCATGCAATCGGTTAGTCAAACCCTCGCGGGCAGGGTTGCACTTTTTACCTTATTGCCTTTTTCTGTCCAGGAACTGCAAGGTACAGGTTTTGAAGAAAAGGATTATGAAGATTATATGGTAAAAAGTTTTTATCCACGGATTTATGATCAAAACCTAAATGTAAACAACTGGCTGCAAGATTATATTCAAACTTATATTGAAAGGGATGTCAGGCTAATTACAGCGGTAAAAGACTTATCGTTATTTTCAAGTTTCATCCGCCTATGCGCCGGGCATACCGGGCAACTGGTTAGTTATTCAACTTTCTCCAATAACCTGGGTGTAGATATAAAAACCGTAAAAGCATGGATGTCGGTTTTAGAGACAAGTTTTATTCTTTTTTTACAGCCCCCTTATTATAAAAATTTCAATAAACGGATCATCAAATCGCCCCGCCTGTTTTTCTACGACACGGGACTGGCTTGCAATTTGCTCGGTATAACCAGTAAAAATGAATTGTTTTCCCATTACCTGAAAGGAGGGCTTTTTGAATCGTTTATAATATCGGAATTGCACAAATACATTTTCAACCATAAACTGAGTGCCAAAATTTATTTCTTCAGGGATTCTAACGGGAATGAAATTGATGCCATCATGGAAACGCCGGGGCTATTAAAAGCCATTGAAATCAAATCCGGGAAAACCATTATTCCGGACTTTTTCAAAAGTTTTGGTTATTTTGATAAACTATTCAAAGAAGTGCCAGCAGAAAAATACCTTATTTATGGCGGTGATCATTTTCAGGACAGGTCAGCGGCAACGGTTATGGGCTGGAAATACCTGACCAGGGTTTTTGAGGGTGTGTAAACATCAGGACTATTATCTACCACCTCCGGATAATACCTTTTACAGAGACTAATTTAACGTGAGTTTTGGGTTGATCTTAATAGTTTGCAAAATAATCATTGCCCCAAACCACCCCCTTAGCGGACTTTCCGATAAAAACTTCGCGCATTTTGCGGTTCCTTAAAATACTTAGCGGTTAAGTTAACTTTTGGGACAGCCTCCTTATAATCTTTCATTATCCACCCCTAAAACGAGATATCATATAAACCTTTACCATCTTCCTGAAATGTACTGACACTAATATCTGTCATTGGATGTTTAATCAACTGCATCAATAATTCTGGACTAATTGTAGCTGAATGCGAACCGGCCATGCTAACCCGATGAATTTGGTCGACTGTTTTAAAACTGGCAGCCAATACTTTTGTATCTAAGTTAAAATCGATCGTATTCTGTACAATGTCACTAACCACCTCAATCCCATGCGATGAAATATTATCAAGGCGACTCACATAAGGGGCAACAAAATCAGCACCTGCCTTGGAAGCAACCAGGGCCTGTTGCTGGGTAAAAATTGCCGTGGCAGTAATATTAATACCCTTTTCTTTCAAAATTTGCATTGCCTTATATCCTTCAGGCGTTACTGGAATTTTTGCATAAAAGTTATCGTCCAATCCAAAATGTGATTTATACACGATCGCCTCCCGAACCATATCTTCAGACTTATCACTAATCATCTGCACATGCATCATTCCACCATCAACAATCTTCAGGATTTCATCAATGGCCTTTGAGATAGTCATTCCCGATTGTTTCAAAATTGTCGGATTCGTTGTAATACCTTCCAGCGGAAAGAAATTATATAATTCTTTCAACTCCTTTAAACCGGCAGTGTCTGCCATGTAAATCATACCGTTTTTCTTTTTAAATGTCTTTTGCATTGGCCAATAAAAACGCTTCTGCTTCTACTGACCAAAGGTCGTTATTTCGTTTACAAATCTCAGCTAACCCTGCAAAGAAAGGATCAGATTTTCCTTTTTCTTTAAATTCACTAATCGCAGTTAAAGGAATGTCTTTATGGGTATAAACCAACTTCTTCCCGCCCGGGATATTCGGCAAGTCAAGTGTTGTTTCAATTACTGAATTCAAACCTCCGATATGGGTAACCAAGCCTGCCGGATCAAGTCCTTTTTCAAACATTTCCAATGATTCAACCATGTCATCATTATTACCACCTGAAGTTCCTACAATATGTGTTGATGCATAATGCACATTGTAAAAATTCATTTTTGCAGTGAATTCAGGATTAGCAGGCCCGGCAAAAAAGTTCAAACAACCATCGTTACCCAAAATGGCATCTCCTTGCTCAACTACTGCCGAAACCGGAGCAAAAACAAACACATCATCATAACCGGTTCCATCAGCTACATCTTTCAGTTTCGCTACCGGGTCTTCAACATTTCCTGTATTCAGATAGATTAGCTCAATACCATTTTCTTTCGCCCACTCCGGAGAATAAATCGAAGCCGCCCGATCAAGGCGCCCCTGATCAATGTCGGTTACCACCAACAAAGATGGTTTACGGTCTTCACGACGGACTACGTAATTGATTGCAGCCAATCCCATGGGCCCTACACCAGCAAGAATGGCCATTTTTCCACCCTCAACAATTTCCATATTGTGGATATAGGAACCTGGCTTGGTATGATAATTTGCGTGCATCGCCCCAATCACACATGAAAGAGGTTCAGCTAACGAAGCAGGGTAATATCCTGGTCCATCATAAGCCAACAGGCAATCCTGTTCCAACACATCCTTAGGAATAATTACATAAGTAGCATCACCCCCAATATATTGATAGGAATACCCCGGAGCACTTAAAACCCCAACAGGGCCATCTTCATAATAAATGGCGGGTTGAATCGAAAATTTTTGCCCGGCTTTAAATTTGTGTTGCCACTTTGCACCGACTTCTACCAATTCACCGGCAAACTCATGACCAATAATAATTGGTTTTTCATAAACATCATTTGGGATGCGCTTGTGGTCTGCTCCTTGCGTTGCTGCTTTGTATGATGACATGCAAATACTGTCGGAAACAACTTTCGCCAAAATTTCATCTTCTTTAATCGCTGGAAGCTCAAACTCTTCCAACCTTAAATCTTTCTTACCGTACAATCGAATTGCTTTTGTTTTCATATATCTAATATTTGCAGCTAGCTGCTTGATACTGGCATCTAGCTTTTTTTATTTGCTTTCAAACCGTTTTAAAAAGTTATTAAGCTTTTTACCTAATTCCTGGCACTTTGAATGAATTGTCTCAAACTTCACTTTATCATTCAATGACCCCGTGTCCCATAATGACTCTAAATGATCAACTGTTTCATCATTTGAAGCAATCGCATATGTAAGGAACTTATAGTATTCTGCCTGATAAACCCGTCGTCCATATCCCTCAACAATGTTAGAACGTGTGCTTTTTGATGACCTGCGAATCTGCTGGCCAGTCTCGTACATCTCAAATGACGGTAAATCATTTAATGTCATCTTATGAATATCTATAGCGACAATTCTTGCCAGTTGCCATATTTCTAAATTCTTGTATGACATATACTATCTTTTAAAAGTACTTATCACATCCAATTGCCAGAAGCTAGTAGCTAGTAGCTAGTTTATTGATGGAGATTCCGAATCAAGTTCGGAATGACTCTGTTCTAAACGGATGCCCCAGGGGTCACTTCAACATATTCTGCCCACCGGTCACAGGGATGGCCTGTCCGGTTTCATACTTTTGATCAATCACGTAATAAACTGCTTTCATCACATCTTCCGGGGTGCATCCTCGTCCGGCCGGAACCTGGGCTTCGTAGAACTTTTTCACATCTTCAATGGTTTTCGCTCCGGGAACTTTGCCGGCTCTCAGGTATTGCACAAACAAACCATTATCCGGGTCTGCCCAAAGAGGCCCGTCAAAAAAATTGCCAGGACAAATTGAGTTCACTTTTATTTTGAATGGCATTAGCTCCAAAGCAAACGACTGGGTTAATCCTATTCCTCCAAATTTTCCTCCGGCATATGCAAAATTCTTGTTACTCCCTTTTAAGCCAGACTTGGAATTAATCTGAATGATATCAGCATAATGATCTGGCTTAAACTGGTTTTGGAGTTTCATTACAGCCGATGCATACTTTGAACAAAGGAAATAAGCTGAGTAGTTAACCCTGGTCATCAATTCAAAAGTTTCAGGGGTCATTTCATCCAGTCCACCTGCCCGAAGTATACCTGCATTACTGATTATCGTATCCAACCCCCCAAAATGAACCACTGTATCGAAGATCAATTTCTCAACTGATTCCGCATTTGACACATCAGCTTGAATAAAATGAGCCTGATTCTTTCTTCCACCAGAATTCAACTCATCAGCAAACTGCTGACCTTTCTCCGCATTTAAATCAGCAATTACCACATGGGCACCTTCTTCCATTAACTCCTCAACAATGCCTGCCCCAAAGCCTTGTGCTCCACCAGTTACAATCATTACTTTTCGGTCAACCCTTCCAGCTGTTGCACCAAGCGAAACTTTTGAGCGATACTGTTCAACTTCCCAGCTTTCAATAAAATCAATCTGCTTTTGAGTCATTGGGTGTTGTCCGCCAAACGATTCCGCAAACTGTGCAATTCGGCAATGATCGGCCACAACATCAACCAGCGTTTCAGCAGCTTTTGAATTGTCAGCAACAACCATCACTCCCAATCCTTCAGCAAAGATTGCCTTCGGAAGTTTATTCTTTTCCTGCTTGTAAACGTTAATCTTCGACTGAATATCTTTCAAAAATTTATCCATATCCCCATCAAAATCAACAAATAGGAAAGATGAGTTTGCATATACAATTCCATCTGGTGTAAATGGAGCCGAAATAGCCGATTGATTTTCGTTCTTTAAATATTTCTCAAAAAGAGTGGTATTGACTAAACGAACTGTTTTTAATCCATCTTCGAAAAGCATCATTCGAACAGCCGGAATAATTTTATCAGCAGCAGAATTCACTGGTAGACTTTCATTTATTGGTTCATCCCCATAAACTTCATCCAGTTTCTCTTCAATAAACTGATAGTTTTTATGAATCTCTTCAATTGAATTACCGCCTACAAAAACACCATGATTTTGTAAGAAGATTATTTCAGGCTCTTTCAATTTTTCCTTTCGGTATTTTAAGACTGCTTTTTCAACTTTCTTAAACAAAATATACCCGGGGTCTTCATAGGGAAGGTAAATTACATGATCTCCAAAAAGTTCGTCAGTCTTTTCAGCCACCAGCTTACTGCACATTAAACCGTTCACTTTCGTAGAATGCGTGTGTACGACAAGCGAAAAATCCATCAAATTGTGCATCGAAGTTTCTACCGATGGGCGTTGTTCTTTTTCAGGCTCAACACGACTCGCAAGTAAATCATTCTTAATTTCTTCTTCCCTTAAAAAAACATCGGTTGAATAACTCTTTTCATGAATCAAATTCAACTTATCCCTATCCAGTTTGGCAAAACCATTTTCAGCAATCGTAGCAAGACTATGTCCACTGGCTTTAATCCACAAATACTTACCATTTTTAACGGAAGTATTACCTCCGCCTCCCAGCACATAATCTTTTTGCTTTCCGTAAAATTGTGATACTTCAATCAGGTCTTTTAATCCTTGCTCCATGTTGGTTTACTTTCTAACAAAGTTCTTAATTATTTCGTCACCCATGCCAATAAACAGCTCTCTTTCTGATAGTTTTGCCTTTCCCGAAGCATCCAAAAACCCGTCTTCGTCTTTTCTAACCAATTCCTGATGTGCTGCAATTACACATGCCCCTTCATAGGCAATCTGTTTCATTTCTTCTGAAAGCTCATTCCCTTCACCATCAAAAACTGTAATTGGGTCTAGTTTTGGAGTGTTGTGCTCAGTTCCGAATGTAATAACAAAGCCTTTTTCATTAAAGTACCTTACAAAATCCTCCAATATAGCTGGTTTATTTCTGCCCGGGATTAATTCAATTGAATAAACACTTTTCTCAACCAAACTTTCATATAATTTTTGGTAATCACCTTCATAATCTGTAAAGTTTCCCTTTACATCATCCAGTAATACCGGATAACAAGGTATACCCCCCGCATGCAAAATAAACTCAATCACCTGCTCCAGGCTTAAAAAAGCCTTATCGTCTTCAGGAACAAAAGCCCGACCACCAGACTTTAACAGGTTTCCACGAATTTCATTTTCCAATCCGGCAAAGTCATCCATCGAAGATTTAACTTCTTTGCCTGAAAACAACTTTTGAATGAATGCTTTTTGCTTTTCAACGTCTGGATAAACCTCAACCACTTTTTCTCTTAATGCCTTTGCAATATGGCGTTCGCGAAGAATATTTTTGGCATATTTTTCTTTAACCTGCTTAAAGCTAAACTGAAAGCCCGCTTCAATTTCCTGCAGAAACTCATTTAGTTTATCGACCATCTGAGCAGTTTGCCTGTTGCTTTCATCCTGAACCTTAAATAGCCTATCCATCATTTCGGCATTAAACTGCAAAGGATACCTCAGCCCTTTCCCGCTAAAATAGGTCCTGCCCGGATTATTCGGATCATTTACCCGAACTCCATCAGCCTGCAAATCCTTTTGCAAAGCCATGAACTCAATATTAAACAGCGGATAGATTTTATACTTTTCTGCAAGCAATGCAAATTCCCCGTATCCATCGGTCGTATAGAAATCATTAATCCCAAGCACTTGAACCGCTTCCTGCGAAGCCATTTCAAAGACCTGCTCAATCGCCGAAAAAGCACTAAACGAATAGGGGGTGTGAAAATGCCCGTTTACCGAAACCGGGGATATCATTGTTTTTGTTTCCATCTTTTTAAAGATTTTAAATCTTATACAAAAGAAGTTAAACTTACAAGCCCACCCATCCTTTGGTATCCTGTAAATCCAGCTGTACAAGGTTGTGTATAGGGATGTCATCTTTTGGAAAGATGACATCCCTTGATTATACTCTCGCTTGATTACAATAACCATCAATCATTTGGTAATAATTCTCTTTCTCTTGCTGACTTAACAAACTTGCTTTAAATGAATTCTTCGCTAAAGTTGAAATATCTTCTAATGAAAGTTGCAGCGCCTTCGCAGTTTCAATGTAGTTTTCATTGATATAACCACCAAAATAAGCCGGGTCATCAGAATTCACAGTAACCAGCAAGCCTAAATCCATTAGCTTCTTCAAAGGGTGATCTTCCAGTTTCGGAACGACTTTAAGTGACAGGTTTGAAAGTGGGCAAATCGTTAACGGAATTTGCTTTTCGGCCAGCTCTTTTGCCAGCTCAGGATCATTAACCGTTGCATTGCCATGATCAATCCGAAATATTTTAAGTAAATCAACGGCATCACGCACATTTTTGGCAGTTCCTTCTTCTCCTGCATGTGCAACAGTTAAGAAACCTTCTTCAATTGCTTTGGCAAACACCCGCTGATGTTTTGCCGGCGGATTCCCTTTTTCCGATGAGTCAAGCCCAACGCCAACAATCTGATCTTTATAAGGCAAAGCCTCTTCCAAGGTCCTAAATGCAGATTCCTCATCCAAATGGCGCAGAAAGCACATGATCAGCCTATTGCTTATTCCCAGTTTTTCTTCACCATCTTTCAATGCCCGGGTAATGCCGTCCAGCACCGTTTTAAATGCAATGCCCCTGCTGGTATGGGTTTCCGGATCAAAAAAGATTTCGGTGTGCTTTACATTTTGTTTGTGAATTTTCTCCAGGTAAGCCCAGGTCAGATCGTAAAAATCCTGCTCTTGCAAAAGTACATTAGCACCTGCGTAATAAATATCAAGAAAGTCCTGCAAATTTGAAAACTGATAAGCTTCTTTTAATTCCTCAACAGAAGCATGCTTCAGTTCAATATTATTCCTCTTTGCCAGTTTTAAAAGCAGTTCAGGCTCCAGTGTCCCCTCTATATGTAAATGAAGTTCAGCTTTGGGCAAGCCTTTTACAAAATCCACAAGTGCAGTCATAACCCCAAGTTTTTATCCGGCCAATTTACAATTCTTTTATAAAGAACTCAGTAGAAGTTAAAAGGTTTTTGAGTGACATACAAATGTGCACTAAGCGGATTAAAAATCGGTTGAGCTTTCCCGTAGGGAATATAGTTTCATAGAAAAAAGATATTTCAATGAAATAAATTCTCCGTAGGAGATACAGAATCACACATAGAAGTTTATCTCCTGACGGAGAAATTACGTTATTCGTATTAATTCAGCTATTGAACTTTATCCCCTCCCGGGGAAATAAGCCCGATCGCTCGTACCTTCTGCTTACTAGAAATGACACGCAATTAGTTTACAATGTCTAGTATCTAAACAAAAAAGACCCTATGCAAATATGTTGTAACAAGGCTTTTCAGCTTCACTAACCTCATGGCTTAAGATCATCCAGTCAGCATCAATTAAATTTCATTTCATTGCAGCAGCCAATATAGTTTGGTATAAATAAGGCTCACAGATTCGTCAACCCAAGCAAAAAAATTATTATCTGCATGAGGAGAGTCACAATTATAGAAAGTTTCATCTGCCGTAATTATACCTATTTCAGCATAAGGCTTTAACGCATTTTTGTAATTGATGTAAGTTCTTTCCGAATGGTATTTAGATGTGAATATATTTACTTTAAGCCTTTTGGTGGGTTTCGCCTGCTTTTCCATCCATTTTTTAAATAACAATGCAGCTTGAAGCGTTTTGTTATTTTTATTTGTATTGCGCTCAATCCACTCAAAGCAGATATTGCTATGACCTAGTTCTTCCAGATAAAGTTGTACCTTTTTTGCATCCGACATAGCTAATTCTTCCGGCAAAATATGAACACCACCAAGTTGTTTTTCAAGCTTGAATTTATCCTGATCAAAGGCTATGGAATGAATTCTTAAATTTCTATCCTCTTTTTTCTTGCAGTAAGTATCATTTGCAAAATAGATGATTAAGTTTTTGAGTGCATCTTTACAATGAATATTTATCGTATCCCTTCCACTTATAATCCGCTGGTCAATTAGTTGATCATTAACAAAAAACAAAACAAATGCTCCAATATTATTCGCAGAATACCCCTCGATATCTATACATATACTATCTCCTTGAATATTTTCATCATTGGGATGCATCATCACATAACCGTTGCTAACAATATTAACAGGAAAACTTAGGTTTTCAGAATCTGTATTTTTTTTAAATGAACATTCATGTCCAACACCTACTAAATAAACAGAATCAATATCATTTTTCAATAAATATTCTGCTGCATATTCCAGTGAAGGTGGAGGAATCCAGGCTTCAATAATATGAATATCAGCATCTTTTAATGACCCCGGTGTTTCAACGTTTAAGCTAAATATCAAAATAACTGTGGTAGGGACAATAACCAGCAGTACTCTAATCCATTTCATTTAATACAGTTTACAGGCAAATCTATATTAAAAAAGTTTTTCTCTACAAGTGAATTAATAATTTGTCCTGATTAAATTTTCATTATTCTTGAAAATACGCGCTAAACGAATTAAACCACTAAGCACTTTTCAGCTTTACTGAATTCTATTATCCGCTAAGCGGTTTTGAACCGCTCAGCGGATTACTGCCCGGAACTTTCCCGGAAGGAATAGAATTTACCAGAAAAAGGATATCCCAATGAAATAAATTCTCCGTAGGAGATATAGGACCACGCGTAGAAATTTATCTCCTGCGGGGAATATTACGTTATTCGTTAACAATATCCAGCATCCAGTCTTCAGTCGCAGTTGTCAGTCACCTGAAACCCGCAACCCGTAACTTACGTGATGGAATCAAGTATCCAGTCCCGGTTTTCAGTCTGTACACTGTTTCAGTTGCGAATGACCTAATGACTAATTATCCAATGACCAGTGACCACTTCACAGTCATCAGTCGCAGTTTCCAGTCTTCAGTCACAGTCACCAGTTAAATATATCCCGTAGGGATTAAATATTAGTAGCGCCGGGTTCTTGAGAGTGTGTGATTTTGAGATTTGAGAAGATGAGATTCTCGTATTTAAAAAAGTTCACAGATACCTACCCGGATGTTTCAAGGATAAGACTTCATTTTC
>JANQII010000142.1 GCA_028282195.1 Prolixibacteraceae bacterium
CTTTATAGTGCTCTTTTTGTTGTGGCATTGCTATATAAAAATTAAAAGGAACAAAGCTCGTAAATTTTATATTGCTCCACAACTTCTTAAACTGAGCCGGAAGTTGTGCCTGGCAGCTTGATTCGGAATCTGCTTCGATTTGCGCTTTCCTTGCTTGACGGAGATCCTGTCCGGCAGCTGCCGGATCAGGATGACTTTGGGTTTTGGTTTCTGGAATTTGGATTTTATGAAACAAAAAACCTCCCCCGGAATCCGGAAGAGGTTTAACCTGATATAGTCAGGCAAGTATTTTAAGAAGTTGATTTTTACATCATACCGCCCATGCCACCCATACCTGGAGCACCACCGCCCATTGGAGGCATTGGAGGAGTATCTTCTTTTTCATCAACCAATACACATTCAGTTGTTAGGAACATACCAGCAATTGAAGCTGCATTTTCAAGTGCTACACGAGCAACTTTAGCCGGATCAATTACTCCTGATTCGTAGAAATTCTGGTATTCATCAACACGAGCGTTGTAACCGAAGTCACCAGAACCTTCGCTAACTTTTTGTACTACAACTGCACCTTCTTTGCCAGCGTTGACAACAATTTGACGAAGTGGTTCCTCAATCGCACGTTTTACGATTTCAACACCTGTGGTCTCATCATCATTCTCGCCAGTCAATCCGTCAAGAGAGCTGATTGCACGGATGAAAGTAACACCACCACCCGGAACAATACCTTCTTCAACGGCAGCACGGGTTGCGTGCAATGCATCGTCAACGCGGTCTTTCTTCTCTTTCATCTCAACTTCTGAGGCAGCACCTACATAAAGTACAGCGACACCACCAGCCAATTTAGCCAAACGCTCCTGAAGTTTTTCGCGATCGTAATCAGATGTAGTCGTTTCAATCTGACGCTTAATCATACCAATGCGGGCATCGATAGCTGACTGCTCACCGCCACCGGCAACAACAGTTGTATTTTCTTTGTCAACAGTAATCTTCTCCGCTTGTCCAAGCATTTCGATGGTCGTTTCCTCCAGCTTCATACCTTTTTCTTCAGTAATAACTGTACCACCAGTTAAAATGGCAAGGTCTTCCAACATTTCTTTACGACGGTCACCAAATCCGGGAGCTTTAACTGCACATACTTTCAATGAACCACGAAGACGGTTAACAACCAATGTAGCCAAAGCTTCACCATCAACATCTTCAGCAATAATCATCAATGGACGACCAGTTTGAGCTGTTGCTTCCAATACAGGAAGAAGGTCTTTCATTGTGCTGATTTTTTTGTCGTGGATCAAAATGAAAGGATTTTCAAGGTCAGCTTCCATTTTTTCAGTGTCAGTTACAAAGTATGGGGAAATGTAACCACGATCGAATTGCATACCTTCAACAACGTCAACATAAGTTTCGGTTCCTTTTGCTTCTTCAACAGTAATAACACCTTCTTTGCTTACTTTTTCCATTGCTTCAGCAATCAAATTACCAATAGCTTCATCACCATTCGCTGAAACTTTGGCAACTTGCTTGATTTTTGCAAAATCGTCACCAATTTTTTCTGATTGGTCAGCAATGCTATCAACAACTTTAGCAACTGCTTTATCGATACCGCGTTTCAAGTCCATTGGGTTTGCACCGGCAGTAACATTTTTAAGACCAACACTAATGATTGATTGAGCCAAAACAGTAGCAGTAGTTGTTCCATCACCAGCGTCATCACCCGTTTTGCTAGCTACTTCTTTTACCATTTGAGCACCAATGTTAGCGTATGCATCTGAAAGTTCAATTTCTTTCGCTACTGTGACACCATCTTTACTAATCTGAGGAGCACCAAATTTTTTCTCGATCACCACGTTGCGACCTTTAGGGCCTAAAGTTACTTTTACAGCATCAGCCAATTGATCAACTCCTTGTTTTAACTGATCTCTTGCTTCGATATCGAATTTAATTTCTTTTGCCATCGTTATTCGTTTTTAATTTTTTGTTTGTGAATTAAAGAATGTATAAAACATCTGTTTGTGACATTAACAGGTAGTCTGCACCATCAATGTTCAGCTCAGTACCTGAATATTTTCCATAGAAAACAGTATCTCCAGCTTTCAATTCCATTGGCTCATCTTTTTTACCAGCACCAACCAGAACTACAGTACCTACTTGTGGTTTTTCTTTTGCTGAATCAGGAATAATGATTCCACTCGCTGTTTTTGTTTCAGCTTCCTGCGGTTGAACAAGAATTTTACCTGCAAGGATTTTACCTTTTAACTCTGCCATTTTTGTTATTATTTTTAGTTAGACATATTTTTGAATCGACACCCTTCCTTATCGAATTTTGTGCCAAAAGATAATATTCAGAAATCGCTTCTGAATTAAAGACATTTTTTCACTATAAAAATATATGGGAACACAAAATTACAACTTAAACATTAAAAATCAACACATTAACCCAATGACAGAAAATATGTCAGCATGACAGAAAAATAAGAGTTTCTGACTTCCAAGCTACATTCGTCAAAATTATTATTATAAAACCATGACCCAAATCGACTTCATTTTGTTACTAAGAATAATCAATTTGAAGATCATGAATTTAATGGACAAATATTTAGAAATCAGAAACTACTCGATTGACATTTGCAAGCCTCTTAAAACTGAAGATTACATTCCACAACCAGCCTTTTTTGGTAGTCCGCCTAAATGGAACCTGGGACACACGACCTGGTTTTTTGAAGAAATGATTTTGAAGAAATACGTAAAGAGCTACAAGGTTTTTCATCCCAAATACAGTTTCCTTTTTAACAGCTATTACAATACCATTGGAGAACGTGTTGCACGTGATGGACGCGGGGATTTAAGCCGCCCAACTGTTGATGAAGTTTATGAATACAGAAAGTATGTTGATTCTGAAATGTCAAAACTTCTATCTGCTATTGAGCCCACTGAGGAACTTCTATTTTTAGTAGAACTTGGATTAAATCATGAACAACAACACCAGGAGCTTTTTTTCAGCGACCTTAAATATGCTTTTAGCATCAATCCGTTGCTTCCTGCATATAGCAATAAAGCATTTTGCGAAACACCTGCAGGTAATGATGGCTGGATTGAAATTTCTGAAGGAACCTATCCAATCGGATATTCTGGGAATGACTTCTCATACGACAATGAAACCCCTGTACATCAAGTCTTTTTGAAAGAATTTCAAATCAGTAGAAAACTGGTTAGCAATGGCGAGTTCATTGAGTTCATAGAATCAGGCGGATATGAGAACGACAAATACTGGCATGATGACGCGTGGATATGGCTAAAAAAAGAAAAGATAAGTAAACCAATGTATTGGCATAAAGTTGATGGTAGCTGGCATCAATACACTCTTGCCGGGCTTAAAAAAATTAGTCCTAACAATGCTCTTTGCCACATTAGTTATTACGAAGCTTTTGCTTTTGCGCAATTTAAAAATTTAAGGTTGCCAACTGAGTTTGAGTGGGAGGCAGCGGCAGATCAATTCAATTGGGGTGATCGCTGGGAGTGGACTGAGAGTGCCTACCTGCCTTATCCAGGATATCAAAAAGCTGAAGGTGCAGTGGGTGAATACAACGGTAAATTCATGGTAAACCAAAAAGTGTTACGGGGAGCATCAGTGACAACATCACCAAATCATAGCAGAAAAACTTACCGCAACTTTTTTCATCCGCAAATGGGATGGCAGTTTAATGGAATACGATTAGCAAAATAAATTATGACAGAAATAAAAACAATTACTGCAATTGCAGAAGATACGCTTAAAGGCCTTTCATCAAATCCTAAATTTTTGTCTTCAAAATATTTTTATGATGAAGCAGGGAGTAAAATCTTTCAGGATATTATGCACATGCCGGAGTATTACCTGACAGATTGTGAGCTCGAAATATTTGATCAACAAAAGGGTTCAATATTAAATGCATTTGCACAAATAAATGGTTCTTTTGATTTGATAGAACTAGGGGCTGGTGATGGTTATAAAACCAAAGTCCTGTTACGTCATCTTTTAAATCAGAATACAGATTTTAAGTACATGCCTGTTGACATTTCTGAAATGGCCCTTGCTGAAATGGCTAATAACTTAAAAGAAGAACTTCCGGACTTACATGTGGAAGCAAAAGCCGGAGATTACTTTGAGATGATAAAGTACATTAACAATTCTGGTTCATCTGCTAAAATAATTCTGTTTCTGGGCTCGAATATTGGCAATTACACGTGGAAGGAAAGTATTGACTTTTTCAGTCAGTTAAAAATGCAAATGCAAAGCCATGATCGACTTTTTATCGGTTTTGATTTAAAGAAAGACCCACGAACCATTCTTGATGCTTATAACGATCCGTATGGTTATACCCGGGAGTTTAACCTGAACCTGCTAAGAAGATTAAACAATGAGCTCGGGGCAAATTTCAATACTAATAATTTCAGGCACCATGCCGTTTATGAACCCATTAGCGGAGCTGCTAAAAGTTACCTGGTTAGTTTAAAGGAACAAAAAGTTGACATTGAAGAGCTTGAAACAAGTTTTGAATTTGATGCCTACGAAGCAATTTATATGGAGATGTCTCAAAAATATGATTTGAATATGATCCACGATTTAGCAAACATTTCCGGCTTTGAAGTTGAACAAAACTTCTTTGACACTAAAAAATACTTTGTGAATTCACTCTGGAAACTTAAATGAATAAACAATGAAAGCAATATGGAATAATACGGTAATAGCTGAAAGCAATGAAACAGTTATAATTGAAGGCAATCATTATTTTCCTCCTGATTCTGTCAATAATGATTTTTTTATAAAATCGGATACGCATACTACATGCCCGTGGAAAGGAGAAGCATCCTATTATTCGGTTAAAGTGAATGAAAAAATTAACAGGGATGCTGCATGGTTTTACCCGCAACCTTTTGATGCTGCAAAACAAATAAAAAACTACATTGCTTTTTGGAAAGGTGTTGAAATTGTGGATTAACATTTTTAATTTCAACACATAATTTCCTGATTAAAAACCATTTCAAATCTACCTCTATGAAAAACTGGAAGATTTATCATGCTTTTGATCCAGATATTTATCAAGCATCGAAACAACAACATCTTATAGCAAGGCTTATCGGATTATCCGGTCAATCCTACCTTCCTGAAGAACCTGACTACGGACATGTTACACTCCTGTATCATCAGGAACTTTCAGCTTTAACCGGTAAACAAATCCCAGGTAACTCAATGTTCAGCATTGCTTTCTCATTGAAGGAATTGAAGCTTCTTTTTCTTGATCAGTCTTTTTGTCAAAAGGAAGAATACAGTTTGGATGGGAAACTTTTAAACGATGCGCTTGTGTGGATCAAATCAAAAATTGCAGAAATGGGCATGAACCCGCAAATACTTCAAGATTCATTTGACAATACCCCTTTGGAACGTTTCGAAGGAAAAGAGATTCCTTTTGCAATAAATACTTCTGCGTTAAAACAAAATGCAAGATATCGCCATAATGCAGATTTGGTACTTCAAAAATATGCCAGTCATTTTGAAGATGCTTCAGAAATACGAACCTGGCCTCATCACTTCGACACTGCCACATACATTCCTTTAAGGGTTGATGAACAAGGAAATGAAACACATTCGATTGGCCTTGGATTTGCAATTCCCGACACGACTGTTAACGAACCATACTTTTACATTAATGTATGGACTGCTGATGGACTTTTTGAAGTAAAAAATCCTGAAAAGTTAAAAGGTCATGGCGAATGGGTACAGCAAGGCTGGAAAGGGGCATATCTGCGCCTTTCTTCAATTCTAGAAAAAGAAAGTCCTGAAAAACAATGGAAAAGAATTAACCGCTTTTTTGAAAGTGGCATAATCACAATCCTGAATAGCTTTTAAACCGCAACACCCTTTAAGAAATGTTGGTAAAAACGTGCTGAACGTCATCATCTTCTTCCAGCTTATCGATCAACTTTTCAATTTCTTCAAGTTGCTCTTCACTAAACTCAACCGGTGAGGTTGGAATGCGCTGTAAAGTTGCTTTCTTAACTTCAATTTTTAAATCTTCCAATGCCTTTGAAAGCGTTCCAAAACTAGTATAATCACCAGTCATGTAAACCATCTCTTCGTTTTGCTCTATTTCTTCCAAACCAGCATCAATCAGTTCCAGCTCCAGTTCTTCAATGTCCATTCCTTCAAATTGCTCAAATTCGAATACAGATTTGCGTGAGAACATAAACTCCAAAGATCCTGTTGGAACCAACCCACCACCGTTTTTATTAAAGTATGATTTTACGTTGGCAACTGTTCTGGTTGTATTGTCCGTAGCACATTCTACAAAAATCAGCACACCATAAGGGCCTTTGCCTTCATAATTCACTTCAGTATACTCGCTGGCATCTTTACCGCTTGCACGTTTAATTGCAGCTTCAATATTGTCTTTAGGCATGTTTTGTGCCTTCGCATTCTGAATTGCAGTCCGTAATTTGGCATTCATTTCCGGATCCTGCCCACCTTCTTTGGCTGCCATTGTTATTGATCTGGCTAATTTTGGAAAAATGCGCGACATGTGCCCCCAACGTTTTTCCTTTGCTGCTCTGCGGTATTCAAATGCTCTTCCCACGGTATATCTAATTTAAATGAATAGAAAATTTAACGGAACAAAAATAAAAATAGTTAGTCGAAATCATTTCAGTTCTAAGAAAAAAAGAAGACTTAGTTTAACTTAAGCTCACGATCATATAAACAAAACCTATTTCAATTATCTTTAGCCAAAATTTACTTCTTATGAAATATTTATTGGTTTTTATTCTTATTGCAGCACTTCCTATTTCGTGTCAGAATAAAAAAGTTTATATCTCAAACGAAGGTTATATCTACGGTACAACCTATCATATAACTTACGAAAGTTCAAAAGGTGAAGATCTTCAAGTTGAAATTGAAGAAGAAATGAACAAGCTGAATTATTCGCTTTCAACATTCGACTCAAGCTCTGTTATTTCAAAAGTGAATAAAAACGAAGAAGTAAAACTTGACCATTATTTTCTTACTGTTTTTAACAAGGCAATGGAAATCTCGGAAAAAACCGATGGAGCATTTGATATTACCGTTGCTCCAATGGTAAATGCCTGGGGATTTGGATTTAAGAACAAAGAAAAAATTACAGATAAGCTGATCGACTCACTAAAAAATATAACAGGCTATAAGAAAATCCGCTTAGAAGAAGGGAAAATTATAAAAGACCATCCGAAGACCATGCTTGATGGGAGCGCTATTGCAAAAGGATTTGCTTGTGATGTAGTCGGAAATTTTCTAAAAAATAAAGGGTGCAGGAATTACATGGTTGAAATAGGAGGTGAAGTTGTTGCCAGGGGGATAAATAAAAAAGGGAAAGCCTGGTCTATTGGTATAAGTAAGCCTGATGATTATAATTTCTTTGCTAACCAAAAGCTAAAAGCTATTGTTAAGCTTCCTGAAAGGGCTTTGGCTACATCGGGTAACTACAGAAACTTTTATGTGGAAGATGGAAAGAAATATGCACATACAATTGACCCCAAAACGGGTTATCCGGTTCAGCACAGCTTATTAAGCACGACAGTGCTGGCTGATAATTGCATGACCGCTGATGCCTATGCCACCGCTTTTATGGTAATGGGACTTGATGAGTCGATAAAACTTTCGGAAACAGTTCCGGAAATTGATGTGTATTTTATATATGCCAATGAAAAAGGGAACTACAAAACTTACATCAGCCCCGGATTTAAAAAATTATTGGTAAAAGAATATGAATAAAAAAGGAAGTTTAACAACCTCCTTTTACCTCTTCTATAATATTTAGCTCTTTAAACGAAAGTTTCTTTTTTACTTTCGCCTGTTCAATCTTGTCAAAGCTTTGGGCACATGTTATGCCCTTTTCTTTCATATGCTTATTGCTTCCAATATGAATATTGGGGAACTTACCATCTTTCTTCAATAAAATACTAATTGCCAGCCCGAACAACGCGATGGTAACTAAAGCTAAAACAACTAAAAAAATCTTAAAATAGGCCATCTCTCCTCCCTCTCTGAATTTCAAACAAAATTACAAAAATATTAACACATTAAGATAAATATATCTATAAATCTGAACGATATTTTTACTGTTTTTCGTATGTCTCAATCTGTCAGTTTTCAATTCTTATTCTTATTTTTAAAGAAAAAACTTAACCATGGAGAAACATATTAATGTAGTTGCAGCGCTTCACATAGGTTTTAGCCTTATTGGATTAATCATTGCTTTACTCGTAAGTACTATTTTAAACCTTGTTGGAGACTTTGCTGATGATCAACATGCAGAAATGATTCTTTCCATTATTGCAAATGCAATTTCTGTTTTCTTTATCATTCTGGCTTTACCGGGCATCCTTGGTGGCATAGGCTTATTTAAAAGAAAAGAATGGGCAAGGGTATTAATTTTGATTGTTTCTGTTCTTGACTTGCTGAACTTTCCGTTGGGCACTGCAATTGGAACATACTCCATATGGGCATTAGTGCAACCCGAAATTGTTGGGAAATTTGGGAATAGAAGTTCTGAAGTAACAAACATTGAGCAATAAAAAAACGTTCTATATAACGGTATCCGGTAAAGTTCAGGGAGTTGGTTTCCGCTACTTTATTCGGGAAAAAGCTTTGGAATATAGCTTAACCGGTTGGGTTAAAAATCTACCTGACCGCACGGTTGAAATTGAAGTTAAAGGAGAAACCAGTAACATTGAGGTATTCATTGATTTCTTAAAAATTGGCAACGGCTATAGCCGGGTAGACAAATTTCATAAAACAGAAATTACAAACCCGCGAAGCTACCATTCTTTTCAAATAAAATACTGAGTTAATCTACTGTAACAGGTACTGTAAAACTAAATTTCGAACCTTTTCCTTTTTCAGACTCAAACCAGATTTTCCCACCAATGGGTTCAAGCAAGCCTTTTACAATTGCAAGCCCCAGTCCGGTTCCTATTTGTCCACTTGATTGAGTTGGGTCTACTTGCACAAAGCGATCAAATATTTTTTCCTGATTTTCCTCTCCTATTCCAATACCGGTATCTGCGACATAAAAGAGCAATTGATTTTCTTTGAATTGACACCCTGCTTCAATAAAACCATCCTCCGTAAACTTGAACGCGTTACTCACAAGATTTATCAGTACTTGTTTGATCTTTCCTAAATCAAAAGTTACTGACAATTGCTTGTCAAAATCAAAATTGTACCTTAACTCAATTTGCTGCTTATCAATATTACGTTGATATTCACTAAATACCGGTTTCAGGTTCTCCAACCAATCAAATAAATTACACTTCTCCTGGAAAACCTTTACATGCCCGGATTCAATCTTGGCAATATCCAACATTTCATCAATAATTTGCAACAAATCATGGCAACGTTGACTTATAATACCGGTATAAAGTTCAAGCTGTTGCTTATTTTCAAAAGCATCCGAAAGCAATTCAGAAAACCCCAGAATAGCATTCATAGGCGTTCTGATTTCATGGCTCATATTTTGCAAAAAAGCAGTTTTCAACCGGTCACTTTCTTCAGCCTTTTCTTTGGCAATCAATAGTTCACGCTTAGCATTTTCCCTCTCTGTGACATCAATCGTAAAACCTGCCAGCATCGGATTACCATCATCTCTTAGAATTGGGAATTTAATCGTTGTATAATACTTTCCGTCAAGCTCTTCATCAACCTCAATCAATCTTCCTTCTTTTAAAATGCGCTTATCATCCTCAACCATAGACTTTGCAAGTTCAGATGGAAAAATCTCATACATAGTTTTACCCAAAATCTGATCCAAAGGCTTCCCTATCATCTTCTCATAATTCTTGCTTAAGTACAGCGCTTTAATGTTATGGTCTTTAAAGAAAACGTATATCGGACTATTATCCAGCAACGATTGAAAAACCAGGTCCTTCTCTTTTAGTTTTTCTTTATTATGAAATAATTCGGTAATATCCCGGGCTATACCTAAAACACCTATCAAATTACCCGAAGAATCATACATGGGTGTTTTAATCGTTTCCAAAAATTCCTTATGGCCATCATCAGCATAAGTAATCCACTCCAGATTTGTTTTAGGCCGGTTTGCAATAATGGCTTCTTTATCTTTTCCACGGAAAAAATCTGCCAGCTCTTTATCCATGAAATCGTAATCCGATTTTCCTTTGATTTCACTTTCCGGTGCACCGAAGAACCTCTCAAACCTTCTGTTACAAGTAATAAAAACACCATCAGGATCTTTCAACCAAACCAGATCAGGAATGGTCTCGATCAACGTTTTTAAGCGTATTTTTTCATCCTCTAAAGAAATCAGAGCTTCTTTACGTACCGTTATATCCTGAAATGTTCCTTTCAGACCAACAATATTTCCATTTTTATATACCGGGATCCCATTTGTCCTGACCCATTTTTTAACTCCTTTAGCACTTACAATTTGTAACTCTAAATCATACGGTTTCCCATTCTCAATCGCTTCTTCAACTGCCTTTTTGATAATGGGTTGATGCTCTTCTATGTAAAAGCTTATTCCTCTTTTTACATTAATTCCATCATCCGGATGTAAGTCATGAATCCTGGCAACTTCATCGGTCCAGCTTCCAACCATCGTGTTTACATTAAACTCCCACCCTCCAATTTTTGCTATATCCCCGATAGAATGCAATAGTTCATTCTTTACCCTAAGATCTTCCTTTATATTTTTGCTCTCAGTAATGTCATTAATAAACCCTTCAAGTGCAACAAGCTCCCCATTCTCAAAAACACCACAACCACGTTCCCATACCCATCTCACACTTCCCTTTGAACTAACAAGCCGATATTCATTTTCAAAAAAGGTTTTGCCAGCTATTGCTTCCTGCCAAAGCTTCCACAATTTTTCATGATCATCAGGATGGATAATTGAATTGAAAGTACGGACTTTGTTATTCATAAAATCAGAAGGTGGGTATCCGGTTAATAGTTCAATGCCATCACTAATAAACTCCATGGTCCAATCTTTATCATTTTTGCACCTGTAAACAACACCCTGAAGATTATTTACTATTGACTCAAACCGACTTGTTAGTCTCTGATTATCTTCATTAGCAGCACTATTTTTCGAGTCTGACTGAGTATTTGATACTTCAAGTTGCTTTTTAAGATTCTCAATCTCAAGCTGAAGTTCCTTTATCTTATCTTTCTCTTTCATATACAGCCAATACAACTATGTTAAACACCTGTGGTGCAATATAATTAAAACCGATTTTACATATAAACTTAAGTAATTAATAAAATGTTTTAACAGAAATCTACCTTTAAATTTAATTGAAGTTTTCCAAAGTATCTTTTTCTAAAAGAAAATATTACTTCACCCTGCCTGGATTTTTTTTAATGAAATCTCCCCAGTTTTTATACGAAATTGAAGAAAGTGGATTTTTTAACTGAAGATAGTGACATACAGCCACAGCTACTGCATCGGTAGCATCAAGTTCTTTAGGAAGCTCATCACTTTTAAACATGTTTTGAAGAAAGTAGGCCACTTGTTCTTTTGAAGCCCTTCCCATTCCTGTTATGGCTTGCTTTACTTTTAAGGGTGCATACTCAAAAACAGGAATATCTTTTTCGAGGGACAAGCCCATTATAATCCCCTGAGCTCTCCCAAGTTTTAACATAGCCTGAATATCTTTTCCATAAAACGGGGATTCTATGGCCAGCTCATCAGGTTTATATTCTTCAATTAAATGTTTCGTACGAAGGAATATATGCTTTAAACGCAGGTAATGATCGTTTAAACCTTTGGTATTTACAACTCCGGAATTGATTATTCGTGGCTGGTTGCTTTCGATTTCAATTAACCCGTAACCCATCACAATGGTGCCCGGGTCAATGCCCAAAATCCGTTTAGCAACCTTTTCCATTTAATAAGCTCCTGTAATTTCCTGAAGCCCACGTTTTAAAGGAGGAGGAACTGGACGAACTGAAGCAGATTTTAATGCAACAGGTGCATCATTACCTGCTATAATCTGTAACGCTTGTTTCAGACAAGCTTCATTCGGATCGCCCCAGGCATGGAAGACATCATCGTCCACTTCATAATCAACCGGAATCCCACTAAAATAATCCCCCTCCATATCTGCATTTACCAATTGAAATGAAATTGGAGCAACTAAAAGGTTGAAAAGAGAGTCTGCTTCAGGCTCCATACCTACCGGTTTTCCATGGGTCTTTTCTCCAATAAGTTTTACTTCTTTGTAAGGCAGCATTGAGTTAATCACCATTTCACTGGCTGAAGCAGAACTTTCAGTTGTAATGAAAAATAACCGATCAAGATTTACCCAATTTTTAACAGGATAATTTTCACCAAGATAAAGTCCTTGATTTTCAGATGAACGTTTACTATTATAAATGTAAGCGACCAGTAAGTTTTTATTTAAAACATCACTACCTCCCACTTGTGCTAAAAGATGATAAGCTGTATTTACGCTTCCTCCACCATTATATCTCAAATCAATAATTAATTCCTCAACACTTTCAGTAACAAAAAACTCAAATGCATCTTCCAAAGCATTTACTGAAGGTTCCGCTAAAAAACTTTCAAAAACTAAATACCCAACTTTTCTACCATCAACATCATGTACACTTTTATGAAGTACTGTATTAATTTCATAATCGGTTCTGGTCATTGAATGATCTACGGTATCATTCTCTAATGTAATGAAGGTAAATTTTACTTCACTATCAGTATCAAATTCAGCAAGAATAGACTTATAGTCAGGAAAGTTCGCAATAGGTTTATCATCAATCTTAAAAAACTCCCATCCACGTTTAACACCTGCTAACCCCATCGGTGCCTTATCATATGTAAAACCTACCATTAACCGATGATCTCCATCTCCAACAACTGGGATATACGCCATTCTCACACCAAATCCTTTTGTCTGAGCATTTTGAAACAAAGCTAAATACTCATCAAGGTCTGTTACAAAACTCCAACGATCAAGTTCTTTATATCGTAAAGCATTAACTAAGTCATTATCTGTTGAAAATGTATTAGGATCTAAATCCGGTAATTCTTCTATCCAAAAGTATTTATCTTTGAAAGTGTCATAAATAAACGTTTTACTGGTTTTTACCGGTTCTTGATTATTCGGAGGTGGATCATCTTGTATAATGTCATCATCTTTTGAACAAGAAAATGCCAGAAACAATATCAAGGCAATGCTCAATAATTTCCAATAATTATATCTTTCTAATCGTATCATGCTTTCTTCTAATTTGTTGTATAAAAATCCCAGTTAAGATGAGACATAAACCTACAAATGTAGTACCATAAATTGTCTCATTCAAAATAAAGTAAATAAATATTAATGATAAAAACGGGGTTAGAAAAATGAAATTGCCTGTTGCCGCATTATTCTCACTTTTCTCCAAAGCTTTCATCCAAATCAGGTAAGTAATTCCCAGTTCAAAAATGCCAACATAAACAGCAGCCCCAAACGAATTATCAATATTGAATGAAAAATTTTGCTTGAATTCAGCAAAGCCAAATAACAACAGATAAATTGTACCAAAAACAAAATTCCAAAACATAACAATCAGTTTATCCTTCTTACTTCTTACACTCAAAATCCAATACAAAGCCCAAATAACACTACTCATAAGAGCCAAAACCGCACCGGTTGGGTTTGTTTTTGAGAACCCTTCAATACCCCCTTGTGAAGCAATAAAAACCACTCCTACAAAACTGATCAAAACGGCATAAATGTTCCTAACCGTAATTTTTTGCTTTAATAAAGGCACCGATAACAACGCCAGGCTAATTGGCCAAACCATATTTAAAGCCTGGGTTACCTGTGCCGGATTAAGTTCATATGCCTTTAATAGAACAAGATAGTAAGCAAAGGGGGTCAGCAAACCCAGAAGGGCTGATTGAAGTATATCCTTTTTCGAAATGTCAAAAAGCAAGTTTAATTTTCCCCTGAAAACCATTACCAAGAAGAAAAAAAGCAAGCTTACAATTGAAGCAATAAAAATCAATTGCCAGGGGTTTAAACCCCGAAATGCCAGTTTAAAAGCTGATGCGGCAGTAGACCAAAACAAAACTGCAGCCAGCGCCAATAAAACAGCTTGCTTTTGTGATTTTCCTTTACTCAATGTCATCCCCCCTCAATTTACGATATCGTTTACGGGCTTCAACCACATGCACGCTCCCCGGGTATTGTACCAATATCTTTTTATAAAGCTTACTTGCTTCTTCAACTTGCAGCAGGTGCTGCTCTTTTACTTCAGCCAATAAAAAATGCGCATCATCTGCAAGTAAATCATAAGAATAATCAGAAACTATTTTTTCCAAATAAGTTGCAGCGCCTTCATGCTGCCCCTGCATAACTTTAAGTTTTGCTTTGCGCAGATAAACATCATCCAACAAGCTATGATAGCTGTATTGATTCAAAATAGAATCTAAAACCAACTCAGCCTTTTCAGCCTGGTTTCGAAATAAATGAAGATCAGCCCTTGCAAACATTTGCATGGGCACTTCTGTCGTATCCAGGCTTGTATTATTGCTGATAAATATGGATAGCTCCAGCGCATCGTTTGCAACCAGCTTGGAAGTACTGGCCTTGATCACATCCAGCTGTGCCTGTGCCCAACTCATATTTCCCATATAATAGGCCAAACGCGCTTTTTTCAGCTTCACCTCATCCCCCAAACTATTATTCCGGTTTTCTTCAATAACCTGAGAATAAATCAGAACCGCCTCCCACTGATCGCCCTTGTAAACAAAAATATCGCCTTTCTCATTCTTCATCTTAGTCCGAAATGCAGCCGGAAGTTTCGGTATTTTCATGCCTTCTTCAAGAAGTAACAATGCATCATCAGCTTTATCACGGTAAAATGCCAGAAAATGAGCAAAAGCAACGATCATGTTTGCTGTTTCAATTCGATAACCTAATTCCTGAAATGTTTGGCTGAATTCATTTTCCAACTTTTCCGCAGGTAGGTACCCTGAAGCTTTCTTTTCAAACTGTTCAACCAGCAGCATCATTTTACCAAGTCGGGCTTCAAGAAGTAAATTGCCAGACAACGTTTTTCCCAGTAAATAATCATAAGCCTCAAGTGCTGAATTCCAATCCTGATTATTTGCGGCCGACCGGGCAACCATCATAATGGTAGATTCTTCATCACCTTTTCGTTTATCGAGTGCAACTGCTTGTTTAAATGCCTGCTGATAAAGTTGACGTTGAATAAAAAGCCAGATCAACAAACGATTATATGCTATCACATCAGGAGTTGCCTGAATTCTTTTTAACAGGATTGTTGTAAAAATTGGAGGAAGTGAATTCTGGGTATCAGCCCGAAAAGCGGAACGAATACCACTTTGCACCCGGGTTATGGTTTTATCATCAGCCTTGAGCATATCCAGGTATTCATCCAGCATACGTTCAAAGTTTCGCTGATAATGGTAAATACGTGCTAACTCGTAGTGAAAAGTCTCATTGGCAAGTATTTTTCGTCCTTGCAAATATACTTTCTCAGCCCATTCAAATTCACGCCTTGAAACAAAGGTATTTGCCAGGGTGGCAATTCCTGTTTTATTTGGAGGTGAGTTTTTTACCGCATCGGAATATTTATCCGTTGATTCCTGCAAACGGTTTTGCAACTTGTACAAATATCCCCATTGAACCAACAAGTTTGCATCTCTTGATCGACGATATTGCTGCCTGATAGCCTTTTCTGCTGATTCAAAATCATTAAGCTCAATCAGGCAATTCAAAAAGTAATTGAAATAGTGCTGACTTTTTGATTGATCAAAAATTTCTTTGTATAAAACGGCAGCCTTTTCAAACTCCTTGTCGTTATAGTAGCGATTAGCAAGTTGTAGCTTATTGGCGTCAATGCTAATCTGTGCAATTGCTAAAACTGAAAATAGCAAGAAGTTTACCAGTAGACTAAAAAACGTTATGGCTTTCTTTTTTCCGATCATTCTACAAAAATAATATTTAGAACTTCACAATAACTTTTAAGAAAATCAAATATTAACCTATAACTAATTTTCAGGTTAAGGTTAACGAAGATTTAAAATATTTAATCTTTAAAACTTGTAAGTAGAAATCCAATCAAATATATTTGCCAATGTAAATCCATATTTTGCAGTGCTTTCTCAGTAAATAAACCTATTAACCTTTTGCCTGTTTAATATGTAAAAATCTGACATTAATGATAAAAAAATATTACTTCACAAAAAAAATAGATCAATCTTCGGGATTATATTGTCCATCAAGCTTTATTATTGGAATGGGATCAATTTTTAATATTTCCGGTGATTATTTTGATTATAGTTATTCAAGAAACAATATTGAAGCTGATAATAAAGCTTTGAAAAGAGATTGGGAAACAATCGGGAAAGATATTCGCAGATCTACCTTAGCAATACCCCATGAATAAGGAATTATTTCATGCCCCCAAACAAGAGAAGGAATCTAATGAAACAATTGTTCAAAGATTAGTTGATGATATTGAAACATCTAATCCTGAAATTTTCAAAAATATTGATAATAAGGAACAATTAGTTCAAGCGGTTTTAACTCAAATATCTACCATTCAAATCGAAAGAGAAGAGCACCATGAAGGGCCGCTTCCTGCACCAAAAACCCTTAGTAACTGTTAGGAAATTATCCTTTTATTTTATTATGCGTCTTACCTGCCAGCCGGCAGGCTGGTTTCGGTTATCCTGCGTTGAATTTTCCTTAAATAG
>JANQII010000256.1 GCA_028282195.1 Prolixibacteraceae bacterium
TCGGGTGTCCGTTTTCAACAAGAATCCTTGTCCGGAATCAACAGGAATTGGTGTCCGCTTTCAGCAAGAACGGGTGTCCGTTTTGCTCAAGAATATGCAGGTTTGGTTTCATTCGGAACATGCTACATCTTTTTACTTATGATAAGAAATATAAATCTGACAAAGAAAGACCACGAACCAACAAAAAAGAGACGAATAAGTTTGAATCAGAAACTAAAACTGGCAAAACTTCCCAAAGAAGAGCAAGAACGATTAATAAAAGAATACCAGTCATAAATTATTAAATCAAATTGCATTCTCTAAATACCTAGTATTATGGAATTAATTAAAATTGGAACTACAACAGGGCACAGTTGTGAATCGGATATTGAACTGCAATTAAGAACCTCTTCAATAAGTAGTATAAACCTAATAACATCTTTAGATGAAGGTTATCCAACATTTGATAGTGATGATAAAAAGAACAATAAACTTCAAATCAACTGCAAACTGTCCTTAAATGCTATAAAACCAGGACTTCTTATAGTTACCAATGTAAGTAAATACCAGATAAAAAAGTCAGATGCTATAATATCTGACAGCGATTTAACTAAATTAGTGCGTGGTTTATATGATGAACTTCTTGTTATTTCACAAAAAATCATTCCTCGATATACTTCATCACCTGCTATTCTTGAGATTTTCTCCAAATACCAGAAGGCTTCTGATGATATTCAAGAAGATCTTCAGTCTTTATCGAAATTCCTCCTTTGCGCTGAAAAGAATCTGTAGAGTTCGGCATTTTATTATCCGAAAGTAATGCATGTACTAATGTTAACACACAATCTCTTCTTTCATCTAATGTTAACCCTTGAAAGTTTTCATTTTCGATATGGATAATCATAACTAGTAAGATATTTGATTTAACTTAACAAAATTAGTCTTTTCAAATTCAAACAACTTCTGTGCTACCACCTACCCCAAGGTACTTAACCAAACAAAAAGCACCTCCATCAAACTAAAAGAAAACTCTTTTTTGCTCATGGGGGCGTCAATGTGCTGACATTTTCCTCAGGGGGTTAATTCATTGCTAAAAGCAAGATCAATTATCAATAACAAAAAGCAATTTATAGCATTGAAATACTGCGAGGAACAGACGATCAGCCTACGGTATAACCATTTACCCATCTAAAAATAAAACTCCCTTGTACGGCTTTATTTCAGCACAACACAAACAAAAAACAAGTTGGTTGTTTTGTAATAAATATGACATTTAAAGCTTCAATTTGTAATATTTGAGGCTTTGGGTAGTAACAACTAATACTAAAATCCTAATTGTTAGTTATTTTGTTAGTATTAGGGAATAAAAAAAGAGCCAGATAAAAAACCTAACTCTCTAATTATCAAACTGTACCCCGAGCGGGATTCGAACCCACGACCCACAGCTTAGAAGGCTGTTGCTCTATCCAACTGAGCTATCGGGGCATCCTCTAAGCGGTTGCAAAGATAGAAAAATATCAAAAGCACGCTCGGGAAAATAAAAAAATTTCTTCTTTAACTTTTAGAAAGCCTTTATACCAGGTGAATATTGTTTTCTTTGCATTGTTCTTTCATCTCATCCGGCCAAATACTCGACTGGATTTCACCAATATGAGCTTTACGTAAGAAGTACATGCAAATACGTGACTGACCAATACCACCGCCAATTGAAAGCGGAAGTTCATCATTCAACAAACGCCGATGCCAATAGAGCTCTTTACGTTCTTCATTTCCAGTAATTTCTAACTGACGAAGCAATGCTTCTTTATCAACACGGATACCCATAGAAGAAATCTCAAATGCACTCTGAAGCACAGGGTTCCAGATTACGATATCACCGTTAAGCCCTTTGTAGCCTTTACTATTTGGAGTTGACCAGTCATCATAATCAGGAGCACGTCCGTCATGAATCTCACCACCAGGCAATGCACCACCAATACCAATAATAAATACAGCACCAAATTCCCTGGCCACTTCGTTTTCGCGTTCTTTTGAAGTTAAATCAGGATACTTTGCTTCCAGTTCTTCAGCATGGATAAATGTAATTTCTTCAGGAAGCACAGGCTTAATTTGCGGATAGTGCTCATATACAAAAAACTCCGTACGCAACAAGGCACTGTAAATTTTACGGACTACTTTTTTTAGGAAATCAAGGTTACGCTCTTCATTGGTTATTACACGTTCCCAATCCCACTGATCAACATATAGCGAGTGAATATTGGTCAACTCTTCATCAGGACGAATAGCATTCATATCCGTATATAAACCATATCCAGCTTCAATTTCTAAATCAGCCAAAGTCATTCTCTTCCACTTCGCCAAAGATTGTACGACTTCTGCTACATCATCATTCAGTTCTTTAACAGGAAAAGCCACCGGACGCTCAACTCCATTCAAATCATCATTAATTCCCGTTCCTTTCATTACAAAAAGAGGGGCAGTAACCCTACTTAGTTTCAATTCTGAAGATAAATCTTGCTGAAAAAAGTCTTTGACCAGTTTAATGGCCTTTTCTGTCTGTCTTAAGTCCAGATGAGACTGATAATTCTCTGGAAAATATAATTTCATTGATTTTCAATTTTTAGTGCCGGTCACCCGGTATTTTACAATTAATAATTTCTTCGCAACAAAAATATCATTTTTATTCATTTTTTATAGAAAAACTGACATTTTGAAAGAAAACCAACACCCTGTCACTCTTATTGATTTTTGTCTTTCACATCATTACATAATAACCCCAATCACAAACAACCCCAGGCTGACAAATCTGACACAAAAAACCAGAACACCCCTACTCAATACAGGGTGAAAGCTCAAAATCATTGCAAAAAATTAAAATTAATTCAATATTAACTTTTTTCTATTTTTGCAGCGTATGAAAAAGCTATCACAAAATATCCTGAACCTCTATTTGATTAAAATTGCCAAGTGGTTTAACCTGGTTATGCCCGTTGTTGTGATTTTTTATCAGGATAATGGCCTAAGCATGCAGGATATCTTTCTTCTAAAATCCATTTACTCAATTGCGATTGTGGTCATGGAAATACCTTCTGGTTACCTGGCTGATGTTTGGGGGCGGAGAAAAACCTTACTACTTGGTGGTGCTATGGCAGCAACAGGTTTTGCCATGTATAGTTTTTCATATGGTTTTTGGGCTTTTGCACTAGCAGAGATTGTGCTCGGCATCGGACATAGTTTTGTTTCAGGTGCAGACTCTGCAATGCTTTACGATTCGTTAAAAGCTACAAAAAAGGAAAAAGAGTACATTAAACATGAAGGCTGGATAACATCATCGGGAAACTTTGCTGAAGCAATTGCAGGGGTACTGGGGGGTTTGCTGGCAACAATCAGCCTACGATGGCCTTTCTTCGTACAGTTTGGAGTTGCCTCCATTGCCATACCTGCAGCATTCTTTTTAAAGGAACCTGATGTACACATCAAAAAAGTTGCACTGGGATTTAAAGATATTTTAGTAACGGTTAGAAACTCATTTACAAACCCACTGCTTAGGGCAGCACTGCTTACCTCATCGTTCACGGGTACAGCTTCACTTACCTTTGCCTGGTTTGTGCAACCCTATTTTCAAGAAGCAGGATTACCATTGAGCCTTTTTGGTTTAATGTGGACTTTACTAAATCTTTCGGTAGGGCTTTCTGCCATCTTTTCATACAAAGTAGAACGTAAGCTTGGAAGAAAATTTTCTTTATTAGGAATTGTCGTTTTATTAAGCCTGGGATACTTTTTATCGGCCATTGAAATAAGCCTGGCCGCCATATCGTTACTCTTCTTTTTTTATCTGGTTAGAGGTGTGGCACATCCTATCTTAAAAGATTACATTAACCAGTACACCGATCCGAAAGTAAGAGCAACAATACTTTCTGTCAGAAATTTCATTATACGAATTAACTTTGCAATTATTGGCCCCGCTTTAGGATATATTACTGATCATTTTAGTCTGAACCTTGCATTAGCTTTAACTGGCCTGGGTTATTTATTAAGTGGATTGGCAAGCATGCTACCTCTTTTGAAAAGAAAATAAGTGCAAAACACTATTTATAATAAATTTTCTTTCTTTTCTAATTCAAAAGTCATAATTTGTGTAGGTTTTAATCTGTTCTTGTTTAAGAACAGACCTAAAACAAATAGATTATAATCCTTTTATTATAAATGCTATTCCACTTCTGCATTAACATTTTAATAACGTCAGATGATAAACAAACTTTCAGAACATCTAAGTGTAGCCGAGATAAGCAAATCGCAAACTGCTTTACGTAATGGTATTGACAATATCCCTACAGAAGAGCACTTAAAAAGCCTTAAAACCCTGGCTGTAGAACTTTTTGAACCATTAAGATCAGCTGTTTCTGCTGATCGGGGTGAAGACACACCTCTAATTATTTCCAGCGGCTACCGGTCAAAAGAATTGAACAGCATCATAAAAGGCAGTCGTAACTCACAACATTGCAAAGGACAGGCTATTGATTTAGATTTGGATGGTTGGTATGATGATTTTGACAATAGTGATCTGTTTTATCTGATTTTAGAAGAATTTGACTTTGATCAGCTCATCTGGGAATATGGCGATAAGGAAAAGCCGGAATGGGTGCATGTCAGTTACGTTTCGAAAGAAAAAAACAGACAAAGGGTAACTGTCGCTAGTCTGGAAAATGGTAAAACAGTTTATAAACATACTAAAGCATAAAACATGGCAGCAGGAGCAATAATTAAAGGAATAGGCGAATCTTTAAAAGGTGTTCTGGACTCTTTTGATAAGCTGGTCACATCCAAAGATGAGCGAATGAAGAATGACAATCAACTGGCTGAAATCAGAGATGAACTTGCAGAAATCCAAAAAGACATTTATGATAAAGCTGCTGATGTAGAGATTGAACTGGTTAAAGCTAAATCAACCGCTTTACAAGGAGAAATAAACGGCAACTGGCTTCAACGAAGCTGGCGTCCTCTTTTAATGTTATGCTTTGGTGGAATTATTATCTACCAATACTTCCTGGTTCATCTTATCAATGTAATATTAGCCGCATTCCATGTTCAGTACGATGGATCACCTTTGTATTTCTCCGAGTTTGACCTTCCCGACAGGTTCTGGACTTTGCTTGAAATTGGTGTAGGAGGTTACATAGCCGGGCGTTCTTTAGAAAAAGTAGCCCCCAACGTAACCAAAAAAATCGTTGATGCCCGTGAATCCAGGAGAATGACCGAGGAGTTGGCCATGAAAATAGAAGATCGCCAAAAACGTCGTGAATTCAGACAGGAAAAGTGGGAACGCCGGCAAGACAGGAAAGATGAAAGACAAGAGGACAAAATAAACAGACTTGAACATTTCGCTGAACTTGAAAAAGAAGGTGTGGCCCTTACAAAAAAACAACAACGACAAAAAAGAAGATTAGAAAGAAAATTAAGGGGCAAGAAAAAAATTGACTCTCTTTTTAAAACAGAATAGCATGAGTATTTCAAACCTGTTTTCACAAGAAAATTACCCCCGGTTCAGGGCTTATACTATTTTAGTAGCTACTCTTATTGTTGGTGGGTATTTTGTAAACGATCAATTTGGGCTAACAAAAAGTAATTCCAGGCAAGGAACCCACCAAATACAAACATCTTTGGTTTGGTCACATTCTACAAATAAAATATGGGAAAATACTTCGGTTGAAGTTGAAGAAGGTGATCAATTCAAAATCATCGTTTCAGGAAGTTATTATGACGATAAAATACAGGCCTTTGATAATGATACAATGAGTCAAATGTTGTCTGCTTCCGGAATAAAAAAAGGAACAACTTTCGCTACCGAGAAAAAACTCAACATTCTACCCCAGGCAAACTATGGCCAACTACTTTTACAAGTAGCCAATAAAAATGCAAAGGTAAAAGTGAAACCTAAGGCAGAAGACATTATCAGGTTACAAAATGGATTAAATACGGTTAAAGCAAAAAGTAGCGGTATTATATGGCTAACAACCAATCACCCATCTTATTATCCTTATGATGTAAAAATGATTGAAGAATACAACAAAACTTTTGGCGACTCCATTTCTCCATTTCAGGAAAATAAAAAACCAGAACCTTATTTTGAAAATAACTTTGGATACTTAACTGTTCAGTTTATATTAGAAGAATAGTACTAACCAGAGTTCGATTTAAATTATTAGGCTCAGGTTATTAATTATCAGCTTCAGCAAGCTCTTTAATTTTCTCGTTCATTAGTTGAAATCCTTTGCGGGTCTTGGTTTTTAAACCTCTCCAAAAGAAAGGAACGAGAATGCCTTTGAATTTTTCACGTTGTATAAAACGCGTCTGATCGCCAATCATTTCTTTTAACTGAAAAATATGCTCACCATCAAAAATGCCTGGTATTAAAAGTCGCCCTACCCAACGAAACTCGGTTTTATTCTCTAACTTAAGGCAAACCGGGGTAAACTTCATCGGACTTGAATCAGGTGAATGAATGATAACCTTTAAACGATCACCGACCCCGGCATTACCTTCAATAGATTTTATAAATGGGTTCCAATCCGGATAGTGTTCAAAATCCAGTAAAATATCCCAGACTTTCTCAACAGGTGCATTGATATCTATTTCAGTATAAAGATGTTTCATTATTGAACAAGTGTATGAATTTCAACAGTTAAGATAACAAAATAGTTTGATACGGAGTGCTGGATGCTGGTTACTAGATCCTAATTTAAGGAAAGACTGCAAACTGCATACTACGACTGAGACTGTGGCTAGTAGTGCGTTCATAAAGTTTCGTTGAAAAATTCATCGGATGACTCTGCTGATATTGAGTATTTTAGTCATCCGATGAGTGACACGTAAATTCACCCCCCCTACTAGAAACTGGTTATTAGCTAATAGAGATTGATCGTTTAAAATCTTAATCCAAAGTTTTGGTGATACGCTTCCAGATGTTTTTATGAAATTTCACACCTGCTTTACCAATTCGTTGATGATATGAACGTAACGGATCACTTGGAGAAAAACGCAGCGAGTCCATATTTTCATACAAAGCAGGCACTTCCGGATGAAACTGAAAACCGAAAACATGAGGATATTTTTTATGGCGTATTGCCTCAATAACTTTTCCGTCAACTGACGTAGCAGTAACCTCCCAGCGATCCTCACAAATATTTTCTATGGCCTGATGATGTGAACTAAGAACCGGTGGGGAAACTGGCTGTTTCCATTTAATCTCTTTCCTGAAAAAGCCATCATCATTCAACTTTAACGGATGAAAGTTTACACTCATTAGCTGCTCACTATCAAAAATCTCCTGCCAATAATTCCGATGAAGCTTATCTTGGTCCATTTCAACAATAGCTGTAGTATCAGTTAAATTATATAACTCCAGCGGTATATCCTGTATCATGGTACCACCAGTTGCCACATTCATTGTTTGCATACCCAGGCAGAACCCGATAACAAAATAACGCGGGTTCTTTTCCAGCAATGGCACAAAATCAGGATTCTGTTTTCCACCTAACAAATGAAAAACATATGAAAGTTCCAGTAAATGACGATCGGGATCGGTAACAATCGATTTGGTATTTTCTTCTCCGTAAGCCTCGGGCTGAATATCCGGTCCCCCAAAAAGAATCAATCCTTTTGACTGTTCAAACATTACATTGAAGTTGGATGAGAAATCATTTTCTTCATAAAGGCTTTCCAAAAAGAATGTTCCGGTTAGGCGCTGAAGATGGAATGTCTCCAACTCATTATCACGAATATATCGAATAGATTTGTTGTAATCGTAATTTTCAGAATAAAAATAAATCCCGATAAATTCAGTTTCCCCTACAAACCATATTTGATTTTCAATAAGATATTGAACTGTTTTTATGTTTTGAACGGTGGGGTGTGCAAGCAAAATGTAGCTTTTATTAGGGTCATAATCAGTATTAAAGAAATTTTGAGCAGAAACAATGCCTGAAAAAAGTAAACTTAATACCAGAACAAACTGGATGATTAATTTTTTCCCTATCATATTGCTGTCTTTATAACGTATAATTGGTGATGAAATTAATCTTTTTATTGGAGAACTTGAAAAAAGTAATGAAGTATATTTTTTATTGTTATTTTTAGGTTTTAATAGCCGAACACTAAATTATTACCGTCATGTCAGCTAAAATGTTTTTTCTCAGCACTTTTGGTGGAATTAAGAATACTTCTAAATATGAAGCTGAACAAGAAAAATTGGAGAACGATTATCAGGAATTTGTTACTGTTCAGAAGTCCGACGAACTAAAAAGTTTTCTTGAGCTGGAAGGGTTTATCAAATCTGAAAGCTTTTTGAAGACCAAAAAAGAGCTTACGGAGCTTCGTTTTAAAGGAAGCCCGGAAGAAGCACAACTGAAAGAATACGATAAACTACACAAAAACAAAAAGCTGGCAAAGTATTACTTAACTTCAGGTTCTTCAGAATTAAAGAAGTATTATGCTATAAAAGAAAGTGAAAAATTGAAACAATACAATGAACTAAAATCATTTATGGAAGATGGTTCATTTAAGTCAGAAAAAGAAAAGTATGCTAAAGAGCTTTTCAAAGGTTCTTCTGAAGAAGCAAAAACAAAAGAACTTCAGAAACTCCAAAAGAATAAAAAACTGAAAGACTTCTTTGCTTTGAAAGACAGCAATGAGCTGGAAGCCTTAAATAAGTTTGAAGGTTCCGATTTGAATAAAAAGGGTGCAGAACTGGAGAAAAAAGGACAGCTAAATAAAGATGAAAAGAAAGAACTTAAGCAACTTAAATCTGATTCTAATTATATTAAAAACGTTAAATTCAAAAAGAGTAAAGCTTACCGGAATTATACTGAAATTTCAAAAACAGATTTACCTGTGAAACACGAAAAGTTATCTTCAGAGGTAAACTCCGAAGCGTTTAAAAATCGTGTTGCTTATTTAAAAGACAAACAGAAGTTTGAAAAAACAGAAGTTTTTAATAAGTCTCAGGAATATAAGAAACTGGCAACATCTGATGATATTCGTTTCTACTTTAAATACCCCAAATCTTCTGCTTACAAAAACTATCAAAATCTCGATCAATCTGAGATTCGAAAGAGATATGAGGAACTAAAAACCACCGTTGAATCTGAAGAATACTTAAAACGAAAAGCTTATCTGGAAGATGATAAAAAATGGGAAAAAACGGATGAATACCAGAAAGAGCAGTTGTATATTGAAATGATGAAAAGGCCACATTTGGTGAAATATATGAGTTATGTAGATACAAACCTGCTTGATTTTTACAAAGACTGGGAAATCGTTTTTGAAGACAGGTTTAAGGACCACCAACTGGATAAATCGAAATGGCAAACCCTTTCTCCCTGGGCTGAAAAAACTGTTGGCCGCAACTTTTCTCACACTGGGGATTTACAAGGGTTTACTGATGGTGAAAACATTAAAATGAAGCATGGTAATTTGCAAATACACGTATATAACGAGCGTACAAAATCGTTGGTGTGGAATGCCCCGACCGGCTTCAATGAGGAAGAACTGCATTATAGCTCTGGCTTAGTTTCAACCGGTCATAACTTTCAGGCAGAATATGGGATTGTTGAAGCTAAAATTAAATATGAACCGCTGAAAGAACTTGTAGATGTTGTATATCTTGGAAATGAAAATGAAACGGGTCGGGTAAACCTTCTTGAGGCGGGTGCTGTTAACCGGGTGGGTCTTATTAATGGGAATACTGAAGAATCGGAATCAATAAATGGCTTGTCAAAGAATAAGTTTTACATTTTCCGTTTGGAATGGGAAAAAGGCAAACTGACCTGGAAAATCAATGGTAAAGAAGTTTTTGAAACGAAATCAAATGTTCCTGAAGCACCTTTGCATATTAATCTTGCTTCCTTGGTAATTAAGAAAACAAACAAGCTTCCACATCGCTTTACTGTTGACTGGATTCGCTTTTATCAGAAAAAATCATAACCATGAACTGGACAGATGAATTTAACGGTGCAGTTACAGTGTGTGATCGTAAAGGAATTGTTGTTTATATGAACGACATCTCGAAGAAACAATTCAACAAGTACGGTGGCGATGATTTGATGGGTAAAAGCTTAATAGACTGTCATCCTGAACCTGCACGATCATTTTTACGAAGAATGCTTGAGGAACCCATTCATCATGCCTATACAAGCGAAAAGAATGGTGTGAAAAAGCAAATCTACCAAACACCCTGGATGGAAAAGGGAGAATTTAAAGGGGTGGTTGAAATTTCGTTTGAATTGCCAGCCAACATGACCAATCATAAACGTTAATAAGCTCTTTTGTTAAAAAGCACATAACCGAAACTAAACACCACATAAAGATTGGTACTTTCTTTATCAAAATAGTTTACCGTTAAACTAACTGGTCCCAGTGCAGTATGATATACCAAACCTCCCAAGCCCATTAGCTTTAAAGTTTGGTAAGTTTTTGAGCCATAATCCGCTTTATAGTCGGCTATCATATTTATACCCCGTACAGGAACAAAACCATAACCTTCCAACCGCAAATGAAGCTGATCGTTAAGTTTTACAATTGATTTTAAACCTGACGCAACATATTTGGTTGCCCTGAAATTACTAATAAAAAGTGTTTGGCTGTATGGCGTTGGCGTAAATGCCGGTGCCGATAAAACAGTTGAGCGGTAGTTATTAAAAACCTTCTTATTACTGTAAACACCTTCAGCCAAAAAACCAAGAGTAAACTTCTTTCCTAACCGAAAATACTTATCGTAATTTCCCTTCAGAATATAGAAACGATGGCTTTTCTCAAACATGCCACTATTTTCAGTCGAACCGGGTTTATTCTTTTCAGTACCATTTACGTAGGTAAATGACACTCCTGAAGCAATCCCTTCTGTTGCAAACTGTTTATAATTTAATGAGTTCTTCTCAAGGCACACCTGACTGGCAAAGGCATCAAACGTTGTTTCATCCGCCACATCAGACTGCAAAACTTTTTCTTTCAAATAATACTCATCCATCGCATCAGAATAACTGGCACCAAACTTTAACTTACCCCTGGTCCAAAGTGGGAACCCCATCTCAACGCTAAAATTTGATTCTTCCTGAATAATGAATGGTGTTCGAACATCTTCAAAGAAAAACTCATTGGAACTCGAGAAATAGTCCCATCGGTTAAGCGTCAAATAACCTGATAGATAAAATGGCAATCTGGTAGGAAAATCAATACGCCCACCAAACTTGATAGAACTATAGAAACGACCAAAATAGATATTCGAACTTAAAGTGTACGCACGATGATTAAAAAACAGATAATCCATACTTAAAAAGCCTTGGTTAATTGGCTTTGTAGAAACATTTCCACCAAACTTAAATTCAAAAGGCTTGTTTTGTTTCACTTTAAAATGAAGATCAAAAAAACCGGTTTCAGGATTAAAAAGGGAAACAGGCCTGATCGCTTCAATCTGAGGATCAGCAACCAGCTTAAAATATTCTTTTTTTAATTCCCGGAGGTTAATCACATTCCGGCTGTGCTTTACGCTTTGAATAATGTACTTGCGCTGCATGGCATCAGTAACGCCCTCTACCTGCACGTTCTGAAACAATAGCTCGGGCTTACGTTCATTAAACGATTCCCGCCTGAGCTGTACTTCTTTTTCCATTGCCTCCCTTGATATTCTTGACTTAATGCTATCCATCATTGCAATAGTGGTCTCATAGCCATCGCTATTGATCATATCAATCTTATCAAAATCAAGCAGATTGATGTCTGTAAATGTTGTCTCAAGAAGTATTCCCTTATCAACCGGAATTTCATAATCGGTTTTGTGCATGATCATGTTCTCCAGCTGGGCCATTACGTCATCTTCATCAGGGCGGCGTGCATTGTTTGCAACTTTATGTCCAATAACAATATCTGGCTTAAACTGCTCAATCATGTTCCTGGCCGGAAAATTATTTACAATTCCACCGTCAAAAACCAGCGTACTGTCTATTACAATAGGTTTAAAATACAACGGGAAAGTCATTGAAGCACGAATTGCCTCCCCCAAATCACCACTTCTTAACTCAACCTCCCGGTTGTTGTACACATCCGTTGCAATACACAGGAAAGGAACAAAAAGCTGGTCGAAATCGTAATTACAAACCGCGTTGGTTGACGCAAACATCTCCATAAAGGCAAAATCCATCTGCTCCTCGGGAATAATATTGGTTGGCGGTAGAATCTTAAGTTTATCTTCTTCCTTCTTCAGGTCAAGCGTTAGCCACGAAGGGTCATCCTCCAGCTTACGAAAAAAGTAGCGGTATTCTTCCTGAATCTTGCCGGTTGCCCAAAACTCAAATTGCTCCGACTTAAAAAGCTCTTCCATCTGATCGGTTGAATAACCAGCAGCATAAAGGCCGCCAATAATAGCTCCCATTGATGTTCCGGCAATATAGTCGATTGGAATATTGTTTTCTTCAAGTGCTCTAATCACTCCAATATGGGCGAGTCCTTTTGCTCCCCCACCACTTAAAACTAATCCTACCTTTTGGGCATGGATTTGATTTCCCAACAGGAAAAAGAAGATTAATAAAAACAGGCTTTGTCTCATGGCGTTTCTGGCTTCGAATTACTATACTCAGCTATCAAATTTATGAAAAACATGCCTGAAAACCTTTTTCTAAAACTGTTTTTTATGCTGATTTTAGTCAGAAATAACGATACTGAATACTTGTCATTTCGAGAACCTCAATTTTATTAGGCACAATGAGTAAATGACGGTTTGTTTTTATTTATAAGACCCTTTCAGGTGCAAGCACACTGACAGGTCTTTGTCTTTCCCCGAAACCTGTCAGCGTTCACAGAACCTGACAGCGTTGAAACAACTGAACAAGAATCTGTCATTGGCAACGTAATGAATGAAGATCCGGATCTTTATCTATTTACCAGGTACTTGCCAACAGTCATTAATAAATCCTGAAGCATATAGCCTGAAGCTTTGTACTGATTTCCGGATAAAATAATAAACTGAATACTGGGACTTAAGACTTGTCATCGGTCATTCCGCTTATGCGGAACTTTTTTCCTTCGTCAACAAGATACTAGTGCGTTCATAAAGTTTCGTTGAAAAACTCATCGGATGACTCTGTTGATATTGAGCACTTTAGTCATCCGATGAGTAACACGTTAATTCAAAAACCCACTAC
>JANQII010000292.1 GCA_028282195.1 Prolixibacteraceae bacterium
CAAAGTACTTGTATAAAAATAAGTGAATCAAGGGTTTATTCTAAATATTCAGGAAAATCCGGATTTAAAGGCAAGATTTTCAACTCTTGATTCGCATTATTTATTCATTCAAAGAAACTTTCAACATGAAATTTAATGTATGTGTATTTCTGAACCTATTTCTTCTATTTTATGTATCATATTTGAATTCATTGACAAATTCTTTGAAATGGGGCATTCATTCATTTTTTATTTAGCAAGCCCAAGTTAACAAAAGTTTACTAAATACAATAAGAATCAAGAGACAAGAGACAAGAATCAAGTTAAGACAGATATGGGGCAAGCATCCAGTAACTGGTATCTAGTATCCAGTATCCAACATCTAGCTAATCACCCCAGACCCAATCAGCTCATCGCCATTATACCAGGCAGCAAATTGGCCGGAAGTAATGCCACGCTGTTCATCATCAAACAACATATAAATGCCTTCTTCCTGTTGGTAAAGGGTCGCTTTTTCAAGAGGTTGGCGGTAACGAATCCGAACATCATATTGGCGGGTTTCGCCAACGTTCATCTTTAGGTCTTCACGAATCCAGTGGGTTTCTTCATTCGAAATAAATAATCCCGGGCGGTACAAACCCGGATGTTCGGCACCCTCGCCTACGTATATAATATTACGTGTCACATCTGTACCGATAACAAAAAGTGGTTTTTCGTAGCCACCAATGTTTAAGCCTTTTCGCTGGCCTACCGTATAAAAATGTGCCCCACGGTGTTCGCCAATAACCTCGCCATTCCAGGGTTTGTACGGGTAGGCAAAACAAAGCTTTCGGAAATTATCAGGTGTTTTCTCTACGTTTTTCTTTTTCGCCATAAACCGGGCAGGCACTTCTATTACATTTCCCGTTTTGGGCTCAAGCTGTTGCTGTAAAAAGGTGGGTAAGTCTACTTTCCCAACAAAGCAAATTCCCTGCGAATCTTTTCGTGTAGCAGTTGGCAAATCCTGCTCAGCAGCAATACGGCGTACATCCGGTTTCTCCAAATGCCCGATAGGGAAGAGCGATTTACTTAACTGTTCCTGGTTAAGCTGGCAAAGGAAATAGCTTTGGTCTTTATTATTATCAACGCCCGCAAGTAGCTGATGGATTTCTTTGTCGTCTTTCGAAAAACTGTCTTTTCTGCAATAGTGTCCGGTTGCAACATAATCAGCCCCAAACTTCATGCACTCATCCAGAAAAATGTCAAATTTAATTTCGCGGTTGCAAAGCACATCCGGGTTGGGTGTACGGCCTTTGCTGTATTCATCAAACATATAGTCAATCACACGTTTTTTGTAGTCTTTACTCAGGTCAACAATATGAAAAGGCATATCCAGTTTTTTGGCCACCATTTCGGCAATCATTGCATCATCTTCCCATGTGCACTGCCCGGTAAGTGTACCTGTCCGGTCGTGCCAGTTAATCATGAACAAAGCCGTTACATCGTACCCCTGCTCTTTAAGCAGATACGCCGCAACGCTGGAGTCAACACCACCTGATAAACCAATAACTACCTTTTTCATACTACTTATTCAATCCTTCAGTAATTCAAAAAATCACTTATTATTTGACCCGACAAAAGTAGAATGAAAAACTGAAACGGGCAATTCTCAATATTTTGAAACGATTTCAGCATGTAGTCAAAATAATTTCTCGTTTCCATATAAGGTTCCATTTTTTGAAACCGTTTCAAAAGTCGTTAAGCCTCCCCATTTAGGAGAGGTTTGGAGGGGTAAAACAAAGATTGCTTTCAATGGGTAAGTTTAATCTTCATAAAGTCTACTTTTTAGACATCCACATGTCAGTCAAATGACAGACTGAGGGGTGACCAAATTCTCAAATCAATTACCACGAAAAACAAGTTTAGCTTAAGCTTTGTTTTCTATGTACCGGTGGTACTGTTTCAGAAGCTGTCTAAATTTTATTTTTCAGAATGATTATGATGTATTTTTTGTTTAGACAAGGCGAATTTGACGCGAATAGCACCAGCTATTTAAGGAAAAT
>JANQII010000293.1 GCA_028282195.1 Prolixibacteraceae bacterium
AGTTTTACCTCGATATGTCTTTTTTCCGGGGTTTTTATTGCAAATGTCAAAACCTCGATTATGGGATTAATTTAGATTGTGCTTTAAAACATAACCAATACTTTTGATATGCAAAATAACATGCATACATTCATACCATGAAGTCCACCCTACAAGCAAGAACAGGACATAAGAAGAAAAGTAGATTTTGGTGGAACTCAGGTTACCTTGATTTAAAAATACAACTTATGCGAATAGCATTTTGTAACAGCTTAAACCGTTTCGTGAAGTAGGCCGCACCGGGTTTTGTACACCCTGCCGGTCTGGAAAATCTGCCGGGTATGGCCTGCCGGTGCGGCCAAAGAGTTGGAACTTACCATCTTTCAATGGGCCAGCCTTATACATATGTATTCATTATACCTATTTGTGTAAGGTTATTTTTTTTCACAAAATTAAGTTTTTAACCCTTTAAAACGAAATATTATGAAAGAATTGAGTTTGGAAAGAATGGAAGAAGTACATGGTGGCTGGAGTGATGCAGATACAGTAGCTACAATATGCCTTGTTGGACCTTTTGCTCTTTTTTGGGTACCTGTAGCTGCTTTTGCATTAAGAGCTGCTTGTGTTGTTACAGCAATGGCTGGATTGGCATATGCTGCCGGTGCATATTAATATTTTTTTTATGAGAAACGCCAGAAATAAGCTCTTTGTCTCATATATCTGTAGATATCCTTTAGCATAGTGTTTGGCGTTTCCTCTTAAAGAGTTTGGTAAAAACGAAGTCTTTTAGGCTTATATTGCATGTGGTGTAGTTTTTTGTTTTTACTGATTTGAATACTTCTATTTTATCATATAAATTTAAAAGAAAGTATGGAACTTATTCTTAAACGTAAATTTGATATCATCACCTATTTTTCAAAATATGGGGTTAGTATAAACGACCAACGTTTTATTGTTGTTAGAAATAAGGATCTTTTAGTCAATATAGATAACAACAAAAAGTTAAAAATTGAAGTAATTGTTCGTAATTACTATATGGGTGCTACAGAAATTGATAACGTAAAACCCAACACTCAAATAGTTATTAAAACTTCTTATAATAAATTGTTATTTCTTATTCTATTTACAATTTCGATCGGTGGATTAATTTACAATGTTGTTGCCAATGAAAGTATATTCCTGTGGATATCATTGTTATTGTTCCTTTTATATCAGATTTTCTTTTTACATGTAAAAAGAAAAAGTTTTTTTCAAATATATATTCAAGAATAAACTAGTATAATTTATTGGACATTGTATTACTACATCAAAGTAGAAAAGTGTTTCAACCACACTTTAATGATTTAGATTTATGATTAAAAATTTGAATAACTTCAGTGGCTGGCAGTACTATTTTTTTATTGTCGGGTTATCGGCTTTGTTAGCATTGGCTGTTAGTTATCTTTTTGTTTCTGATGATTTGTATTATCTGAGCCTTGGGGAACAACTGGCAACCGAACGCATTACCAATATGTTGGATATGGTAAAAAAATGGCAGTGGTTAGGTTATGCCTTTATCCCGGTGATCGTTTTTTTGCGTGTAAGTTTTACCTCGATATGTCTTTTTTCCGGGATTTTTATCGCAAATATCAAAACCAGGTTTCGGAATTTATTTAAAGTAGCCCTCTTGGCCGACTTTGCTTTTGTTTCAGCTGGTTTTGCAAAATTGGTGATCTTAATCTTTTTTAAAGAGGTGGACACCCTGGAAGATTTACAATTCCAACCCTTATCACTAATGGAGCTTTTTGACCGTAGTTTGATCGACCCGCTATTTGTTTACCCATTGTCCCTGCTCAATGTGTTCGAGTTAATTTACTGGCTTGCCCTTGCCTGGTTGTTAACAGGTATCATCGAAAAACCAATGAGTAAAACCTTTAAGATAGTTGCTTCATCCTATGGTATTGGTTTGTTAACATGGGTGTTGTTTGTTATGTTCTTAACTGTAAATCTTAGCTGATGCGAAGAATGATCAAATACGCTATCGGTCTTATTGTTTTGGCAATTATTGGTTTTCTCGGACAGTTTACCTATAAATCCTATCTTTTTAAAAAAGAGATTGAAGAGCAGGTGCAGACTTTACAGCATTGCGGCTTCAGATCTTTAACGGGGGAGGAAGTATTCCTGGATGAGTTTGACCCGGCTCAACCCACGGTTATCATTTATTTTCACCCTGAATGTGAGCACTGTCAGTACGAAGCCCGTGAAATTGGATTTAATGCAGATAAGTTTAAAGGTACAAACCTTCTAATGGTAACACCAGACGATTCAATAAAACGATTGGAAGATTTTGTTCTAAAAAACAACTTAACAGAACTTAATAATTTTGATCTTTTACTGGATAAAAACTATGCATTCAAAAAATACTTTGGTACAGCAATAATCCCTTCGGTATTTATTTATAAAAACCACAAACTCCTGAAAAAATATTCAGGAGAGACAAAAATTGATGCAATTCTAAATGTAATAAACGAATACTAAAAATTATTAATTATGAAACGAGCATGGTAATAAAATTATCACATAGGAGCATGATTATATTCCATGTGAGTTACATGAGTTACCACTAAAATTTAAAAATATACACGAATGAAAAGATTTCTATTTATTGCCTTCATGATAATAGGATGTTTTATTGTCAATGCACAAGACTCAGAATTTGAAAAAGATGTAGCAAAGCTATTAGAAGTTAATGGCAGTGCTGCCAATTACGATTTAGCATTTGACCAACTGGTTGTACAGTATAAAATGATGAAACCCAATGTGCCTCAAGAATTTTGGGAAGCTGCGAGGCGGGATGTTTTTAGTGCTGAGATTGCAGAGTTGAACAAGAAAATGATCCCATTGTATCAGAAAAATTTCTCACATGAAGAGGTCAAGAAACTAATTGAGTTTTACCTGTCACCTCTCGGTAAGAAATTAACTGAGGGTACAACTAAAATAGGTAAAGAATCGATACAAATTGCACAAACCTGGGGTATGGAACTTGGAGGAAAGCTAAACACTTACCTGTTACAAAAAGGGTTTTAGAGATTTAACAAACAGGAATGTACTTTTTTAACTGCATCTTATTTTAAAATTTTCGCGATTAATGAAAACAATCCTCATTGAGCTCTTCCCAACCAGCAGCCACCATTTTATGGTATTTAAAATGGCCAAACTATTAAAGGAGAATGGCTATCGGGTTATTTTTGGGTCAATCCCCAAAATGGAGGGGATTATTCAGGAGCATGGGTTCGAATATTATTTTGTCCCTTTCTGGATTGTAGTTCCGTATCAACAGGTAAAGAAAACAGGAAGGTCATTAAGCCGGGAAGAACGTTTTGAAGAAGTCAACAAGAGCCTTGAATTATTTAACAGGCAACTGGCAATAATCAAACCTGATTTTGCATTTCTGGACAGACATTCGGTGGCCAGTAAGGCAATTTTTTACCGAAGGTTGGGGCTTCCTGTTGGTTTCCTTACCCCCATGCCCGATCCGGAGAAGGCGGTCAATACCCCTCCGTTTAGCTCGGCATTTGTTCCGTCAACCCGGTTTTACAGTAAACCTTACACAGCTTTTTTATGGTGGCTGAGCCATTTTGGGCGTTATTCTCTCTTTTTAAAAAACCGGTTGGTTTATTGGGGAAAAGATGATTTGACAGTTTACCGGAAACTGGCCAAAGGCTTTGGGTTTGACCCCAAAGAAGTAAAAATACCAAAGGATGCAAGTGGTATCCATTTCCAAACCAAACCCCGCTTGCTTTTATCCGCAACCGACCTGGATTTTCCTCAAGAACCCAGAAATGGTGTTTTCCCTGTTGGTCCGCTTATTGATTCTCCCAAAGACGAAAATGATTTGGCAGGGACACGCTATGTAGCGATGAAACGAATAATTCTCAAACAAAAAACCTCGGTAATTTATTGCTCTTTGGGTATGCTGGTTAATTTTTGCACCAGGCAAAAAATAAGGTTATATCGTAAAATAAAACAAGTTGCCCTGCTGAACCCCAAAGATTATTACATTTTGTGCACCGGTGATGATTTGGACAATTCAAATTTATTGCCGCTTCCACAAAATATGTTTGTGTTTAACAAGTTACCACAAAAGGATTTATTAAAATACTGCACTGTCATGATCAATCATGGGGGGCTTAACAGCATAACCGAGTGTGTACTAAACGAAGTCCCTGTTATTGCTTATCCCCCTTCGCGGAAAGCCGACCATTCAAGCAATTCTGCCCGGGTTGTGTATCATCAGCTTGGCCTGCGGGGACGGATTTGGAAAGATAGCCCTAAGGCAATTTCGAAAAAGATTGACAATATAAAATCGAATTACGACTATTATATCCGCCATATCCGGCTAATGAAACAAAAATTTGAAAAGAAGAATAATTCAACAGAAGTTGTCGGAATTGTAGAATCAATTATCAACATGGAAAACAAGAAGGCATGAATTTAAATCATATCCGAAAAACATTTACCAAACAAATTAGCCAGTATTATTGTGGATTGGCTTGTCTAAATTCAATCATTAAATACCATGGCGGGGAAAGTTCCCAGGAAAAATTAAGGGAAAGCAGCGGTACTACCTTGCAGGGAACTTCTTTATTGGGTTTATATCAATCTGCGCAGTCTTTGGGATTGGATGCCAAAGGGTATGAAGCGGATATTGAAAACCTTAAGAAAACAGAAAACCCGGCGATACTCCACATCCTTAAAGATAACCAGCTTGAACATTATGTTATTTGCTATGGTTTTCTTAATGGCAAATTTGTAATTGGCGACCCAGCCTGGGGAATCATTGAGTACCGGGAAGAAGAACTTGAAGCTGTCTGGAAATCCAAAACCATGCTTGTGCTTAATCCAGGGAAAGGATTTATACATAAACAAACAAGAAAGAATAAGCAACTTTTTTGGTTTAAAGAACTAATAAAAGAAGATATTCCTGTCCTTTCGGTTGCCGCTTTTATGGGGGTAATTTTAGCAGTTCTTGGACTGGCAGTTGCAATTTATACTCAAAGGTTAATCGATAATATTTTACCTTCTGCAGATAAGGCGTTATTGTTCAAAAGCCTGGGTGTTTTTGTTTTCATTTTATTGGCTAAGGCTTTTGTGGGTTACATCAGGGGGATTTTTTTAGTCAGGCAAAGTAAGGATATGAATATCCGGATAATCTCTTCTTTTTTCGGAAAACTGTTATTTCTTCCTAAAAACTTTTTTGACAGTACATCAACCGGGGATATGATCGGGCGGTTAAATGATTCACAAAGAATTCAACGTGTGGTTATTAACCTGAGTAGTAATATTCTTATTGATATACTAATTATCCTTTCTTCGCTGGTGTATATTTTCATGTTATCTGTTTCAACGGGGTTTGTGGTTTTGCCTGCAATCCCTTTGTTTGCATGGCTTGCAATCAGGTATAATGGAAAAGTAATTCATCACCAACGCGAAGTTATGCAAACATATGCACTTACTGAAAGCAAGTATATTGATACGATTCAGGGGGTAAAGGTGATAAAATCAGGGAATAAGGAAACCCTTTTGTCGAAAGCTGTTCAGAATATTTATAACTTTTTTCAAGGGAAAGTATACGACTTAGGTATTTTAAGCAATAAAATAAACCTTTGGGCACAAGTTGGAAGTGTGGTTTTAATTTCCGGTGTCATAGCATGGACCTCTTTTTTGGTACTGGAAGAACAGTTGTTATTGGGGCAAATGATGGCCATTATAACTATTGCAGGGAGCTTTGTTGCATCAGTTATTAAAACTGCTATGGCAAATATTCAATTGCAGGAAGCAAAAGTGGCGTTTGAACGGATGTATGAATATTCGGCTATAGAACCTGAGTATACAAATTCAGAAGTTATTGAAGAAAAGAAGCTATCAATTGATAGGTTAGAAATAAGAAAACTGGATTTCCGTTTTCCCGGGAAAAGCCGGTTGCTGGAACAAATAAGTATGAAATTAGAAAAAGGGCAATTGATAACTATTTTTGGTGAAATTGGTTGTGGAAAAAGTACGATAATTTCTATCTTACAACGGTTTTATGAATTTGAATCCGGGGAAATCCTGGTCAATAATTCAGATTGGTCAACTATATCAACCCCTGCGTGGAGAAACCAGATTGGTGTTGTGTCCCAACATGTAAAACTTTTCAATGGTACTATTTTCGAAAATATATGCCTGGATGAAAACCCTAATGCAGAAGAAGTAACTGGTTTTTGTAAAGAAATTGGGATTGAACCATTCATTGACGAGTTCCAGCAAGGATATGCAACTATCGTCAATGAAAATAGTTCCAATTTATCAGGAGGGCAACAACAACTTGTCGCATTAGCAAGGGCCCTTTACCAGAAACCAACGGTTTTACTTTTAGATGAAGCTACTGCAGCGATGGATAGGCGAACTGAACAATTTGTTCTTCAATTGCTAAAAAGGCTAAAAGAAGAGATGATAATCATTTTTGTAACGCACAGGGTACAACTGGCGCGACAAACTGATAAGATTTTTGTAATTGAAAATAGGACAATAGCAGCATCCGGGACCCATGATGAGTTGACTTCAGTTAATGATTTATATCGAAATGCTTTTGAAGAGATTGTATTGACTTAGTATTTGTTAGTTTTGAAGAATGAGTTTGAAGTCTTTCATCATAAAACAACTGATATATTTATTCAAGATTGTGACAGGGAAGTAGAACAAGTTTATTCAGACAAGTTTTTGGGAGATTATAAAATGGTTAGTGAATTTGATCGATTGAGACATTATAAATCTTAAAATATTAAAAAAATCTCATGAGAAAAATAATTGTCTTAGTAATAGTTTTTGTGGTTTTTGTTTTAGGTAATTCTTACAGCCAGTCTTTAAAATTACACGGTAGAGTATTAAACGGTGAAACCAAAGATTACATTCAATATGCAAATGTTTCAATAAAAGGCTCATACCTGGGAACCTGTTCCAACCAAATTGGCGAATTCATTTTGAATTATCCTGATAGCCTTAAAAACGAACAGCTTGTTATATCCTGCCTGGGGTATAAAAAACGAACAGTTAGTTTGTCAAACTTAAGTAAGAATGATACTATTGACTTGCTTTTGGAACCTGTTCCATTTTTTGTAGAAGAAGTCAATGTTTACTCAAATCAATTGTCTGCTGAAGAGATGGTAAAAAGAGTGATTAAAAGTTTGAATAAAAATTATTCCAGAAAACCGTACTTCATGAAGGGATTTCTGCGTGACAAAGTACATAATGTTTACGATCTTAAGAATGTTCGCTTAACAGAAGCTGCTGTTGAAATTCAAAAAGATGAGCTAAGCAAAAAAATATATCGGGATAAGGTTAGAGTAAAGGAAATTAGAAATAGCTTAAACTACTCAAAACGAGGGAGCAAAATAATTTATAAACTAAAGCAAGCATTTTTTAGATTTTCAGATGAGAACCCGATCTATAGAACCTTACAATATGCAGATTATACAGATAGTAAAGTTTTAAGAGAACTTTTGAAGAATGAACGATATGGTTTTTATATTTCAGGAACGACTATGTATGGTAATAAGCCTGTCAAAATAATTGATATTAAAGAAGAATATGTAAAACTTTTTTTTAAAAAACATCCTTTAACAGGTAAAGCTTACCAGCTGGTAAGATTATATGTTGATATAGAGACTTATGCGATAGTAAAATCTGAATACTTTAGAGTGGCAAATGTAGTGAAGGATTTGCCTGAAGAGAATAAACTATATCTTTTCCAGGATACTCTGATGACCCAGGCGGTGAAACAATATGATGAGAAAGGTGGAAAGTATTATTTAAATTATGCATCCTATTTCGGTGTAATTCATGATCAACCTGGTAGTGGAATAAAAAAACACTTGTATGTAAATCACGTGGAGTTATTAATTAATAACTTAATTGTTAGTAAGAAAGAATTTGATCGGATAAGGAGGAAAAACCTACTTAAAAAAGATGTTTTATTATGGGATATGGAATACACTTACAATCCAGACTTTTGGAAAAACTATAATATCATTTTAGATAAACCATTGGATCAGAAGGTCAAAGTAGACCTGGAGCATGATGTTTCTTTGGAAGATCAATTTAAGGAAACCGGATCAGTCAAATCAAAATAGTACAGAATGTTAAAGTCATATATTGATGAATTGTTGCAAAAACCAATTTGGTATATCTTTCTTATAAGCTGGCTGTTTTATTTAGTTGGTTTGTTGCTATTCTCCCAATTTGTATGGGACAGGCCTACCTATTTGTATGATTATAGCGGGGATGATTTTGAAAAATTTATAAAAGGGGTGAGAAGGATTGATATGGTTCGATATGCTCTTTCCCCTGTTTGGATTTTGCTTGTTTCTGCAGTTTCATGGGCATTAATTAAAGTTGGGAGCATGGTTACCAAAACAAGATTTGATAACAAAGTATTGTTAAAAATCGTCATTTTAGGATCGATACTTATTTCCCTTTTGTTTTGGGTAAAGTCGATTTGGTTTATACTTATCAAAGGAAGTTACACACCAGATGAAGTTAAGTCATTCTTTCCATGTTCATTAGTATCTTTAATAAACACAGAAGATATGAGTGTAAGTGTAATAAAAGTGATATCGAAATTTAACCTTTTTCAATTGGCATTTATGTGCTTTATTTCCTGGATGGTTACCATAAAGTTTGAACTGAACTACTGGGAAGCATTTTTATTGATTTTTCTTACTTATGGCTTAGGGTTTTCCATTTTGCAAATGTCCAAGATTCTATTTTTAGTATAAGAATTTTAATGCATTATATATCCTAATTTATCAAAAAGCTTTCTCATGAAAAAAACAATTGTCTTAGTAATCGTTTTTGTAATTTTTGTTTTAGGTAATTCTTACGGTCAGTCCTTAAAATTACACGGTAGAGTGTTAGATAGTGAAACAAGGGACTGCATTCAATATGCGAATATTTCAATAAGAGGTTCATATCTGGGCACTTGTTCCAATCAAATTGGTGAATTCATTTTGAATTATCCGGATAGCCTTAAAAACGAACAGCTTGTTGTATCCTGCATAGGGTATAAAAAACGAACAGTTAGTTTGACATATTTAAGTAAGAATGATACTATTGACTTGCTTTTGGAACCTGCTCCATTTCTTGTAGAAGAAGTCAATGTTTACTCCAATCAATTGTCTGCTGAAGAGATCGTAAAAAGAGTGATTAAAAGTTTGAATAAAAATTATTCCAGAAAACCGTACTTCATGAAGGGATTTCTGCGCGATAAGGTGCATAATGTTTATGATTTTAAGAGTGTTCGTTTAACAGAAGCGGCGGTTGAAATAGAAAAAGATGAGTTAAGCAGAAAAAAATATAATGACAAGGTTCAAGTGAAGGAAATAAGAAATAGCTTAAACTACTCAAAGCGAGGGAATAAAATAATTTATAAAATCAGGCAGGCTTTTTTCGGGCTTTCAGATGAAAATCCAATTTACAGGACCTTACAATATGCAGATTATACAGATAGCAAGGTTCTGAAAGAAATCATGAAGAGCGAATTATATGGTTATTACATTTCGGGAACAACCATGTATGGCGATAAACCGATTAAAATAATTGATATCAAACAGGAATACCTCAAGTTCTTCTATAAAAAGAAACCTTCAAATGATAGAATATATCGGTTAATAAGATTATACATTGATATTGAAAATTATGCTATAATAAAATCTGAATATTTTTTAGTTGCCAATGCTGTCACGGATTTAAAAGGAGAAGATAAATGGTATCTTTTTCAAGATACTGTAATGACCCGGGCAGTAAAGCAATATGGTGAAAAGAATGGGAAATATTACCTGAATTATGCATCTTATATCGGAAAAGTCTATGATCAACCTCTTAGTGGTACAAAAAGACATTTATATATTAATGGTGTAGAATTATTGATTAATGACTTAGTAATTAACAAGAAAGAATTTGATCGAATTAAAAGAAGAAACCTCCTCAAAAAGGATATTTCTTTATGGGATATGGAATATACTTACCACCCGGAGTTTTGGGAAAATTATAATATCATTTTAGATAAACCATTGGATCAAAAAATTAAAGTAGACCTGGAGCATGATATTTCTTTGGAAGACCAATTTGAGGAAACCGGATCAGTCAAATCGAAAAAATCCGAGTAGTGCATGTCGACTTGAAAATGCATCATCAGTCAAAAAACAAGTTGTGTCGCAGCGATATTTCATGACCAAAGGATTGGTGAAGTTTTGTCTCAGCGACATTGGCTATCCAATTAAAAAGGGAACACGTGTCACGATGACATTACCCGTCCAATAAAAAAGTGGAGTTTTGTCTCCATGACAAGCTAATTCAATTCATTCGTAATTAAAGTAGTTGATTACTAAAAAGTGCTGTTAAAAAATATGGTTTACGATTCTTTTAATACCATTTTATGTGTTAATTTACACAGGGTATTATGCCGATAGATATTTAAAACTCAATGATAAACGTAGTGAAATTATTGAGTAATTTTAAATACTAATCGGTATAA
>JANQII010000162.1 GCA_028282195.1 Prolixibacteraceae bacterium
CCCGGGATAAGGAAAATTCAACGCAGTATAAACGAACCTGCCTGCGGTAGGCAGGAAAGACGCATAATCAAATGGATGGATAATTTTTAGACAGTTTCTTAACATTTTGCAAAATAATCATTGTCCAAAGTCACCCCTTAGCGGACTTTCCGATAGAAACGTTGCGCACTTTGCGGTTAAATAATCCAATGAAAACCAATGAAATAAATATGAATTTATCAATGCCAAATAAATAAACCGCAAAGAACCATAAGGGATTCGCAAAGGCGCAAACAGGGATCAATACAGGTGAGTGCCGTAAACCATTGAAAAACAATTTTTTGAATCCGAAAATCAGTTAATTTAGTAAAATATAAAGGACAGCTGATTTTTAAACCGATCAATTTTACTGGTAACGCAAAATTTGATGACGGAATCCTTTTATATTAAAAATAAATACTAATTTCGTTTCGTATATAGTATGTACATTTCTGAAATATTGTACAATTATGGTAAAGTATGATAAAATTATAAAGCTATTTATGAGTTTAACAGAAAAGGCGACACAGTCGGGGAAAAAAAGAATTGATTTTGGGACTGACTTGTATCTTTTTCGCAGTGAAATTCATACAATTGAAATTATTGGAAGAACAAACGGAATACATATATCCGAAATTGCCAGGGAAATGGGAGTAACAAAGGGAGCTATTTCCCAAAGGATAAAAGGGTTTGAAAGCAAGGGATTAATTGTAAAAATTGCGGATCCTGAGAATTATTCAAGAATCCTGGTAACACTTACCGGGAAAGGTCGGAAATGTTTTGTTGCGCACGATCAATATCATAAAGAAAATGATAAAGAGATGTTTGATTATCTGGATAAACTTGATGAAAATGAAATAAAAACAATTGAAGAATTTCTGGTACAAGCAAATCAATTTTGCGAGAGACATATTTGAATTCAATAAAAACAATTTAGATATTAACCCGGTTAAATCCGGTTTTTTTTAACAATAAGCGTATATACTATATACGAATTAAGCCATAAAATAGAAATGAAAGAAACAGTGATTTTTAATACAAAAGAAAAGCGGAGAGCTCTTTTTTCAGGGGTTATTTCTGCACTGGGGGTAGCGGCAGGATATATTCCTTTTTTGTTTGTTATGCAGATAGTAACAAATCTAAGTTCCAATGACAAAGACAAAGATTTTATCATTGAGCGTTTATTACTGATTCTGGCCTGTTTATTAATTAAAGTTCTTTTTTCATCGATAGCTTTATCGTATGCACATAAAAATGCATTTTCGGTTTTGGCGAATATCCGCTTAAAGCTAATCGCACATATGAGGGATTTGTCACCTTCATTTTTCAAAAAAAGAAAAACAGGTGATTTATCCAGTATTGTTAACCACGAGGTTGAACAAACAGAATCATATGTAGGTCATGCATTGCCCGACCTGATTATGTCAGTATCCATTCCGATACTTATTTTTTCGTTTATAACTATTCTTGACTGGCGTTTAGGGGTGTCTGTAATCTCATTCATACCGTTAATAATGTTGTTTTTCGTGATCTTCAATAAAATGCTCAAGCCTTTTATGGGGAGATATGCTAACGATACCAGGGAGTTGAATGAAGAACTGCTTGAGTATATTTCATCTATATCTGTTATAAAAGCGTTTAATAAAAGCGAAAAAAAGACTGGTCGTGTCCTTAAAAAAATGAACGATTATGAAGCCTGGCTTAGAAAAATCTCTGTTTCAATCTCCGTTTACGGAGGTTCAATTCTTGGATTTCTTAAAGATGGAGGCTTACTTGTTACGGTTATTGTTGGTTCTTTATTATTGGTGAAAGAACAAATATCTACCGATATTCTTATTATATCGGTAGTAATGTCCATCTTTTTTAATGCATCGCTTACGAAGTTAATGGCCATGCACCATTCCCTTATGGTTTTCAATACAGCAAAAAAACGGATTAACAGCGTAATATCAGAGAAAGTAAAAAATGAATCAGACTGTGTTGATTTGAAAAAAATTAAGAGTGGGGATATTCAAATAAAAAACCTTTCTTTTTCTTATGAAAAAAAGCAAGCACTTAAAAACATCAATTTAGAAATAAAAGAAGGAACCACAATGGCATTGATAGGAAGTTCAGGGTCGGGTAAAACAACCCTGGCACATATTCTTTTAGGCTTTGCACAACCCTATAAAGGCTCTGTTACAATAAATGGAATTGAGTTAGGGAAAATGAAAGAAAAGGACTTGACCGCTCTTGTTTCAATCGTGCATCAGGATGTGTTTCTGTTTAATACCACAATAAGGCAAAATATTGCCCTTGGTAAAAAAGATGCAACTGAACAGGAAATTGATGATGCGATAGGGAAAGCTCAACTTTCAGCACTTATAAACTCATTACCTGACGGTAAAGATACATTTGTTGGAGAAGGGGGAGCTAAACTGTCAGGAGGGGAAAAACAACGAATATCAATAGCACGGGTACTATTAAAAGATGCCCCTATAGTAATATTAGATGAAGCTACTTCTGCAATTGATCCTAACAATGAATACTTGATTCATAAAGCAATAAATGAACTTAAAAAGAATAAAACCTTAATTACGATAGCACACAATATGCATACTATTGTTGATGCAGACCAGATAGTTTTGTTGGAAAATGGCAAAGTAATGGCTAATGGAACACATGGAGGCCTGGTTGAAGGTTCAGCAAAATACAAGGAAATGTATAATGCCCAGTATGACGTAGACCGGTGGACTATCAAAAAAGAAAAGAGTGTTCGTAATTCAACGTTAATCGCATAAAAATAACATAAGATGAAAACAAAAATATTTAAGGATATACAAAAGAAGGAAAAGCTATACCTATTGTCTGCGAGTGTTCTTTTTGTCTTGAGAAACCTGGCGGGCGTTGTTTTGGTACTGGCCGTTTTGAAAATGATAAATGAAATAGCTGATCGTTCAATAAATAATAATCAACTTATTAACTACTGGTATTTTATAGGAGGAGCCATTTTATTACGTGCTGCTTGTGATTGTATTGCCGATTTGTTCGAACACTATGCCGGATTCCGTTTATCAAAGCGGATAAGAACTGACGTATTATTGAAATTGAAGAAATTTTCGTTAGGTTTTTTTTCTGAAGAAAGAATCGGTGAACTCGGATCGATAATACATAAAGATGTTAGTAATATTGAGCATGTTGTGGGACACTTATGGACCCGGATATCAGCTGATATAATTTCTTCACTAATTATTGGATTTGCACTTTTTATTTTTGATTGGAAACTGGGTTTAGCCATGATTGCGTTCCTGCCTGTTGGATTATACATCCTAATTAAGGGTACTGGTAAGACTGAAAAAATAAATAAAAAAACGCAGAATAAAATTGCAGACATGGCCAGTTTGTTTGTCGAATACACAAAAGGCATACCCGTTTTAAAAGCCTTTTATGAAAACCCTGACTTCATGAAAAAGATAAATAAATCGGTGGAAGACTTAAGTGAAGACTCCTATAAAACCGCTAATACAACGGCAAGAATAACCGGTGGGTATTTTTTGTTTATTGAATTAAGCTATTTGCTGATTGTTGTAATTGGGGCTATGTTAGTATGGAACAAGCAAATTGAAATATATCATTACCTTGTGTTTATTGTTATAAGCCTTGAGTTTTATAAACCATTTTTACAGGCAGATAAACATTGGCTACTTTTTATAGTTGCGAGAGATAGCTATGCACGTATAAGTAAAATAGCAGACCATCAGGAAGTTAAAGATGAAGGTTGTAATAGTTTTCCTGCAAATTCAAATATTCATTTCACAGGTGCTGGTTTTTCGTATAAAGACAGCGGTTTCACATTAAATAATCTTTCTCTGCATATAGAAGAAAATTCACTGGTTGCATTGGTTGGACCATCCGGTTCGGGGAAATCGACCATTTCAAATCTTCTTTTGCGTTTTTGGGATATTGACAAAGGGGCAATCAATATTGGTGGCGTCGAAATTAGAGACATAAAATATAACGATCTCCTGGCTAATATTACTATCGTAATGCAAAACGTTATTCTTATGTCAGATACTATTCTGGAGAATATTAAAATGGGAAATAAGCATGCAACAAGGGAACAGGTGATTGGGGCAGCAAAAAAAGCGATGATACATGATTTTATTATGACACTACCCCATAAGTATGATACCATGCTTGGCGAAAATGGTGCCGGATTATCCGGAGGGCAGAAACAACGGATTTCTATAGCCAGGGCATTAATAAAAGATACCCCAATTCTTATCCTTGATGAAGCAACCAGCAATGTGGATCCAATAAATGAAAGATACATCCAGAAAGCGATATCCAATTTGGCTCAAGACCGAACAGTAATTGTTGTTGCTCACCATCTAAGTACAATTAAAAATGCAGATCAGATTGTTGTATTGAATAAAGGGGAAATAGTTGAGAAGGGAAGGCATGATGAGTTACTGGGAAATGGGAGATTATATTCTGAATTATGGAATGCACAAGAAAAAACAAAACATATTAGAATAGGTAAACCCCACGAAACTGATCTTGTTTTTTGTTAAAAGAAATAAGTGCTGTCCTTCAGTGATTAAATAGAACTGAAAGATCGATCAGGGACGTTTGTCGCTGAAGGGCACTATGTTTTTCTTGTTGGTACTCCTTATTTAATACGAAAAAATATTCCCCTTTTCTGTTGAAAAGATTCTATTACCCCTTTCTTTTGCAATACAGTAAGGTGCTTGTTTATTGTATCTTCAGACTGTCCTGTTATTTTTATTAAATCATCTAAGGTACACGGTCTTCGTATAAGTGTGTTAAGGATAACGGGGGTAATGTCCTTTTTTTCTATAACTGTATTTTGCTGTTTCGTCTTGTTAACAATTAATTCAATGGATGGAAGACTTAGAAAATCTGCGATTTCTTCCAGTTCTTCACTCATTGCTGGTTGCAAATCTTTTAAAACACCTGGACGATCGAGTGTATTGAGTTGTACAGCATCAGGAGCTATCTTTTCGATAATTGATTTTAGCTCGTTTATTTCTTCGGGCTTATTATTGTATCCGGGAAGTACAAAAACTTCAAGCCACATCTGGCCTTTAAAGCATTCCCTGAATTTGATTAATCCTTCCACATGATCTTTTACTGAGTGGTCAGGTAATGGACCGTTAATCTTCTTAAACGTATTGTCTGTTGCTGCATCTAATGAAGGTAGTACAACGTCTGCTTTTTTAAGTTCATTAATTACTTCAGGATTCGTTAATAAAGTTCCGTTTGTAATAACAGCAACCGGAACCTTTGGAAAATTTTGTTTTATAAAATCTATAATGTCTCCAAGCCTTGAATTCAGAGTAGGTTCGCCTGATCCTGTTAATGTGAGGAAATCAGGCATTGTATTGTTTTCAAGGTAGTATTTAAGTTCTTTGATTAGCTTTTCAAATGGGATATATTCTTTTCGATCTGAAGTATGAAGTGTTGTTTTTCCAACTTCACAATAAACACAGTCGAGAGAGCAAACTTTTTTGGGGACCAGGTCAACTCCCAGCGAAATTCCCAACCTTCGTGACGGAACTGGTCCAAATAAGTATTTATACATGTGTTATTTTAGAATTAGATGATAGGCTTTGATTGAGCTTCAAAATTAATAATAATTGTTACGCAATCGATTAATTTGTTGAGTTTGACGTTAAGAAAACCAGTATTTGAGGACAAATCTTTTGTTATTGGTTTAAACTCCTAAAATCATAACATCTTATGATTCACTGACCAATTGTTATCGCTAAATTCGTGTAGTTTTTTGATCATACGTATGATTCGTTTTCAGAATTTGATTAATTGAGTATTTTAATCAGGTATCTTTGTGTTTTAAACAAACAAGTAATGTTTTTGTATTAGTTGGTATACTGATTTAGATTCTTGGTATTTAATTGAAAACGTATGACAAGTGAAATAGTATCTTATTCAATGAATAAAAATTTACCCATTACTCCGCAAATGAAAATGGCCGATGTTATTCATCGCGATTACAGATTGATTCCTATCATTGGCAGGTTTGGAATTGACTTCGGTTTTGGAAATAAATCTGTAGGCGAAGTTTGTGATGAAAATGATATCAATACCTGGTTTTTTCTCGAGATTGTGAATTCATATCATAATCCGCAATATTTTCCACAAGAACAATTACAGAAGTTTTCTGCCAAACAAATAATAGCTTATTTATCCAGCACACATTCTTATTATAAGGATGTTAAGATTCCTGAAATACAAGGCTATATTGATGAGATGGAAAAGAAAGCTTCGGAGGAGCATACCAATAATGTAAAGTTACTGAACGACTTTTTTAAAGGCTATGTTGAAGAGTTGGAATTACACCTTGAACATGAGGACAAAGAGATTTTTCCTTATGTAATTGAATTGGAGAATGCTCTTGAAGAAGGTAAGATTTCTATTGATTTGAAGAAGAAAATTATAGAAGAACCCATTGAGGACTACGAACGGGGACATGAAGATGTTGAAGTAAAATTGAGTGATCTCAAAAACTTGATCATTAAATTTTTGCCACCGGTATTGTGTAAAGAATTGTGCAAGAAATTGCTTACTGAACTTTATCGGCTTGAGAATGATTTGGAAAATCATTCGCGCATTGAAGACAATGTATTGGTACCCAAAGTAAAAATGTTAGAGCAAACGATTTTGGAAGGCAGTGGAAGCTAATAATAATAAAATACAGTTGGTGATAGCTTCATCCCAGTTTTTATACAGACTTGGAATAAAAACGATGCTCAGTGTTATTGATATCGATCTTGACATAGTTGAGCTTATCTCTTTAGAGGAATTAAGATCTTATCAACAGAATACTTCAGAATCATATTTTGTTATTATGAGTGAAGATTTGCTTCACTATCCCAGGCAGGAATGTTTAAATGAATTGCAACAAACTAATTGTAAGCTGATGCTGATTAGTGATGATGAAAATGGAAATAGTATTCCGGGTGTTGAAAAAATTACAAATTCCGATTCCCAAAAAGAGATTCTTGATAAGTTTCAGGATTTCTTCTTCGAGCCGAAATCAACTAGTTCCGGAGAAGCATCAACGACCTTAAGTGAAAGGGAGATCGATGTATTGAAAACAGTTGCCTTGGGGCTTTCAAATAAGGAAATAGCCGAAAAACTTTTTATCAGCATTAATACAGTTGTTACTCATAGAAAAAATATAACTGAGAAACTAGGGATTAAAACTATTGCAGGGCTAACTGTCTATGCCTTAATGAATAATCTTATAACACCGGAGGAAGTTCAAAAATAAACCCCTATCATCTCCGGGTGAAAATCACAAGATATTAGGATTGTATTAAAAAATGAATATCTGTTATTTTGAATTGTTATAAATAATGATTCAGAATAGATATGGAGGGAAACAATTTCAAGATTTTAAGTCGGTGCCAAAATGGGAAAATCTTCAGATGTCAATCTTGTGATAAGATTCATGTTGAATATAAAAATTTCTATTTTTCTTTTAATGAAGAGGAATATGATTTTTTTAAACGTTTTTTCATGAAATTTAAGCCTGATTGCGATGAAGGATACACTAAAAACAAGCTATGCGAGAGAAGGCTTAAAGTTTCCATTGGACATCCTAATCTCGTTGCGCTTTTTAATCATTATGAAATTGATGAGTTAAAAACGTTGTTGAGAGGTTATAAAAAACAACCCGTGACATTTAAAATAATAGCACCAAAATTTATAGACAAACAATTTTCAAATAATTAATTAGGAGGGATTTTAATACAGCTATAACATTTTTATGAATAAAAGTCACCAATTTTCCTTCCATTGGTGAAGTTTTTTAATGAAGGTTAGTTAACTTCAAATGCCAGGTATTATACAGCCTGGCATTTTTTTATATGTAAATATCATAACAATTAGCGATTGACTCAACCAATGTCCAATTTTAAATTTGCTGCTTTGTTTTAATTGCAAAACAGCTAATTCTTTTTAAAATATAAATACAGATAATAAAATTATGAGCAAAGTAGCAATCTTTTACGGTTCTACAACCGGTAATACAGAGACGGCGGCCAAACAGCTTGCTGAAAAGCTTGGTGCAGATGTATTTGATGTAGCAAATGGTCCTGCGGATAAGTTGGCAGAGTACAATAACCTTATTTTCGGTACTTCGACCTGGGGTGTTGGCGATCTTCAGGATGACTGGGAAACTTTCATTTCTGATGTTGAAGGTGCAGACCTAAACGGGAAAGTAGTAGCTATTTTTGGTTATGGGGATGGCATGACTTATGGAGACAGTTTTGTTGATGGAATTGGAACAATTTATGAAGCAGTTAAAGATAAAGGCTGTAAAGTTGTTGGTGCGATCGATACTGATGGATATGACTATGATGGTTCAACTGCAGAGATAGATGGTAAATTTGTAGGCCTTCCATTGGATGAAGAAAATCAATGTGATATGACTGATGATAGAATTGATGCCTGGGTAGAGCAATTGAAGCCTGAGTTTGTTTAATTCTGATTGTTTATGAAATATACATGTCAGGACTTTAGATCAGCTGATTTGCAAATTTTGATACATCACATTTACGAATACAAAAAAGGGATTCGTAATTTGGTTTTGCATACCATGAATAAAGATGAGCAAGACAAAGCAGAAGTATTGTTAAAGCAACGTGGGATGCATTATCTTATTCGTATTGTGAATAACGAAAAAATCAATATATTTTTTGGTAATCCCGATTGCATTCAGGTTGTTGAATCATTTGGAAACAAGTCTCTTTCAGCTTTTACTCCTGAACAAGATTTTATACTCGGGATAATGCTGGGATACGATCGCAATCAGCAATGTCTAAGATATCTCAGCAGAAAGAAAAAGGGTAAAGAAAAGGAATTTTTGTCATGTGCTTAGGCAGCACAATAAATAAGTTAAGTTTTTGACTATATTAAATGGGCATTGGTACTTTGTATTTATGTCCATTTTCTTTTGGAATCAAAGGATGTCATCTTTTCAAACAAAAGATGACATCCATAATCCATTTAAAATTCATCAAAAAGCGTTACAAATTTCCAAACTTAACTCCAAAGTTCAGTGTCCTTGGCATAGCAGGTCCGTAAATATAACCTGCGTCCCGGAAAATTCCCCTGTCGTAATCGTTTTGCAACTGATTAAACAAGTTCTTTACTCCGGCATAAAATTGTATCTCGGTTTCATTTGTTAAAAGGATGTCATAAGAGAACAGTAAGTCAGTAACCAGAAAGTTGTCTGATTTAATCAGTCCTTCTCCTTGAATAATATCCCCTCTATTGATAGCCTCGATTATTAAAGGTTTAAGCGGATCTTCGTCCTTAAAATCGGCTGGATCCAAGCCGAAATGAGGGACATACATGGAGCCGGTGTAATTAAAGGTTAATGTGGCGTTGAAATGGTGGCTTGGTTTATAGATAAATGTAGCATAGCCGTAGTGATTTGGGGTACGCATAAAATCTTTTGAAATACTGCTTTCACCTTCCCCCCATGCTTGTGCTTCTTCATATTTGCTGGTTTGCAGTGTAAAGCCCATCTGTGTTTCCATTTTGTCTGAAAGGAATGATTTCCATTCCAGGTTAACACCGGAAACAGATGCTCCATCTTCTGAATTAACACGCATATAAGCAAAATTTCCTTCATCATCTATTGGGTAAAACTCATTGGCAAAGGGATCATTAAGCCTTGTGTAAAATCCTTCAATTAAAAAATCATTGTACGTTTTACCAACGGAGAAAACAGTGTTGAAGGACGCGGTAAACGCGTTTGAAGTTTCCTGTTTCAGGTTTGGATCATTAAACGTTTCTACTCTTGTTGCATTAACCAATTCAATATGCAGGTCTTCATTGAAAACCTGTGGTGCCCTGTATCCTTGTGCATAGCCTAAACGGAATCTCATATCCGGGTTAAGCTTATACATGACACTGGCTCTTGGTACTAATACCCCATTGCTGATACGGTCATCATCATTTTCATGATCAGTAATCCAGTAATTATCATAGCGTAAGCCAACTGATAGGTTGACTTTTTCTGATTTCCAGTCATGTTGAATGAAGGTTCCCAGGGTATTTACTGTTTGCTTGGTTAATGTCGTATTTGATTTACCATTTGCTCCTAATTTAACATCTTTTAAATGGTCAGTTGTGTTGTCAATTCCAACAATTGTAAAAGAAGGTGCAAACAAAAAATGATCAGTATGGAATGAGTAATTTGCGCCAACTGAAGCTGTCAGATTCTTCGTATATCCGTAAGCATCCGGATCTTGTTGTGCTCCGTAGTATGATGCACGGTCTACGTGTTGCGCCGAAGCATAAATGGAAACTTTGTCGTATTTGCCATTTGTAAATAAATCGTAAGAAAGATTTCCACCGGTAATTAAATGGTCTAATTGTTCTGCAATATCTGCTTCATGTGGAAGATAGTCCAGTTTGTTACCCCCACGTCGGTACTCGCTAATGCGATAACCATCCAATGAAATTTTACTTTTTGCACTGGGTTTGTGAAATGCATTAAAACCAAAGGTCGTATTTTTCATCTCTACAAGTTCACTAAAATCATCTCCATTTACATCGTGTGACTCACGATTTCGCAGCATGGTATATATGTAACCACCGGTTTTTTTATCATCTGAAATAATTGAGGTGTTCATATTCAGTTGCCTGTCTAAGGATGCATCTGAGTTTTTTTCTCCTCCAACACCAATAATTCCCAATCTACCGTCCAGGCTAAATTTGTTATGAAGTGGTTCTTTGGTAATAATGTTTACGGTACCAGCAATGGCGTTTCCTCCAAAAAGTGCTGAACCCCCGCCACGTACAACTTCCATTCGCTCCACCATATTTGTTGGGATCAACTCAAGGCCATACACTCCTGCCAAACCACTAAATACAGGTCGGCTATTCATCAATATTTGTGTGTAGGGGCCTTCCATACCATTCATACGTAACTGAGTAAAACCGCAGTTCTGACAGTCTGTTTCAGTTCTTAATCCTGGGGTAAAGCAAAGCCCCTCTGCAATATTTACTGACTGGGTCACTGTCATTAACCGGGGAGAGATTGTTGTGACAACCACAGCAGCTTCTGCCCTGTTGGTTTGATTTCGGTCGGCGGTTACCACAACACTTTCAATATTAAGTACATCTTCTTCAATCTCAAAATTAACTTCTAAAGTTTGATGTGCTTTAGTATGAACTGTTTTCCAGGCCGGTTTATATCCAATTCCACTAACCCTGATTACGAATTCACCAATAGGTAAATCTGTTAGCTGATAATGACCAGTTGCATCGGTTCCGGTACCAATTGTTGTACCATCAATAGTTACGTTTATAAAAGGAACATGTTCTCCTTTACAAACCACATGTCCAACGATAACAGCATCGTCATTTTTATTTTCAGAAAAACTTAATTGCACGAACAATAACAGTGCAATGATAGATATGTATTTTTTCATTTTTTATAATAGTATCTATAATTTTTATGTATGGCCTTATTAAGCATCGTGCATAACAAAACCATACATTTAGCGATAAGTAGCCAAAGCAACATGTATCGCCAAATCAATATTTTTTTATTTCTGTAATTAAATTATAAAAGGTAGGCGTAAGTAGAAGGAGGGGATCGTCCACGTATATTTGAACGGTGTACATTTTTATAAAAGGGCAGGGTAATTTTGTGTTTATCCTTCTTTCTAAATTGTACAATGAAGTAAAAGATGGGGAGAGTAATCAGTCCCAGTAGTGAGATAGTACTTAGGAAAAAGATTTCCTTTTCACTGTGCTCATGATTAGTGGGTGGATTTTCAGTCTTGTCATAAGGGTGGGCATGCACTACAAAAGTCCCATCTGCAATTTGTTGGATATGCGTAAACAGGATATTGTTTGCAATTAGCATGCTTATCAGCAAAATGCCTGCATAAGTAATAAGTTTGATATGTTTCCTTATACTTATCATTAGTGGATAAATTTACTATAAATTATTAGGGTAAAAAATGCTATTTGTAAAATCGGGTAAAAAATAAGATCATTTATCATTGGCTTAAAATTGAATTTCAGGGTTGTTTATTTCAATAACGGTTTTGAGCTATAAACACTATTGTCCGATAAATAATAAAAATTCATGTGATGTTTAAACGGCTGTGCCTTGATTCGAAATACAGGGAAATGTAAAATATTGAATAAGAAATCAGAAACTTGCTTGCCAGTCCTTATCCATTTTTTGTTTCTTATTTTGGTTATACCGCGTTGAATTTTCCTTATCCCGGGCCATCGGGACGCTCAAATTCGCCTTGCCTAACCAAACCTGTCTACCGGACAGGCAGGAAATACGCTATAATAATCCTAAAAACAACTCCCTAATAGTTACTAAGAAGTATTAACAAATGTTTTTGTATTTTTTCGGACTTACACCATATTTACGTTTAAATGCAGTTGTAAAATGCGATGCATAATCATAGCCACATTCATTGGCTACCTCTACTATGGTTTTATCAGTATCAAGAAGTAGTTTGCGGGCCAGGGTCATTTTATGATCGAATAAACTGCCATAAACTGTTTGGTTAAATATTTCTTTAAAACCATATTTAAGTTTCTTTTCATTAATCCCAACTTTTCTAGATAGTTCCTGGATACTTGGAGGATTATCTAAATCGGTGAGCAAAATTCTTTTAGCTTCATGTATTTTGTCTATATCGTATTGTCTGTTACAATGCTTTTTAATTTGACAGGAACTGCATACGTGTTGTTGAAGCTGCAAAGCTATAAGTTCTATTATCTTAGCCTCACTGTAAATTTTATGAACCCTTCCCATCAACTTTGCATTTCTGATCTGATCAATTATTTGGTTCATCTCAGAACTTGTAACCAGATGATCTTTGCTTAGATAGAACGTTTCACCTTTTAGGTGTTTTTTATAAACCTCACTTAATAAATCCGGATATTTATTGGTTAATTCATAGAGAAATTTATCATGTATAATAACCCCTAAAGAAGAACAATATATATTCTTTTTAAATTTACAATACCCTATATATCCTGCATTCAATGACCACAGGTTATTTTTTTCCCCGGAAATAATTGTTTTGTCATTTGAGATAGCGTATTCTGTCGAGCCTTCCATCATAAAATGTATAGCAAATATTGGCTTCGTAGTATACCCATTTATTTTAATATCTTCATGGAATAAACTATCCCATTCCATAATGCTGAAACCTGGGAAGTACTCTTGTTTATAATTCGTTTGACCAATTTTCACCTTCTGTTTATCTTGCCGCATTCCATCAATTAAATTATTTACATTCAACAGGATTTTTCTTTCATAACCCAGTTGTTCCAAATCATTCCGATTGATTTTAAAACCGCTCTCCATTTTGTCCCTGAAATTAAAATTTTAGCCCTTCTTGTTAAATGTTTGGCAGAAGGTTGCCTTGTATTTTTGCACTTGTTTTAATTGGTTTAGATAGATTCAAAAATAAGGCTGTTTTTTCCCTGTTACAATCATCATTTCTTATGGTTTCTTGACGATTTAGTGTCAAATTATCTAACTCTAAATAAGCTAAAGATATATAGGAAGTGTAAGGCGGTCTGGTCAAAAAAATAGTTATGAAGAATTTTATTGATTGTGGTATTCATTGTTTTTCCTGGAATAGTATTCGGACAAAGCTATGGGGTTTTGAAAGGAAAAATAAAAGATAGTAAAACGGGTGAACTGTTAACCGGGCCCACCATTTTTGTTGATAAACCCAAAGTAGGTGCTATTTCAGAAGTAGCATCAACCGGGTCTTAGGTAAACAGCATTTATTTGTAAAGCTTCACCATGATTAACGAATTTCGGTTATCTAATGCGCGGGGTTTAAAATATTGCAAGTGGCTGATAAAGCTTTCAACAGATCGTAAAAAATGGGAAAAATATTTTTTAAAATAACTTTTTTATCCGTCCTGATTTTAGTTACCCAGGTAAAGGCACACTCACAACAAAGTCCGGCCAGCCTTTCGGGACGTATCACAAATGCAGGGACAAAAGAACCTGTAATAGGCGGTGCTATTCTTATTAAAGAGTTGGGATTATGGGCAACTACAAACGACAAGGGGTATTATAAAATAGATAATATCCCACTCCAGGGGGAATATACAATTACTGTTTCATGTTTAGGGATGGAAAAATATGAAACAAGATTTAAATTTTCTGTTAGCAAAGAGTATAAACTTGACATTTCAATGCAACAAGTAACACTTGAAATAGAAGCAATAAATGTTATTGCCCGTGAGAAAGCCGGGTTGGGGAGTTCTTCGGTCATCGGGCAAACAGCCATGGAACACCTGCAACCAACATCATTAAAAGATGTTATGCAACTATTGCCGGGGCAAATCAGCACGAACCCGGACCTGTCCGGTGTTGCAAATATTTCAATACGCGATATTGAAACCATCACTAACTATAAAGTCAACAAAAGATTTGACAACAACAGTTCATTAGGAACGGCAATTATTGTTGATGGCGCCCCGATGAATAATAATGCTGACCTCCAGTCAGGTGGTAAAATAAACATGAGTGGGGTTGATGTAAGGCAAATATCAACCGACAATATTGAATCGGTCGAGGTTATCCGGGGTATTGCATCGGCAGCTTATGGCGATATGACCTCAGGGGCTGTTCTTGTAAAAACCAAATCGGGCATGACCCCATTAAGCGCAAAGGTTTCTTTAACCCCTAATATTAAAAAAGCATACATCGCAAAGGGGTTTCGGTTAAAGAACAACCGGGGAGCAGTTAATTTTGATATTGACTATGCCAACTCTATTGATAAAAAAATTACACCTTATTTAGGATTTGACCGGGTTTCGGCACAACTGGGATATTCCAACACTTTCTTCAGATCCTCAAGTCCCCTGTCTTTTAATGTAAAAGGAAAATATACACAAACCATTGATTCAGAAAAAACAGACCCGGATTTGTTGACATCCGATGAAGAATATACTTCTTCTGAATACGCTTACAGGTTAAACATGTTTGGAAAATGGGGCTTAAAAAAGGAATTGATTTCAAACCTTAATTACAATTTTAGTGTCGATTTACGAAAACAGAAATCTTATATAAAAGAAATTATTACCCTTGGGTATATCCAACCAATATCGAATGCCCGTACCGATACGCTAATGGAAGGGGTTTATGCTGCATCTGAATATTATTCGGAGATGACCATCAAGGGGAAACCTTTTGATTTTTTTGCAAAAATTGTTGCTGATGCCGCATTCAGGAAAGGAAATGTATTTAATAAATTATCGTATGGTGTCGATTTTAAATCGAACGGTAACAATGGTGAAGGGAAAATATACGATGAGTTAAAACCGCCCCGGTTAAGTAGTGGCAATGCCACCCGCCCACGGCCATTTAACGATATCCCATCGCTAATACAATATTCGCTTTTCATTGAAAATAACCTTACTCTTCAAATCAACAAAAAACCACTATTCATACAGGGAGGACTGAGGTATAATAATTATCAACCTGAGGGTTTGTTTAAAAGCAAATTAAAAACATCGGTTGAACCCCGGGTAAATATTAAATACCAATTGTTAAATTCAGAAAACAATAATTTTTTTGGTAGCCTGTCATTGTTTGGTGGCTATGGTATCCAATCTAAATCGCCAACACTTAGCTACCTGTATCCCGACTGTGCCTATTTCGACCTGAACAGTTTTAATTACTTTGCCACAAACCCTTCTGAACGCCTATTATTGGTGAGCACAAGGGTGGTCGAAACAGTTTATGATAAGCTTAAACCAATTACTGTCGGGAAATACGAAGCCGGGCTTGAAGGCAATGCAAAAGGAATCCGGTTTCTTTTTACAGGTTATTACGAAAAATCGGACAATGGTATAAATTTTTCGAACCAAACAACTTTTCTCGAATATAACAAATGGGATATTGCCGATCCGGATATTATTTACCATACAGGTAAACAACCTATTGTTGATTACACAAACCCTACCATGGTCGATACTTTTATTGCAAGTTATTCAAGTCCGCGAAACAATCAGCTCATGATAAAGAAAGGGATAGAATACCGGCTTGATTTTGGAGAGCTGGAAGCAATAAAAACCAAATTAAATGTTATTGGCGGGTATTTATATACAAAAAACTATACCGGCTCAGAAACCTATAGCCTGCCTTATGGGAAAGGGGCAGACCAATTGCCTTATGTTGGCGTGTACCCTGCTGGCTCAGGTAGTGAAAGGCAAAGGTTTAATTCTAATGTCCTTGCAATAACGCATATCCCTGAATTAAAGCTCGTTTTTACAACAACTTTACAAATAATCTGGAAAAACAGTACACGGAGATTCCTTGGCGACGGGCAACCCTGGAATTATACAAGCCCGTCGGGCGATTATATTGTTAGTGCCCCTATTGCATTAATCAACAAGGCAGGGGTAAGGTATGATATCCCTAAAAAAGAAATATTAGACCCGGAGTACGATTATTATTTATCAAAATATAGAACAGAATATTTTGATGTAGAGGACCAACCCATTCATTACCAGTTGAATTTAAAAGTAACCAGTGAAGTAGGGGCAAATGCTAAATTTTCATTCTACGCGAATAATTTCACAATGCATAACCCAAAGTATAAATCGAAGAGGACAAACAATGTAATTGTTTTGAACAGCTCGCTGTACTTTGGGCTTGAATTAACATTTTTATTATAAATCATTTTATAAAACTTATTATCATGAAAAAAAATGGATTTCTTTTATTATTGATATTTGCAATTTTTGTAATCTCGTGCGAAAAAGATGAAGACCCGGTTTATCAATTAGACGTTACAATAAATTATCCTGACAATTATAGTTCATCGGTAGCAAGCGGGGCATGGGTTTATGCAACAAAAAGTGGGAGTAACCGTGTAGATTCGGCAAAAACCGATGCTTCGGGGATAGCTAGCATTATAAACCTGCCTGCCGGGATTTACAATATCACTTCCTCTATTTCTTTATCAGAAGCGGAAGCGGAAACGCAAACCGGTATTGCTAAAGCAGTTTCATTAACTGTAGTTGAAAATAGTTACTCAGTTTTAACCAATAGCCAGCTAAGCTTAACACTTGCAGGGGCAAAAATTGGCAACCTGGTCTTTAAAGAAATATATTATACCGGTTCGAAAACCGCTGAAGACGGACGCTATTTCTCTGACCAATATTACGAAATATATAACAACTCTACTGATGTTATTTATGCTGACAATTTATGCCTGGGGGTTGTTGACGCATGGGCTTTCAAGGCTACTATATCTCCCTGGCTTGAAGCATATCCTTCACAACTGGCCATACAAAGTTTCTGGTACGTTCCGGGCACAGGGACTGATTATCCGATTAACCCGGGTGGGAGCATCATTATTGCCCAGGATGGTATTGACCATAAAGCCGACGAACTCGGGAATCCAAACTCCCCTGTGGATTTGAGCAGTGCTGACTGGGAAGTATATGTTCCGCGCGATGACAACAAAGATATTGATGCTCCCGGTGTGCCAAACCTTACATTTGGTTACGCTACTTACCTTGGATTCGACTGGTTAACATCGGTTTTTGGGTCTGGTTACGTCTTATTCCTCATCGATGGTGATATTGATTCGTATGTGGGAGCAAACAAAGTGACGAAACCTGGATCGACTTCAACAAGGGAGTATGTATTAATTAAAAATGATATGGTAATTGACGGGGTCCAGGCTTACAAAGACGATTCTGAAACATCAATGCCTAAATTACACGCTGTAATTGATGCCGGGTTTACTTTTGACCCTAATGGGACATATACCGGGAAATGTGTACGCCGTAAAGTAAAAACTGTTATTAGCGGACGGATCATTTACCAGGATACCAATAACTCGACAAACGACTTCCTGAACGACCAGGAATGTAAACCAAGGGAAAATTAAAAAAACAACAATAACCGTAGCAGGGGGACTTGCTACGGTTTCAACTTAAAAATAAAGGCCAGGATGAATCTTAAAACATCGTTCGTATTATTTTTTGTTTTTGCCATTGTTAATAATTCCATGGCCCGGGATTCGTTGTATCTTGCACGTCCTGCCAACAGGTTAATTATTGAAAACCAGTGGCTGAATACCCAAAATATAGCAGGAATTGTTTTTAACACGTTTTTGCCCGATGGGGATTTTGTTTTAGGATTTTCATCAAACAAAGGGACACTGAAACGTTCACAACTTTCACCCGATGAACAGGCTTATGGCTTTAGCACGAACAAAATGGTCCGGGCAAAGAATTTCGTTTTTACCGGAAGTATCAGTTATCAGTATAAAGAACAGGAAGATGTTGGTTGGACAGCCAGGATGGATCCGCTTACATTAAACCCCTATATGTTGGCCGACAGCCTATTGGGGGTTTATAAAAAAGATTATATTTCACTGGGAGGTGGTTGGGGGTACCTGGTCTCCCACCGCCTTTCAACAGGTATAAATGTAAGTTACATGGTTGCCGACGGGGCAAGGATTAAAGACCCAAGGCCTCAAAATAAACTTTTCAACCTGGAAGTATTCCCCTCTTTTATTTACACTTTTGATAAATTTAAGCTTGGAGCTACCCTGCATTTGCTGAAAGGCCGGGAAAAAATCTCATATACTACTTTGGAAAACAGTTCAACATATAGGTTCTTCCGCATGTTTGGACTTGGCAAAGGGGCCAAAACCATTAATGGCTGGGCGTATTCACGAAATTATTATTCATCAGGACTGGGAGGGGAGCTTATTGCCCAGTATAACCTGGGCAGTAAAAAATTACTTTTCGGGTTTGAATATTTTTACCAGATTGAAGAAGTTGAAGATGGATCTTCTAATCCCAAAAAACTTGATGGTGGAGACTTTAAGAAAACAAGATATAAGTTTTATTCGATTATAAATTATGGTGAGAGATTAATACATTCACTAACGGCGGGTGTTGATATGCTGATAGGAAAAGGGATTGAATTTATCCAGGAACCTTATTCTGAAGATGGTATCACCTATTACCGTACAATAGGGGAAAGTGAAAACTATTCTACATGGCAGGTATTGCCTTCCGTGAACTACAAACTTGCAGGGCCATACAACAATTTCTTAAATAAATGGGAAGTAATATTTACTGCCAAAGCCGATATCTTTAATGCAGAATACATTCTTGAAGCTGAAAAATCATACACAAATATTACCGGGGGGCTCGAATTTAACCGTTTTCTTTATTTTAAAACAGGTATGTTGAGCCTTTCTGCATCAGGGGCATACCACTATAACCTAAGCAATGGGTTAAAACAACTGCGGGCATATACGGCAAGCCAGGAAATTGCCGTTTGGGACAATATTATTGAACCTGATTTTATTTTAAACACAAGCAATATTTATGCACTGGGGGCAAATATAAAATATGGCCGGTACCTGAACCTGTTAGAAAACAAAAGGAATATGCTCTATATCGATTTTGGGATAAATTATAGGTCAGGGAATAATGCCTTTTGGGATAAAAGTAAACGTTTTGAAAAATACTGCCTTAAAATTGGCTTAAGCTATTAAATACCAGTAATTAATTTTTATCACTACTGACCGGGTAAAATAGATTGAAACCGCTATGCTTCTTTATTAACCTAACCCCTACGGGGTATAGCTTGATAAGGGGGCAACATTTTTACAATACTTGATCCGCTACGCGGAAATTCCCCATAGGGGATATAGTATTATAAAACAAGGTAAATACGAAGTAAAATATTCCATTTAGTGGATGAACAAATTTTATTCGGAAAGTAGTGAATTTTTATATATTGAAAATGAGCACAAACATTAAATTCTTATTTACAGGTTTATTCCTAATGTGCCTGTTGATTTCCTGCAACAAGGAAAAAAACGGGTTTGCAATTGTAGTTGATACCGAAAGTTACAAAAATGCGCAAAACGAAATTGATGCGTATGCCGACGTACTAAAAAAAGAGGGATTGTTGCCTACGCTCCTTATTAAGGATTATGCCCAACCTGGCGATTTAAAAAAAGAGCTTGTCGCGCTATACCATTCGCAAACACCAATTGAGGGGGCTGTATTTATCGGTGATATTCCGGTGCCGATGATCCGGGATGCCCAACATTTGACCTCTGCCTTCAAGATGGACCAGGACAGGTACAAATGGAGCAGGTCCTCTGTACCCTCTGATCGGTTTTATGATGATTTCGATTTGCAATTCTCTTTCCTAAAACAGGATTCTGTCCATACAAATTATTTCTATTATTCTTTGCAGCCCGGTCCTGTACAAAAGCTAAAGCCGGAAATCTATACCGGAAGGATCAAACCGTTTGAGTCACCCCGGAAATATGAAGACTTAAGAAAATATTTGCGAAAAGTTGTTCAGTTTAAAGCAAAGCAACACGTTGTTGACCAGTTGTTGTATTTTGCCGGACACGGTTATAATTCAGATGAAATACTGACCCGGATGGACGAAAAAATAGCTTTCCTGGAGCAATTCCCGTGGTTTAAAAAACAACAGAATTCGATTGAGTACATTGACCATTCGATGGAAGTATCCATAAAAGAAAGGCTGCTAAGCGAGTTGCAACGAAAAGAACTTGACATTGCGGTCTTGCACCATCATGGTTCAGAAGATACCCAATACCTGAACGGAACGCCCAAAGTATCGGGCATCACACAACAAATAGAAGGGATTAAATATTTTATGCGCTCGAAATTGCGTTCATCGAAAGACACGGCTGCTTTAATTGCAAGGTACCTGGATAAATACGAGGTTCCGAGAAAGTGGTTTAACGGAGCATTTTCGCCCGGTGTAATTGAAAACGATTCGTTGTTTAGAGCAAGTCTCGGCATATACACTTCGGATGTCCTGGAAATAAAGCCGCAAGTACCATTCTTAATTCTTGATGCCTGTTTTAACGGGGCATTTCATCTGAATGAATACATTGCCGGGGCATACCTTTTCAATGATGGAAATACCTTGGCGGTACAAGCTAATTCTGTAAATTCCCTGCAGGATAAATGGGCAAATGAGTTTCTGGGTTTGCTTGGCCTGGGAATGCGGTTTGGGCAATGGAACCAGTTGACCGGTTATCTTGAATCCCATATCCTGGGCGACCCAAGCTTACATTTTACATCGAAAGATGCAGGGATAGATATCTCTTCATTCTTCGTTGAAAAGCAAAAGGATAAAAATTTTTGGATGAAACAACTGGAATGGGCCTATCCCGAAATGCAAACCCTGGCATTGCGTATGTTGTACGAGGCAGATTATGCCCTGCTCCCGGATTTGTTACTGAAAACCTATAAAGAAAGCCCCAACGGGATTGTACGGATGGAATGCCTGAAACTGCTGACGGCCTGTAATGACAATAATTTTATTGAATGCCTTTCGCTGGCGACAAGCGATTCGTATGAAATGATCCAACGCCAGGCAGTATACCTTATCGGTAAAAGCGGGGATGCACGTTTAATACCAGCATTGCTTCGTGTTGTAATCAGAAATAATACCTCACGGCGTGTTGCTTTTATGACAAAAGGGGCATTGGAATTTTTTGAAAAAGAAGACCTGCTTGCTGTCTTCGATGAGGTTTATGATCGAGAGCAGCACCTAACGCAGGCCGATTCGATGAAAAATAAACTCCAAAAATCTATTATTTATCATTCTGACAGGTGGGGCGACGATTTCGGAAAGGTGTTTAATCCGGAAACAAAGCCCCGAAAAAAACGCTTTCCCATAAGGATCCTTCGTAACTACAATTATCACCCCAGGGTGGGAAGATTTTGTGAGTGGCTGCTTCGGGAACCAGATGAAGAATTAAAAGTACTTATGCTCGAAGCTTTGGGCTGGTTTAATGTGTCGCATCAAAAAACACATATTATTGCGACCTGCCGTTATATAAGCAATAATCAACAAGAAAGCAAGGCCGTTCGTGATCAGGCATTAAAAACATTAAATAGATTGGAAACAGCGTGGTGGAGATAAATAAGGGCACATTCATTATAAAAACATAATTAAACATGAAGATCAAAACAATATTTCTGGCGTCATTGGTATTAATGATGATTTTTTCCTGTAGCATACAAAGCAGGCTTTCATATAATTCGAACACAACAGTAGAGTTGAGCGGGGAACATCAACGCCAGTTGGATTCTGTATTGCAACGGGGCCTGGATTACGAAGCATTGTACACGATTATCGGGAAAATAAAACCAATGAGTTCAGTTGCAATGTTCTCATTCCCGATTGCCAATGATGATAGTCTGAAAAAGACAAAAGGGGATGTGCTCGATTTAACCACCAAACAAAAATACTTAGAAAAAATTGAACGGATACAGTCACAGATAAATACCTTAAAATATCCTGACCTGAAATTTGTTTTCGTTCCATATAAAAAAGCACGTAAAGAAAAAAGATTATTACAGCTAAGCGTGGTCCGGTTGAGTTTACTGGACAGTCTTTTGCATAAAAAGGCTTCGTTTTTTGGGCAATTCGGGTTGGTGCCGGGAGCCGATCCGGCTGTTGTAGTCTCGGTAATTGAAGGGAGTGGCCGGTATGAACGGTTGAGGGCTTATGGATATTTGTTCGGTTACCCGGAATATGCAGTCGATTTTTTTGTGGATGCTGCTGTTGTAAACGACCAGACAAAGGAATTTGTTGAACGCAATTTCTTTCAAATCCCTGCCTATTCGCGGCCTATGGGGGCTTTTGTTTATGCCTATCCCAAAGAACACACCCCCGACAAAACCGATTCAACCCTTTATTTTAGGGCAAATGATGTTTTGGAACAATACAAAGGAATCAGGGGGAATTATTTAAACCAGGACAGCACCCTTCAAGCCGGAAAATTATTAAATGATTATTTTAGCCAGGAAGAACAAACGAAATGAACCGGGCAAATTTGACTAAAATAAGTGCAATTACAGGCATTTCGCTTGTAATTGCCAGTATGGTTGGAACAGGGGGGTTTACAAGCCTGGGTTTCCAACTGGTCGATTTAAGCAACACAGCGGTAATCCTGTCTTTGTGGATTGCAGGTGGTATTATGGCTTTGGCCGGGGCTTTTAGTTATGCCGAAATTGGGACTGTAATTAAACGTTCTGGAGGTGAATATGCTTTCCTGTCGGAAATATTTAGTCCCGCTATCGGGTATCTGTCGGGCTGGATATCATTGACTGTTGGTTTTGCCGCACCCGTTGCCTTGTCTGCCATTGCTTTTACCGAATATCTTCCGATAAGTACCACAAACGCACGCTTACTGGGTGTTATTTTAATCCTTGGGACAACAACTGTCCACAGCTTAAACCTGAATGTCAGTTCAAAATTTCAGAATATAACTACTTTTTTTAAAGTATTGCTCATTTGCCTTATTGTGGTATTAGGAATGGTACTTCCCGCGAACTCCGAAAATGCAATGAATTTCGGATCCTCGTTCATCCGCGAAATAAAATCGACAGCTTTTGCCGTGGCGTTGATTTATGTGAGCTACTCTTACTCGGGCTGGAACGCAGCGGCTTATATTACCGAAGAGTTCAAAAACCCGGTGAAATCACTTCCTATCGCGCTTATAGTGGGGACCCTTGTTGTTACTTTCCTTTATACCCTACTCCAATTTGTATTTATAAAACATGTGCCTTACCAGGAACTTGCCGGACAATTAAATGTGGGCACGATAGCTATTGAACACATGCTGGGAACACGTTATGCAACCTTTTTTGGTTGGGCTATTTCCCTGTTACTGGTATCGGGGATTAGTGCAATGGTTTGGACCGGGCCACGCGTAACCTCCAGGATTGCGCTCGACTATCCCCTGTGGAAAACTTTTCGCGACAATAAAAAAGGTATTCCGGTAAAAGCCTTATGGTTTCAGGGAATATTAAGTTCCATATTGCTGATAACCGGGACATTTGACCAGATTCTTGTTTACTGTGGCATACTTTTGAATATTTCAACTTTACTTACAGTAATTGGAACTTTCAGGTTAAGGTGGGTAAATATTCCCGACAGACGTATAATCAATGTCAAAAGCGTAAATACTGTTCCGTGCCAAAATCTACCTCCAACAAATGAAAATCCCAAAAAATTTAAAAGCCCCTTGTTCCCGTTATTTCAAATTATTTTTTTAGTGATCAGTGTCTGGATTATCGCGTTCTCTCTTGTAAATAAGCCTATTGAGACAATGATTGGTGTCGGGAATTTAGTTCTTGGGCTAATTACATATTTTGCCAGTGAAAGGATAAAAAGAAGAAATGAGAGGTAAATTTTTATGACTTATCATTAAAGTTAAATAACGTATGTGAATCAAGGGTTGAAGCTCAATATTCAGAAAAATCCTTGATTTCACCTCAAATCCTAAAGGGTGATCATTCGAAATTACATAAGCCATAACAATGTCATTTCCTGGTTAATAAACAACAAATTACTATTTTGTATTGCTGTAAAATCAAGCAGGTCATGCAGTTCATAGGCAATCCAAATAAAAATTGAGAATATTGTTAATTAAACCAGGATCTTCATTATTTTGAGCTTTTTACTTACAAATTAGGATTGATTTTTCTTGTTCTAATGTGTTATTTTGTTGTTTTAATTCAATCTTAATAAAATGACACATAGAATCGAACAAGACACCATGGGGCAGGTATATGTTCTCGCCGACAAATACTGGGGTGCCCAGACTCAACGTTCCATTCAGAATTTTCCTATCGGTCCGGAAGCTTCCATGCCCATCGAAATTATTCATGCTTTTGGCTATTTAAAAAAGGCTGCTGCACGAACGAATGTCCAACTTGGCGTATTAACTGAAGAAAAAGCCAGGTTCATAGAAAAAGTTTGCGATGAGATAATTGGTGGAAAGCTGGATGAGCATTTCCCCCTGGTCGTTTGGCAAACGGGTTCCGGAACACAAACAAATATGAACTGCAATGAAGTGATAGCTAACCGGAGCCATGTTATTGCAGGCAATATTCTTGGAAAGGGGGAAAGATTGATTCATCCCAATGATGATGTAAATAAATCACAATCTTCGAATGATACTTTCCCTACGGCTATGCATATTGCAGCTTATAAGAAACTGGTTGAAGAAACGATACCTAAGATTGAGTTGCTTAAAAATACGTTGCAGAAAAAGGCAGTAGCGATGAAAGATGTGGTTAAGATTGGCCGTACTCATTGGATGGATGCAACACCACTTACTTTGGGACAAGAGTTTTCTGGCTATGTGGCACAGTTAGACTTTGGTTTAAAGGCGCTTAAAAATACCTTATCTCACCTTGCTCAGTTGGCTTTAGGGGGAACTGCTGTAGGAACCGGTTTAAACGCCCCAGATGGCTATGCTGAAAAAGTAGCTGAAGAGATTGCTGCATTAACCGGGCTTCCTTTTGTTACTGCTGAAAATAAGTTTGAATCGCTGGCCGCACACGATGCCATTGTTGAATCGCATGGAGCTTTAAAACAGCTTGCAGTAAGCTTGATGAAAATAGCTAATGATATTCGCTTATTGGCTTCGGGTCCACGTTCGGGTATTGGGGAGCTTATTATTCCGGCCAATGAACCCGGATCATCAATTATGCCCGGTAAAGTTAACCCGACTCAGATTGAAGCACTAACTATGGTTTGTGCCCAGGTAATGGGAAATGATACAACGATTACTATTGGTGGATCAAATGGTCATTTTGAGTTGAATGTTTTTAAGCCGGTCATGATCAATGCATTCCTGCAGTCAGCAACTTTACTCGCTGACGCTTGCAAAGCATTTAATGATAATTGTGCTGTTGGTATTGAACCTAATAGTGCCAGAATTAATGATCATCTAAATAATTCATTGATGCTGGTTACTGCCCTGAATACCCATATTGGGTATGACAATGCTGCCAAAATAGCTAAAAAGGCACATGCTGAGAATACAACATTGAAGGAGGCAGCACTATCGCTTGAATTGCTTACAGAAGAACAATTTAATCAGTGGGTTGATCCTTCAATGATGATTGGTTAAATTTTTTTAAAACGAGTTAATGAAGTTACCATCAAATATTCTGGATATCAGAGGATATTCTCCTGAAAAAGCAATATCTGAGTTGAAATGTTGTTCCGATTGTATCGACAAAAAGGGATGTATGTGGCTGATAAATGATATTGAACCAATTCATTGCTATAAATATTTAATGGAACACGACTATCATTTTCAGACGTTTATTGTCTCGAAAAATGAGTACCGTGTTTTTATTAGTCGTGCTTAATTGTTGGCTTACATATATTCAGTTTATAAAGAGACTGTCCAAAAAGTCAGGTCTACGTCATCCTGTCCCGAGTGCTTGGGACAGAATGACTGGTGTCTTTTTACTTTTGGACAGCCCCTTTTATGCCTGTTTTAAAAAATTTCAGCTTGCATTTCAATAATTATTCTTAAGTTCGTTCGCTAAATACCCGGAATCATGTGGCAACTCCTTGCTCTTACCTCTGCAGCTTTTTCAGCACTGGCAGCAATCTTTGAAAAGAAAGCTTTGTTCAGGATTGATGCACTTTTATTTTCACTGGTTCTGTCTGCTTTTACATTTGTGTTGACCATCCCATTTTTTTGGTTTATTGATTTTGATGTAATCAGGACAGATGCCCTGATGGTGCTATATGTAAAGTCGGTATTAGGTGCAGTTGCTTTTTTGCTGGTTATGCACGGAATTCAAAAGAACGAACTTAGCAACTCTTTGCCTTTACTTGTTCTTACCCCCGGAATAGTAGCTGTTGCAGCGTTTTTCTTGTTAGCTGAAAATATTGGCGCTTATAGTTTGCTGGGGATGTTATTGTTGCTTAGCGGAACTTATTTTCTTCAACTGGATAAAAACAGCAGTTGGTTTTCTCCATTCCTATTTGTGAAACGCAATAAGTCACAATGGTATATTATTGGTGCAATTGTACTCTTTTCAACCACATCAATTTTAGATAAATCCATTCTTAAAAATTTCAAGCTACAACCAGAAGCCTTTTTGCCCATTCAACAATTATTTTTTACGATTAACTTTTTTCTTATTTATCTTTTTAAAAGAAGGCGAAAAGGGGAGCTGAAAAGCCAGTTTAACCAAAGCTGGAAAATAATTGTAGCAGTAGCTGTTTTTGCTGTTATATATCGTTATTCACATATTCTTGCAATAAAATCAGGTTCCGTAGCTTTAGTTCTTTCGATTAAACGAACATCCGTATTTTTTGCCGCTGTTTTTGGTGGTCGTTATTTTAAAGAGCATAATCTTTTAAGGAGAAGTATAGCGGTACTGGTTATGGTTGTTGGGGCAGTCGTAGTTATTTTGTTTTAATGGAACCTGACCCTTCAATTATAACTTTTAAAATAGCTTTTTTCATAAAATCATAACATGTTATGATTGTGATATTCAAAAATTGAAGCTTATTTTGTCGCGTAAAACCGAACGACGTTCGAAATGGTTCAGGTACTTAAAGAACAGATTGATAAGAAGATCGTTGCAGCAGCAAGAACTGAGTTTATTGCGATGGGATTTAAAAACGCATCCATGCGTACCATTGCAAAAAATGCTGATGTCCCACTAAGTAGCATCTATAGTTATTATAAAAGTAAAAATGAACTTTATTTGACAATCCTTGCACCGGTAATCAGTTATCTGGATGCATTTATTATTGGAAGGGAAGCACAAGTACCTGAAAATGATATTGATCTTAACAGTTGGCATCAGTGGGCAGCACATACAATTGTAGAATTAGCTAAAAGATATAGGGATGAGCTCAACCTTTTGATTTTTAAATCATATGGATCATCACTTGAAAAGAAGTGTGAAGAATATATAGATATCTATACTAAAAGAAGTGTAGAATTTATGAAAATGATAGGTAAAACCAGACCTCAGTTTCATTCAGATATTTCTGAATTTTTCCTTCATGCAACTGGGGCACAGATATTTGCTATTATTGGTGAAATAGTAACCCACAAGTTGAAAGATGAAGAACTTGAAAAATTTGTAAATGAGTATGTCACGTTTACAATTGGCGGTTGGATGAATTTATTTAACACATAATTTTTTTCGAACAGACTCGAACATTGTTCGGTATTGAATTTGAATAATATGAGAAATTTAAAAACTTACATAGCATTATTATTTTTAATGCTCTCGTTTTCAGCATTGAAAGCACAGGTTACCCTCAAGGGTAGAGTTATTAATCCAAAAAACAAAGAAGCACTCTCTGGTGCGAATGTTTTTATAGACGGGACTTCCAAAGGAGTTGTTACCAACCACAAAGGATTTTATGAATTCCAGGTACCTAAAGGGAAAAATAAAATTACTTGTTCGTTTATTGGTTTTCATACAATAAGCAAAGTCGTTGATTGCACCCGGGCAGAAACAACACTGAATTTTGAACTAAAAGAACAAAACAGGGAGTTAACAGAAGTTGAGGTTAAAGCAAGTAGTAATAAAGCCATAATTCGGGAGATTGTACAAAGCCCCATGTCGGTAACTGTAATTGACGGTGCAACCATCAGAGGGCGTTCATCAGGCTTACAGGAAGTGCTTACCCGTACTTCTGGAATAAAAATCAGGCAGGAAGGGGGGCTGGGTAGCCGGACTAAAATCTCTGTACATGGTCTTGAAGGAAAGCGGGTTGGTGTGTTTATTAATGGATTTCCGCTTAACACCCCTGATGGATCTTTTGATATCAATGAAATCCCGATTGATGTAATTGAACGGATTGAAGTGTATAAAGGAATTGTTCCTGCAGAATACGGAGGTGATGGTCTTGGTGGTGCTATCAATATTGAAACCCGGGAAGTAGACTGTGACCTGGTTGCTTTTACCCATGAAATTTCCAACTTTGACACCTACCGGACATTTAATGCAGTAAGAAAAAAGTTTGACAAGCCAGGCATCCAGCTTGGTTTGGCATTGTTGTACAGCCGATCGGATAATGACTACTCAATGGATTTAACCAAGTTTGATCCTGATCTTCCAAAAATCCCTTATTCTGATGTAACAAGGAACAATGATTTTTATTCGTCCCGAATGATCGTTGGAACGGTTGTTTTCGATAAGCTTTGGTTTGACGAAATAGAATTTGAAGTTGCAGCTTATAAAAACAGGAAGGAACTACAACAAATCAGGTTTGATTCCCGATCGGCACATACGTATGGAACTAACCTGATCAATATATTCCATCTGGTAAAAGAAGATTTTTTGGTAAAAGGATTGAATTTTAAGTCCAGCATGGTTGTGCCTATCATCAATACACACTTTGTAGATACCTCCCGGGTCATTTATTCCTGGGACCCGAATTTGCCACCATCACCGCAAAAAGGTGAATCCAGTGATGAAGAATATAACCTGACTGATGACAAACAGCGTGAGTTCCTACATCGGTTAAACCTTCAATATACTATTTCTGAAAAACACAGGATAAACCTAAACAATCAATTTGGCTATTCAAAATATCTACCCAACGATGAATTTCTTGGGAGACTGGTTGATTTTGAACTTAAAGATTTCCCCAGCATCTCACGTACAAATATTGCAGGTCTTGCTCATGAATATTTTAGTGAAGGTAGAAAACTTCAAAATGCATTTATCCTTAAATCCTATTACATTAATTCAAAGGTATATCAATCAGATGTAAGACTGCTGAATGAAGAAAACAATGGTTTCTTACAAGAGCCTCCAAATTCAAATATTAAAAACCATTATTGGGGATTTAGTGAAGGATTAAGTTATGAATTCCTTCCAGGGATCAGGGCGAAACTCTCTTATTCCAGTAATTACAGGTTACCAGATGCACGTGAACTTTTTGGGGATGGAATTACAATTAGATCTGCTTCTGATTTGAAGCCTGAAAAAAGTAAGAATTTCAATGTTGGGCTCTTACTGGATAAAGAGAACCTTTTCAATATGAAACGTATCCAATTTGAAGCCAATGGATTTTATACTTCGATGGAAGACTTGATCCGGTTGGAGTGGGCTGACTTCGCGAAATTTCAATACATGAACCTGGATGAGTCAGTTAATCAGGGGATTGATGCAGATCTTAAAGTTGATTTTACAGATGTGTGGTATGGATATTTTAATGCAACCTTACAGAATTTGCGGAATACCAAAAAGTATGAAACAGAGGATAAAGGGCAAATAAGCCCAAAATACAATAAAAGGGTACCACAAATCCCCTGGTTCTATTTCAATTATGGATTTGAATATCACAGGGCTGACTGGATTGGCAAAGGTGAACTCTCCAGGATATATTTTGATGCCTCTTATGTGCACGATTACAGCTTTGCCTGGAAATTTGATGCCAGCAAAGCTACCGAACATCTCTGGAAGATACCTTCATACCACACATTTAACCTGGGGTTACAACAGTCGTTTCTGGACAATAAGCTGGCACTTAATTTCGAGGTCAACAATATAACAAATCAGACGGTACTCAATAATTTCCGGTTGCCTTTGCCTGGCAGGACCTATAGGCTAAAACTAATATTTAACTGGTTCAGGGATAAATCGGAACAAGGAGCAATGGGTTTTTAAAATATAAAAGATGAAGATGATTGCAGGAGGCTTGGTCCATAACTAAAATGAAGGTCTCGACAAAGTCATCTGATCAGTTTTGCAGCAAAATTTTATGAAAGAACGAATAGTTATCATTTTAAATAGTATTAACATTTTAAATTTCAATAATCATGAACAAAATTTTTTACAGTTTCGTTTTTGCCTGCCTCATTCTTCTGGTAGCCTGCGATGACGATAATGAAAATAATGAAGATCCTACACCACAGGCTGAAAAGGTAGAATTTATCCACAATGTTGTTGTTGGGGATAATACTTATCTCAAAGGTATCAAGGATATTAATGTTGGAAGCGTTGATAATGCAAACTCATTTACTCATTCAAAAACAGCAAACATGGTCATTCAGGATGACAACTTTTTTGTTTTTGAAGGAGAGGAAGATAAAATCTATAAATATCTTCGCACAGATGAAGGTATTGAAAGAGTCGGTTCGGCACTTATTCTTCCACCTAAATCAAAAGTAACCTCAATGTATTGTTTAAATGACAGTAAAGCTTATGCTGCACTACCTGGTATCGGAAAAGTTGCTGTTATTAATACACAGGATATGACAATCGAAAAGCAAATTGATCTTTCAAGCTATGCACTTGGCCAGGAGAATGGTGATAATAATCCCGAGCCTATGGTGCCAATAGCCAGGGATGGTAAATTATTTGTTTTTTTATGGCAGGAAATAGCAGCGTTTTACCCTAATCCGGGAGCACACACTGTTGTAATTGATATGGTAACCGATACTCCTGAAAAAATGATAAGTGATACAAGAGGTACAATGCTTTGTGGAATGCCTGCGGGAGAAGCGTTTATTGATGAAAAAGGGGATATCTATGTGTATTCGCAGGGAGGATTTGGTTATTTCCCTCAATACAGTGATGGCTTTTTAAGAATTAAAAAAGGGGAAACAGATTATGATCCGGATTATTTCTTTTCAATAAAGGATAAAAGTATTAATGAGATTACAAATAATATGGCAGATTACGTAAATCAATATGTTTATTTAGGTAATGGTGAAATAATTGGTTATATAAATGTTCCCGGCGACGCGAGCAACCCTCCTGATTTTGTGAATGACAGGACTATGCAGCCCTGTAAAATTAATATCTATAACCAGACAATTGAAAAGCTTGATATACCAGCATCAACAGGGTGGTCAGGTTGTATTACAAAAGCTGGCAGCGATAATATCTTGTTTGGTATGGTGACCCCCGAAGGGATGGGATATTATCAATACAACCATAAAACACAAAATTACTTAGGCAAAGTAATTGAAACGCAAGGTGCACCTTTTAGGATTTTTGAGTTTAAAGAATAGTTATATATAAGTATATTGAAGGAACAACCTAACAGGTTTAGCCCATATCGTTGCGATATGGGCTTTCTTTTTTTATAAACCATTCTGAAGCAGATTGAATATTCTCTGTGAATTCAATTAAAATACGCCAATTAAACTGCGGTCTGTTTTGAATTATCATGTTTTTTCCATTCCCATTTACTAATGTTTCGCTTACATATTTAAGTTCTAACAGAAGATAGAAAAATCATCATTATTAGGGATTGTAGCACTTTTTTAGAATATCAATATTTGTACTTTTAAAAGAAAACACTGTTTTCTAATAAATGCAGGTTAAAAAAGAATATATCAGAAAAAATATCCTCGAAGCAGCAAAAGTTGAATTTTCTGCCAATGGTTTCAAGGATACATCCATGAGGGAAATTGCCCGAAGGGCAAAAACCTCTACAGGTAATATCTATAAATATTATCGTGATAAAAACAAACTGTTAATAGCTGTTCTTGACCCGCTTATGGAGGCTTTGGATAATATGTTCGGTAATTTTGAAGACACCTCTTCTGATATTACGGTTGACGTATTTACCTCTGAAGAATACAAGCAGGGAATGATTGCCATGGAAATGGAGTTAACCACAAAATACAGGGATGAATTAAACCTACTCATTAACAAATCCTATGGCTCAGGGGTGAAAATCTTTTACGATAAATTAATCGAAAGATATACTGAAGCAAGTAAAGAATATATGAGGTCGGCCCAGGAAAAATTCCCTGAGCTTGATTTGGAAGTATCAGAACTATTTCTAAAGACCAATGGCCATATTACGTTTTTAATCATGGGGGAGATTGTATCCCATGATTTAACCATTGAAGAAACAAAAAAATACCTGTCGGATTTTTTACATTATTCCTCTTCCGGATGGGAAGCAATTATGAGTAAAGAAAAGAAGAATGGGGGTTAGCAAAACAAGTTACAATATAAAACATATCAAAAATGATTTTACGGATTTTTATAATATCATGCCTTGCATTAAGCAATTTCATATCGGTTGCCCAAACTACTTTACTTAAAGGGTCAGTGAGGGATGCCAGTACCAATTATCCGGTTATAGGTGTCAACATTATTGTTGAAGAACTTCAAAAAGGAACTGTTACGGATGTTGATGGTAAGTACAATTTATCATTGCCATTTGGTGAATATACACTTGTTTTTTCCTCGGTAGGTTATGAGACTGTAAAAAAGCAGGTTAATTATAACCAGGAAAAGATTACCCTTAATGTAGTTCTTAAAGAATCAGTTACACAGATAAATGAAATCCAGGTTACCGCAAAATCAGAAGCACGGCAAATTCGTGAACAGGCAATGCCTATTTCGGTAATCACCATGGATGCACTGCAGGGAACTGTCAGCGATGTAAGTGAAGTCCTTTCTAAAACTTCCGGCGTTAAAATACGCACCGCAGGAGGTGAGGGGAGTGCTACGCGGATTTCGGTACGGGGGCTTGAAGGAAAACGGGTGGGCTTTTTTGTTGATGGGACACCTCTTAATGATAATACTGATTTTATTAATGTAAATGATATTCCTGTAGACATGATAGAGCGTGTGGAAGTCTATAAAGGGATTGTGCCGGCTAAATTCGGTGGATCTGCCATTGGAGGTGCAGTTAATATTGTGTTGAAGGAGTATCCTGAAAAATATGTCAATGCAAGTTATACACTTCAATCATTTAATACTCATAAGGTAGCCGCATCAATAAACCGCAGTATTCCCGAAAAAGGCTATGAGTGGGGAGTTGGTGGGTTTTATACTTATTCAGATAATAATTATATCATGGAATTACCACTTCGTCCGGGGCAATACATTAAAAGGAATCATGATGCTTTCGATAAAAAAGTTATTGGATCAAGCTTCTCTTCGAAAAGATGGTGGTTCGACGAATTTCATTTCGAATTAGCTGCTATTGATACCAAAAAGGAGATTCAGGGGGTTGAATTTAACAATGTCCAGCATGCTGCTAATTATGCCAATGCATTTGTTGTGCTGAATAAAAATGAAAAAGCAGATTTTCTGACAGAAGGTCTTGACCTGGTGTTTGAGCATGTGTTTGCTTATACGGTATACCGCCATGAAGATAAAAGTATTTACACTTATGACTTTGATGGGGAAATAAAAGATACAATGATTAATAAAGGCGGAGGTGAAATTGGCGTTGAACCCAATGACCTGCGTTTGGAGAAACATAGCTTTATACAGAAGATTAATTTAAATTATGTTCTGGATAATCAGCATTCAATTAATTTTAATTCTGTTTTCAGCTTTGTAAAGGGTTTCCCGGAAGATACACTAAAAGACTATAGCTTGGGGTACAAAACAAATTATGAGAGTAAAATGAATAGTTGGATTGCCGGGCTTTCTTATGAGTTCAATTCACGAAATCAAAAGTTTACAAACCAGTTATCGATTAAGTATTATTACTATGATATGAATACCACTTTGGTTTCAATATGGGACAAAAAAGCGACCCCTGTTCAACTCAATAAAAACGATTATGGGGTTAGCAATGCTTTAAGGTACAAATTTAATCCAAACCTTCTGGCAAAGGGATCATTGGCTTACGATGTCCGTCTACCAAACGAAACAGAACTCCTGGGCGATGGTTATTTTGTGGCACCCGCATCAAACCTTGAGCCTGAAAGAAATACCAGTGTTAACATAGGGGTGATGTTTAGTAAAAACAATAGCCTGGCGGGACAGCTTCAATTGGAAGCAAATGTATTTTACATGTACCTTGAAAATATGATCCGGTATGTAGGTGGTTTAATGGATTCGAGATACGAGAATTTTGGCGAAATGAGGGCTTTTGGAGTTGAAGGCGAGATTAAATGGGATGCAACGGATTTTCTCTATTTGTGGGGTAATGCCACCTATCAGGATTTAAGGGACGCAAGGGAATTTAATGCTGGTTCGACCGTGCCAAATCCTACCGAAGGATTGCGAATGCCAAACAAACCTTATTTTTTTGCTAACGCCGGTATTGAATTTCATAAGAATAATTTACTGGGAGGTAGAGGGCAAAATACACGTGTTTTTAGTGACTGTTCATTCGTGGAGGAGTATCTGTTTGACTTTGAACAAAATGCGGAACTGCAAAAAAATCGGATCCCAAGGTCATTGGTTTTTAATGTTGGCCTTGAACACAGCCTGAGAAACGAAACTATTTTTATCGCACTTCAAGCAAATAATATTAACAATGCTGAAGTTGTTTCTGAATTCAGGAGACCTCTGCCCGGACGCAATTATGGACTAAAAATAAGATATATATGGAAGTAAGGGAAAGAGGGAAGGGGCTTTTGTGTAAGCACTTCCATGATCCTTTTTTTATGAAAACAGGCTTCCTAAAGCTTTTATCTGTCATTTTAATAAGTATAATTTTTAATTAATAAGATTACATCATGAAAAAGAAACTATTCACTTTGTGCCTTATAACTTTAGCATTCTTTGCCTGTGAGAAAGATGATGAAAAAGATGAACCCATTGATGTGCCGGGAGGAAAAGGCACGATTCTGATCGGTTCGTCAATACCCAATGCTGATGGGATGTCTGGGAGTGCTTATATGCAGTTAGTGGAAGATTTATCATCTCAGGAGCTAACCAATGATAATGCCATACCTTATCCTTTCAGTAGTAGCCTGATACCTAATGGGAATGATATTTTTGTGACCCCTGGTTTGGCTGGCGACAACAATTATATGTATAAATACAGCCTTGAAAATAACCACTTAGTCAAAAAGGCGGAGATGTTAATGGATGCCCAGGCTGGTGGCAATAATCTTGTTTTTAAGGGGGATAAAGCCTATTTGTCAACCACCTTAAGTGCAAAAATTGAGGTGATAAACCACTTCGAAATGACCAGGACTAAATCCATTAGTATTTCATCTTATGGTGTTGGTGACAACAATCCAGACCCAACCGCTATGGTAGTAAGGGATAATTTGCTTTATGTTGCTCTCTTGCAAACTATTGGAAGAACAGCTGATCCTGACCGTCCGATGGCTGATGTCTTGATAATTGACACACAAACCGACGAAGTGGTCAAAATGATAACCGATAGTATTTCTTCAATGTCAACACCCTCTAATAACTTCAATCGGAGTTCAATCTTTATGGATGAAAACAAGGATATTTATCTAATCTGTTCAAGTGGGCTTGGAGCACTTCCCGGTCATGTAGGTGGTATACTACGTATTAAAAATGGAGAAACAGAATTTGATAAAGCTTACAGATTTTCATTTAATGATACTCCCTTTGAAGGTGAATCTAACATGGCAAATGGTATCATGCAATGCTACTATGCCGGAAATGGGAAATTATATGGAGCTATGCATGTTATGGCGCATTATAGCAATCCCCCGAATTATCTGGAAGACAGGGTACTTGTTTTTGCCGAGGTTGATATATACAATAAAACGCTGAAAAAACTTAATATCCCTTCTAGTAATATGTTCGGTGGGTATATTGGTCCTTATAATAATAAACTGGTTTTCGGAACTGCAGCTACAAACGACAATGGTTTTTTTGTTTATGATCCTGTAACAGGTCAGGTATCCCAACATGCAGATGTAACTGTAGTAGGATATCCTTGGAATTATATTGAAATCAAATAGTTCGGGATGTGTGTGCAAAAGTCGGGAAATTCTCAGTAGCATGAAGTTCCCGACTTTTGGCTTTCTAATTATTATACCTAAACTCTCGTGGGTTCATTTCATATTTTCGTTTGAAAGCAGTTGTGAAGTGTGAAGCGTGTTCATAGCCACATTCAAAAGCAATTTCAAGAATCGTTCTACTGGTATCGAGCAATAATTTTCGGGCCAGTTTCATTTTGTATTCAAACAGACAACCATATATGGTTTGTTTGTAAACTTCTTTAAAACCATGTTTTAGTTTAAACTTATTGCTGCCTGAAATTTATGGAAATTCCCTGTACGGAACAGCCCATGGCTGTGATAATAATTGAGATACTACAGATGAATGGAAACGCAATACATTGGAAAATATTTAGGATCAGTTCATAATTAGGGTGGGTTACTGTCAGTTTTCTTTGTGGAAGTATATTTTAATATCTGTATGTGAATGGGAGAATGGGAGAAGTTGGGAAAAGGGGAAAAGAAGGTTTCAAATTAATGAATGGAAGATTAAAGGGCCGGAGGAGTTTCGGGTTAAGGGTTACGACAAGTTGTAAGCTTCAAAGAATAAGCACTTAGACAAATCCCAAAATCCAAAAAACAAATCCCAAAATCAATGATCCAACCATCGGGCAATCCGTTAATCCAACAATCGAGGATCAAGTTTCCCGTATCCAGTATCAGAATTTCAACAAAGTTACCCACCCGAATATTGCAGTGAGCCGATATTTAATTGCTATTTCTGCATAAAAAACCCTCTGCAAGATCAACTCCTGCAGAGGGGAAAATCTGTTAATGAGGTATTGGGTTTTTATAAAGGTTAAGAAAATTCCTGCTTATTTACCTTCATAGGCTTTTATATAGATTTGCTTCATTTCTTCAATTGAAGGATATCTTGGATTTGCACCAGTGCATTGGTCATCAAATGCATTTTCGCTCATTTCATCTAATGCCGTATAAAATTCTTTCTCGTTTACCCCGAGTTCTTTTATTGAGGCCGGAATATCAAGAGCAGCCTTTAATTCCCTTATTTTTGCGATAAGGTTCTCAACACTTTCCTCATCGGTTTTTCCTTTAAATCCTACAAACTCAGCAACCTTTGCATATCTTTTTACAGCACTTGGATACTTATACTGAGGGAATGCTGTTTGTTTGCGGGGATTGTCAGTAGCATTGAACTTAACTACTTCTTCAATCAATAAACCATTTGACAAACCATGGGCAATATTAAACTTTGCCCCTAATTTGTGGGCAAGTGAGTGGCATATTCCTAAAAAACCATTTGCAAAAGCTAAGCCTGCAATAGTTGAAGCATAATGTACCTTTTCCCTTGCTTCGGGGTTTAATGCACCTTCTTTATATGCAACAGGTAAATAGTCAAATATTAATTTGATAGATTCTAATGAATAAGGTATAGTAAACTCAGTAGCGAATACTGAGGCTATTGACTCAAGTCCGTGTGTCAGCACATCAATCCCGGAGTATGCAGTAAGGTTTTTAGGCATGTTCATCACCAGCTCGGGATCAACAATTGCCATATTGGGAGTTAATTCGTAGTCGGCAATTGGATATTTAAGCCCTGTTTTTTCATCCGTAATAACGGCAAAGGGGGTTACTTCCGCACCTGTGCCCGATGTTGTTGGAATGGCCACCATTTGGGCTTTTACACCCAGTTTAGGGAATTGGTAAATTCTTTTCCTGATATCCATAAAACGCAATGCAAGCCCCTCGAATTCAGTATCAGGATGTTCATACATTAACCACATAATTTTAGCGGCATCCATTGGCGAACCTCCACCAAGCGATATAATTACATCAGGCTGAAATTCTTTCATTACCTCAAGTCCACGTTTTACAGTTGCTAATGTTGGATCAGGCTCTACATCAGCGAAAATCCTGAAATCGATCCCCAGTTCGTTTAATCGTTCGGTTACTTTTTTGGGGTATCCTAAATCGTACAAAGGTTTATCAGTTACAATAAAAGCTTTGTCTTTATCTGCAATATCAGTTAAAGCAAGAGATAAACAACCTGTTTTGAAATAAATTTTTGGAGGTAATTGAAGCCAAAGCATATTTTCCCTTTTTTCTGCACTTATTTTTATGTTCATTAAATGTTTGATACCAACATTTTCACTGACTGAGTTTCCGCCCCATGTTCCGCAACCAAGGGTTAATGATGGTTCAAGCCTAAAGTTGTAAACATCACCAATGGCACCTTGTGATGCGGGCATATTTACCAAAACACGGCCTGTTTTCATTATCGAACCAAATAGCTTAATACGGTCTTCATTGGTTGGGGATGTATACAAAACAGAGGTATGGCCGATACCTCCAAATGCGATAAGATCAATAGCCTTGCTAATTGCTTGTTTAAAGTCTTCAGCTTTATACATGGCCAGGATAGGTGAAAGCTTCTCGTAGGCAAAAGGTTCTTCTTCACCAATTGTTTGAACTTCTCCAATCAATACTTTGGTTTCTTTGGGTACATCAATTCCAGCCATTTTTGCAATTTTGTATGCTGGCTGCCCTACTATATTTGGATTTAAATGCCCCTTTTGTATGATTGTTTGTCCTATTTTCCCTTTTTCCTGTTTCGATAACAGGTAAGCGCCTTTAGCTAAAAGCTCTTTTTTCAATTCATCGTAAACCTTGTTAACAACCACAATAGATTGTTCCGAAGCGCAAATCATACCATGATCAAAAGTTTTGCTCATTAATACTGAGCTGGCGGCCATTTTGACATCCGCAGTTTCGTCAATGACAGCGGGAGTATTACCAGCACCTACACCAATAGCTGGTGTACCTGAAGAATAAGCAGCTTTAACCATTCCAGGTCCACCTGTTGCAAGAATCAGGTCAACATCATTATGTGTCATTAAATATTGTGAAAGCATAACACTGGGGGAATCCACCCATCCAATTATTCCCTCAGGTGCCCCTGCTTCAACGGCAGCTTCCAAAACAATTTTTGCAGCTTCAACAGTAGATTTTTTTGCGCGGGGATGTGGCGAAAAAATAATCCCGTTTCGTGTCTTCAAACTTATTAAGGCTTTAAATATGGTTGTTGAAGTGGGATTGGTAGTTGGAACAACCCCGGCAATTACCCCAACAGGTTCAGCGTACTTCTTAATGCCGTTAGTGGAATCTTTTTCAAGAACCCCACAGGTTTGCGTATCTTTATACTTATTGTATATGTATTCCGAGGCAAAATGGTTTTTTGTAACCTTGTCTTCAACCAATCCCATACCTGTTTCCTCAACAGCCATTTTAGCCAGGTGAATTCGCTTACTGGCGGCAATAAATGCTGCTTTTCTAAAAATTGAGTCAACTTGCTCCTGCGAAAAGGATGAATATATCTTTTGGGCTTTTTTAACTTGCTGAATGGTTTTTTCAAGCTTTCCTAACATGTCATTACTTCCAGGCTCTACAATTTTTTCTTGTGTTTGTAGATTAACTTTTAAACTGTTGTTTTTTGTTTCAATCATACTAGTTCTATTTAAAAACATCAATCGCCAAATTTCAATTAATATGCCAAAATATGTAAGATGTTGTTTTTTAGATCATTATGAGGGTTTGGTTTAGCTTGGTTAAGAATTAGTTATATAAAAATGTCCTATTATGGTACATTTTTATTAGATTTGTCCTGTAATAGTACAATAATGATTTTGATATGATACCGGGATTTGTACAAAAGGATACAACTAGCGAATTGGTTGAAGCAGTTAGGCATTATTTACATGATATTGTAAACTATGCCAGTGTACATGGCGATATTGCAGCTATATTTATAGATAACCGTTGTAAGTTGATGCTATGTGAAGGAAATGAAGGGACACTAAAAAAAAATTTTATCAATAAAAACAAACTAAATAAGATCCTTGAAAAAAGTGTTCCAATTTATGACGGTATATTGAAAACAATAAAAACCCGGGAGTCTTTTCATCATACAAAATCGATAAATGACAGAAAATATGCTTACCTGATAACCCCAATACTTAACCTTGAAAGAAAAGCCTTGGGGGTATTGGCATTTATAATAAGTGTAAACTATGCGCATCCACATACTTTATCCCTTCTGCAAAGTACTGTAAAAAACATTGAATACAAGTTGGAAAACAAGATAATAGAAAAACAATTATACAATGCTCAACAATTTTCATTTAGCATTATGAATAATTTATCATTTGGTTTAATTGCTATTGATCTTTCTGATGAAATCCAATGGATGAACGATACAGCCTGTCGGTCGATAAATATTAAACGGAGGGATTTAATTCACACTTCAATTTATGATCTGCTACCAAAATATAAAGAGATTAAAAAAGAAGTACTGGGTTACGAAAAAGTTAATTACGAGGAATACTCTTTTAACCATGAAAATATAAAGGAAAAATATATCTTTTCGGCATACCCTATTTTATCTGAAAAGAAGAAAATACTTGGCGTAGTAGTTACATTTCGTCTGTTTAGCGGAATGATGAAATTAATAAATAAATACTCGGGCAACAGTGCCCACTATAAGCTTGAGAATATAATTGGAAAGAGTAAGGAAATAAAAAAGACTATTCAATATGTAAAAAAGATTGCCAATAGTCCATCTACAGTTTTAATAACCGGGGAAAGCGGCACTGGTAAAGAGGTGTTTGCCCAGGCCATACATAACGAATGTCATGACAGGAACAAAGGCGGGTTTATTGTGATTAATTGTGGTGCCATATCGCCAACACTAATTGAAAGTGAACTTTTTGGCTATGAGGGGGGGGCTTTTACCGGAGCCAAGAAAGAAGGAAAAGCCGGTAAGTTTGAACTTGCCAATAATGGTACACTTTTTTTGGATGAGATTGGTGAAATGCCCATGGAAATGCAGACTAAACTTTTAAGGGCTATTCAGGAGAAATCTATTGTAAGGGTAGGTGGTGAAAAGCAAATTGCTATTAATGTTAGAATAATTGCAGCAACCAATAAAAACCTGGAAGATGAAATAAAGAAGGGTAACTTTCGGGAAGATTTATATTACCGATTGAGTGTTATCCCTCTTCGGTTACCTGCTCTCAGGGAACGTAAAACTGATATTCGGCCGTTAATACAATATTTCCTTAAGCAGAAATCAAATATGCTTAATGTTCCCATGCCAGAATTATCAGCCGAAAACATGCATAGGTTAATAAACTACAACTGGCCCGGGAATGTACGTGAACTCGAAAATACAATAGAGAAGGCAGTACTTTTTGACGGGGAAATAGAATTGAATGATTTTAAAAACATGCACATCACAACTGATGATATGCACCTTGATAAATTTACGACTATAGCAGAAATGGAAAACATGCTTATTCGAAAAACCTTAAAATCTTTGGAAAATAATGTTACTAAAACAGCTAAAACTTTAGGGATCGGGAGAAATACACTGTATCAAAAAATGAAAAAGTATACTATTGATGTGGTTTAAGATGAAAAAAAGAATTCGGAATCTTGAAAGTATTGTTTTTCAATAATATACGACCAGGGTGTTTATGCAACTTGAATCTTCAACAGTTTTTTAGGAACACTAATAGAGGGTTTTTGAATTAACATTTTACTCATTGGATGACTAAAGTACCCGATATCAATAAAGTCATCCGATGAGTTTTGTAACGAAATTTTATGAACGCACTACTAATCTATGTTTTAAAAAATAGAGGTAATACCATTTTTATTAAAAAAATATCATGATAAAAATGCAAGAATTAGTTTTTGGTCCTTATTTTAGTATAACATTAAAAACCCACCTCCTTTGGTGGTGGTCATGTTTAAAGGGCTGTGTCTTGATCTGCATACAAGAAAATGTAAAATATCGAATAAGCCTGCCTGTCGGATTTCCTCCCGAAGGGACGGCAGACAGGAAAAATCCAATCAGAAAGTTCCTGGCTGGCTACTTATCC
>JANQII010000020.1 GCA_028282195.1 Prolixibacteraceae bacterium
AAAGGAAAATCGCCCTAGATTTATGTCATTAAAGTGGTATTGTGACACTATAAATATAAGCTTTATAGATACCATTAAAATAATAAACAATATTCCAAAATTGTATAAAATATGACGAAACCGGCAATTAAAACATTTTTGATTGAACAGTGTAATAACTGTGGCTCCGAGGAGTTTTTACAGATAGCTGATAGCAATGACTTCGAATACGAGACATGTTGTAATAATTTCAAACATGTTCAGTGCCAAAACTGTGGACTTATTTTTTTATATAATCGCCCCGATCTATCCACCTTGCCCATCATTTATCCAAAACAGTACCGACCATATCAGTTTAAAAAAGTTTTAAATCCCACAGTTTCTAAAATTAGAGATTTAGTACAAAAAAATAAAATTAATACTCTAAAGAAATATGCAAAAGATAATAGTTTTATTATTGACGTGGGATGTGGCAGTGGCACTCTACTTAATTTAATCAAAAAGTACGGTTATAAAAGCTGGGCATTAGGAGGTGTTGACATCTCTGAAGATAGCATAGATCTGCTACATTTAAATGGGATAAAAGGTTATTTAGGCCGTTTTGAGTCAATGCATTGGACAGCTCCCATGCCAGACATAATTATTATGAACCAGGTCATAGAGCATTTAGATGATCCGTATGCAGTTACACAAAAAGCCTTTGAGTTATTAAAACCTGGTGGACACTTCATAATTGAAACTCCATCTGTGGATGGATTGGATGCGAAATGGTTCAAAAATAGGTATTGGGGGGGGTGGCATACGCCTAGACATTGGACTTTGTATTCCGAAAAGACGTTATCGTACTTGTTAAAAAAAATTGGATTTGGAATAGAAGAGATTTCATATTTACTTTCTCCAACTTTTTGGTTGCAAAGTCTTCATCACTATACAAAAGAAGAACTGAATTCTAAGCGAATCGCCATTTTATTTGATAATAAATTTTTGCCTTCTGTCTTTTTCGCAACTATTTTTGATTTGACTTTAAAAATCATCTATAAAAAAACTTCTAACTTAAGGATCGTGGCAAGAAAACCCTTATAGTTTAAAAAAAATCGTAAAGCTGATGTTAGAAAACCGCAAATCAATGTCATTAACTTAAGGGTAAATAGAATTTAACTTATTGAATTTATATATAAAAATTGATTTTTAAGATCGACATGATATACTCAATTCTAATAATAACAGCGAATTATCAAAAAGAAAGGAGCATACCATGTCGAAATTTGATACCAAATCCCACGAGGTTGGCACGGAACCTGCTGAAAATTTGTGCCACGCTGATCCGTTTTCTTAAAGAAATCATCAACTCTGAAGAGTTTATCAATCAGCACCGCCAAAGTCCAACTGATTTTACCCGACAACGCAAACTTCCTTTTACCACCCTTTTATTTTTCCTGATGAATTTAATCAAAGGCTCCTACCAAGATGAGCTGGATCACTTCTTCAAAGCCATTTTCGGTTTTGATGTTGCCAGGCGTGTCGTCTCAAAGGCCGCTTTGACCAAGGCAAGAGTCAAATTGAGATATGAAGCATTCATTGATCTCAATGTGCAACTGGTAGACCATTTTTATCGACACTTCAATTCATTAAAATGGAACGGTTTCAACCTACTTGCAGTTGACGGTACGACGGTTACTCTTCCCCGGATTGAAGCCATTTCAAATCATTTTGGTGTCTGGAAACCAAGACAGGGTGATAAATGTCCCAAAGCACGAGTTTCTCAGATGTTCGATCCTTTGAACAAAATCACAGTTGATGCTGCTATTGAATCCAAGGACTACGGTGAAAGGGAACTTGCCGCCTTTCATTTTTTAAACCTGCTTGAAGACGATCTGGTTCTGCTCGACAGGGGATACCCTGCCTACTGGATATTTAATCTGATCCTCTCCCGTGGTGCTGATTTCTGTGCACGGATTCAGCGTAAACGTTGGAAAATCGTTCGACAATTCTATAATTCCGGCAGAAAGGAGAAAATCATTTCATTGCCTGTATTCCCAACGTCCATCAAAGCATGTAAGGAAATGGGGCTTGATTTGAAACCGTTGAAATTAAGATTGATACGGGTTGAACTGGATACTGGAGAAACAGAGATTCTCATCACATCCCTGCTTGATCAAACTGCATATCCACATGAACAGTTTTGTGAACTTTACCATTTAAGATGGCCGGTGGAAGAAGACTACAAAGCCATGAAACAATGGATCGAAATCGGAAATTTTTCCGGCAAGTCCGTACTCTCTGTATATCAAGATTTTCATGCAAAAGTATTTTCGAAGAATTTAATTTCAGCCTTGGCTTTTCAAACTCAGTCCAAGATTGATAGGCATACTGAAAACAGCAAATACCGGTATCAACCCAACTTTGCCCAGGCACTATCAAAGATGAAAGATGTTATTCCGCTTTTATTTATTCGCTCTGTGAGGCAGGTTGAAAAAATCATTTCACAGGTGCTTGACATTATAATCAAAACCGTTGAACCGGTGAGACCGGGCAGAAAATATCCAAGAAATTTTAAAAATCGGAAAGGACGATTCCATTATGGATATCAGCCGATCCGTTAAGTTAATGACATTG
>JANQII010000024.1 GCA_028282195.1 Prolixibacteraceae bacterium
TGACCAGTGACCAGTTCACAGTCATCAGTCGCAGTAACGAGGCTTCAGTTCTGTACACAACTATCTATAATAAATGATCTAATGAATAACCAATAACCAGTATCGGGCATCCAGCAACCAGTATCCAGGTTCCAGGATCAAGAATCAAGTTTCCCGTATCCAGGATCAGAAATTAAACAAAGTTATCCACCCGAATTGAAGTGATCCATTTTATCTATTATAATATCAGTATTTTTTATTTTGATTTGAATTAAAATATTATTGAACTTGATAAATGTCAGCTTAGCGCACAGAGACTAATAAAACACCTCACCCCCAGATACTCTTAACCTGACTGGCTGATCGGTAAGTTTTAGTTCTTTGTTATTAATAGCTGCCTTTACTACACTCTTATTGTAGTTGTTGGTATCCGGTGAATTAAGAAACTCTTCTATTTCGATCCACTTTGCTTCAACGATTTCGGATGAGTCATGGATGGTTATTTCTTTGCTTAGAGCTTTTGCAGTGCATACAATATACAAATTAGACTCTTCAAACTGGCCTTTAGTAAAATGTCCCAGATTGACAATCGATTCAAATTCAACCTTGATACCTGTTTCCTCATAAACCTCCCTTTTCATGGCCTCTTTTATCGTCTCATTATTATCAATATGCCCACCGGGAAGTTTATATCCTTTGGAGAATCGATCTTTAATGACAAGCAGGTTATCGCCATCGCGAACAATTGCGCCAACACCAACGGTATAGTTCCTGACCGTTGGTATAGTGGCTACAGGAACCAACTTTTTTACAAGCATCAGGTTCTTATCATCACAATGATGAAACTCAAAATCAAAATTGGTAAGGATTGGGATAAATTCAGATTTTTCAATCGGTACTTTTATCCACAACAGTTTTTTACCATTTAAGGATTTTATTAACTGATTGATCTCTTTTTCGAATTCTTCTGTTGTATCCGGAAGACTGGAATAATCAACGGTTATTCCCTTATATCTGTTTTCAGTTGTTTTAATCATTGGCTTTTCTAGAGATTGACCATGGAAAAATACACCATGCAGGTTTCAAAATACTTTCTTTCAAACCGCGATAAAGATAACAATAGTTTGAACTGCTTTGATCACCCCACATGGTGTATTATGTATTCTTAATTAAAGCCTCAATTCTTATTTACAATAGCCTTGATCGCTTGCTTCAATGCATCATTGAATTCAGCAGAACGGTTCATCATCAAAAAATGATCGCCACCTTTTACAACAATGGCTTCGAAAGAGAGCATATGCCGCCGATTCGCTTCATAGTCAATCGGCCACAAATCTCCATTGACAGTCATAACAGGAATACGGATTTCATCGAATACCTTGGCAGCATCGCCCGTAATCATCTGCTCCATCAATTCTTCCATAGCATTTAAGGCAATAACAGGTGGAGCAGCAGCCATATCTGCTTTAATCCAATCACTAAGTTTGGCATCTTTATTCGGATAGAGCATCTGCTGCACAAATTGGCGGGTTCCTGCTTGAAAATCTTTTTGAAGAGGTGCCATCATCATATCGAATTCTTCCCTGCTCAGCGGGTATTCAATATTTTCAAACGTATCAACACCGATAAGGCCTTTTACACGCTGTGGCATTAAGCGGGCAGCCTCTGCAATAACTGCCCCACCCATTGAGTGTCCTATCAGGACGACATTTCGGCTCCCTGTAGCCTCAGCAACAGCCTTAACATCCTCCCCAAAAGCTTCCATGGTGTACGTTTCTCGTGCCACACCTGAATGTCCATGTCCAGCCAGGTCTACCAAAACAACTTTGTTTTCCTTTGAAAAAGCAGATACCTGCTCGCGCCAGTAACGAGAATCACAGCTCCAGCCATGAACAAAAATAAGAGCCGGTTCACCAGCCCCATATACTTCATAGGAAATTGATGTCCCATCTTTCGACTCAACAAGCTGAGGCCATTCTGCCTGAGCCTGCACATCGCAAACGGTGATCAACAAAGCTGCAAATACAATAACACATCCTGATGTAATGCGTTGCAACTGAGTATTAAAAATCAAACTAATTGCTTTTAAGTAATATCGTGTCATAATTTTCATTTTTAAGGTTAAACATTCTTGCTTAGAACTTATTACGTTCTCTATCCTTTTTGAAGATTTTAATCATCTTTCCAAAATCCTTATCCTTTTTGCGCTTTTCCTGAACCGACGATTCAAAGTGAGCCGTTTCCTTTTGCAATTTCAGATAATTCTGGTAATAGCTGCTTTCAATCTCTCCACTTTCAACAGCTTCAATTACTGCACAGCCAGTCTCATTCGTGTGAGTGCAATCTTTGAACCTGCATTCCTGAGAAAGATCTGCGATCTTATCATAGGTTGTTTCCAAGCCGGTTCCACTACCACCAATCCCAACTTCCCTCATTCCCGGGTTATCAATTAAAATTCCTCCATTTTCAAGCACTGTCAGCTCCCTGTGCGTTGAAACATGCCGCCCCTTATTTGTGGATTGGCTAATGGCATCGGTTTTCATAATGCTATTCCCCGAAAGATTATTCAACAGGGTAGACTTTCCAACACCGGAAGAACCAAGCATGCAATAAGTTTTGCCTTTTTCAATGGTCTGTTTTAATTCTTCGTAGCCATTTTTATTCTCGTTACTTATTGCGATAAGCGGTACGTTTTCCAGGCGTTGTTTAATCATGTCTAAGATAGCGGAAAGCTCTTCTTCTCGAATAAGGTCAGTTTTTGTCAGTACAATCACCGGTTTTACTTTCGACGAATAACAAATGGTAAGGTATCTCTCCAATCTATTTATATTGAAATCCCTGTCTACCGATTGCATAATAAATGCATAATCAATGTTGGTACCTATTATCTGCACTTCGCCATATTGCCCAACTGCCTGACGTTTAATAATTGAAAACCTGGGAAGTACTTCGTTTATAATTGCGAAATCCGGATCGTGGGCTATCAGTGCAACCCAATCGCCCACAGCAGGAAAATCTTCACGGTTAACTGCCGTAAAACGCATATTCCCGGTTATTTCAGCTTCAAGTTCGCCTTTAGCTGTTCCCACCAGGTATCGCTCTTTGTGTTCAGCAATCACCCTGCCCAGCTCAAAACCTGCAAGATCTTGCCGATTTTCTAGTGCCTCTTTTATTCTGTTATATCCTAAATCTTCTAAATTCATCTCTTTAAATCTTAACGTTGAATTTTAATTTTAGGCTCAGCTTTTTCTTTTACAGGAAATTGTTTTTCAAATTTACGTAGTTGATCTTGATTAATCTCAACCGCTTTATCTTCAAAAAACTTTCCCTGAACATTTTCGAGCCCATTCTCCTGTAGTTCCAATGCCATAAAAGGATCAAAATTCAGCCCATCTTTGGTGGTGATTTTGTATTCCTGTGCATTCTTAAATCCAAACCGATGATAATAGGTGGGGTTCCCAAACAGGATCATTCCTCTGAATCCCATCTTTTTCGCTTCTTCTATTGCTTGCTTAAAAAGTTGCGTTCCAATTCCTTTATTCTGAAATTCTGAATCAACAGAAAAGGGACCAACATACAATACTTCATGCTCCTGTTTAATATCACCCACCACCTTGGCTTTTGTTGCAATGATATGACCGATTATTTTGCCATCTGTCAACGCAACAAGGTCTAGCTCTTCAATGTAAGTATTGCTGTTGCGCAAGTTGCTAAGCATTAAATGTTCGGTACATCCCGGATTATATAAGTTCCAAAATGTTTCCCGTGTTAAAAATTCCGTTTTATAAAATTCGTTATTATTTACTTTTCGAATATTGATATTCATGATTGATAAAATTTTATGCATTGTTGTGCATTGCATTTGGCTTAAATGCACACATCAAATTAATCACATCATACGTGATTACATATTTATAAAATGAATGAATTATTCGGAGGAATCCCCGAAAGACAGGTTGATAACCTAAACGAATAGGCTACCTTACTTCACAATAACCGAAAATGAAAGTACAGTTGTACTACGCATAAAATCTTTTAAATAGTTTTTTGTTTCGCTGCAAAAGTATAATTTTTTTTTGAATGAAACGAGCATGAGAAATATTCACACATAGGCGATTTATTAAAATCATGCGAGTTCCATCTTATACCTTAGAAAACAAACAATTTTAATAAGATG
>JANQII010000167.1 GCA_028282195.1 Prolixibacteraceae bacterium
TAAAGTAATGCCTGAACAAGATTAAAAGGAAATATTAAGGAAAAGGCTTTAAAAATAACACCTGGCTAAGGGTGTTAACAAATGATACTATTCTACGCAACAGAAGGGAAAACCCGGCCCTTTGAAAAAAGCCGGGTCAAACAAATTGTTTTAAACCGGGGTGGGGAGCAGCAACTACCCACCCCCCAAACAGTGTAAAAGTATGAAAAAATTAACTTTTTTAGTAGTTATTGCCATGGCATTAATAGTATTTAACGGGTGTCAAAAAGATGAGTTGATCCGTCAGGAAGCGGATGGGGAAGTACAGCTACAGGCTGGGGCTAAAAACCCCATGTTCGAGGGTTTGGACAGTATCCTTTTTTCAGTTGAAAACAACCGCCTGGCTTTTGAAAGCGAGGAAGAGTTTCAAAAGTGTATTGATTTTTTAGCAACCCTGGGTGATGGGAATTTCCCGGCTTTTGAGAAAGAGATTGGCTTTGATTCTTATCGAAAGAAGTATGAAAACTCAGGAGAGTGGGCAGAAAACCTGGAAGATGATCTTTTTGCAACGCTGCTTAATCCACAAGGTATTGTACAGGTTGGTCAATATATCTTTCAAATCGATTTTGAAAATGAAAAAGTAATTGCTACGGAGGATAACGGCGCATCATTAAAAAGTACCTCTACACCTTTGGAATTTAATCTTGAGGACGATGTTTTTGCCCTTTTAAACGGCGAACCCCAGTTAAAGAGATCGGGTTGCTCCCGATGCAAAAGGGGGTATTATTCTTTCCAAACCTCAGATGGAACAGCTAAGTACAAAGTGGTGTACCAAAAGGCTGGCATTTATTTTAGTTTGCAGGCGAAAATTAAACAAAATGGAAGAGCTAACTTAAGTTTATCAACTGATGAGACTACCTGTTGGTGGAAATCAAAGAAAAGAAAAGGCCGCTGGGATGGAAAAGCTTCTTATAAAACCGGAGGATATGGGGGAACATACAGTTATCGCCCTTATGCCAAAAGGCGTGGACTGAAGCGGTATCATTTCAATGTTGACTTTTATATCTCTGATTCTAATGGGAATACCCGGAGTGTTACAGTAGGCTGTAAATGTTCATAATGATAACAGACCTTTTTGCCATCCGTCAACTGACGGATGGCATTCTCCCAGACTGCAGGGGAACTATGAAAAGCTCGGGGCAAATTCAATTGGTATCAAAAAAATACAAAACAATGAAAAAAACAGTATTGATCTTTTTTAGCTTCTTTTTCTTTTATAATCTAAATGCCAATAATCCCTGGTATTTTAAGTCTGCTGCTGGTTACTCTAAGGCCAACAGTAATTTTACCGGGGTGGCATGCGATTTTGAATATGGCTATCGGTTTGTTAAATGTTTCTCGGTTGGCGTAAATGCAAATGCTTCATTTGAAAACTACAGGGACGGGCTTAAACCTTATGTAGAAACATTCTCCAGTATTTACCTGGGGCCAAAACTAAACTTTAACACGAAGCTGGCTGGCAGGGTTGCATTGGCACTGTCATGTGGTGGGGGCTGGACCTACCTTACCAATGTAGATGAGATGCGGCAATTCCCGGTAGAAAACAGCCCCTATCCCCATATCGATTATATCTCGATGGCAGGAAGCTATCAATACTGGAGGAAAACACTGTGCTATGGGGGAGGACTACATTATGGTCTCAAACATTTTTCCCTGGGCATCTCAGTCAATCAGTTTAGTTCCAGGAAAGAAATTCAATATGACCGTACCCAGTTGTTGCTTTCTTTTTATAAAGACTTTTAAGGCGTTAATTATATTGTATCAATCATTTCAAAAATACACATGAAGATATTTTTTCCCCTGTTGATCATCAGCTTTTTCCTTAATTCTTGTTCGCAGGTTGTAGAAATTGACCTGCCGCCTTTTGAAGAAAAGCCAGTTGTTAATTGCCTGTTTTCTGCAGGTGAACCTTTTAGGGTACAGGTGGGCTTGCCCGCTAAACCTACGGATACTATTTATTCCAAGATAAATAATGTCAATGTTACAATTATCCATGAGCAACAAAGTTACTTCCTGTCCCACCAGGAAGACGGGTTTTACGCGAGCGATGATTTAATAGCCGGGGCAGGGGAAACTTATTCGTTAAAAGTACAAGTCCCCGGCTATCCTGAAGTGACAGCAACGGACAGTATCCCAAAAGCCGGGCTAAAGTTTATCTCATACAAAACCAAAACAGCGGTTGGTTACGAAGAGGAGATGGATGTCCCCTATTCGGAAATTAACATATCCCTTCAATCTGAGCGGCCCGGTGGCTATTATGGCATTGATGAAGAATACGGTGAAGACCCGAAACCTGTTACTTCACCCGATGGGTATTCGGTATGGATATATGCTATTTTTAGCGACGATCCTGTAATGCTTGATGAAGAAGCCAATAGTTATGATGCTAACCTCCTGTTGTTTAATGACCGCTTGTTTAAAGAGGGAAAGCACATATTAAGCGTGAACTTTTATAGCTATCCCGAACGGTTCCGTATTTTTAATTTTTCCAGGGCAGCTTATGAATACTTACATACCTGGTTTATCCATGACTACACCAAAGAATACGACTTTTGGGAAGCTTACGAATCAATTCCCATGTATGGCAATGTTAAAAACGGTTATGGGATATTTGCCGGTTATTCCAGCCGGGATTATGAAATAAAGCCTGATACTACAGAAACTTTTGAACAATGAAACAACTCATGGCCCTCTTTTTGTTATCCGTTAGTTTATTTTTAACTGCAACCGGGCAGGAGGGTTGTTTCCTTCAGGGCATTGTAAAAGATAAAGATACCGGGGAGCCCCTTATTGGAGCAAATGTACAGTGTACTGCCGGGACCAGTACTGATGTGCATGGGTTTTTTTCACTAAAGGTAAAAGCCGGTGAAAACCCTATCATAAAAGTAAGTTATGTTGGCTATAAAGATTATATAAAGACTGTCAGCCTTTTGGGGGATCAATACATTACCATAGAACTGGAACCCGGTTTGAGTATTGAAGAGATCAATGTTACAGCAATTCGAAGGATTGAAGACCGGATGGAAACCGGTACCGTGGAAATCCCCGTTCAGCAAATAAAAACCCTTCCGATAATTGGTGAGCCGGATATTTTAAAGGCATTGCAACTGATGCCCGGTGTACAGGGTGGTGCCGAAGGGCGCAATGGTTTTTATGTACGCGGAGGCAGCCCCGACCAAAACCTGTTTATGTTGGATGGCACCCCTTTATATCACGTTAACCACCTGGGTGGGTTTGTTTCTGTTTTTCACCCCGGGATCATAAAAAACGTGAAGCTTTATAAAGGCGGGTTCCCTGCACGTTACGGCGGACGGCTTTCCTCTGTTGTGGACCTCCGGATGAAAGAGGGCAATAAAAAAGAAAAGCACGGGAGCTGGGGTGTTGGACTGGTTTCCGGCGACTTTAGCCAGGAAGGGCCAATAAACGATAAAACCTCCTACATATTTTCAGTGCGCCGTATGTGGCTTGACCTGTTAACACGCCCGGCCACCAAAATTGGTACAGGGATATTCTCAATGGGCTATAACTTTTACGATCTGTTTGGCAAAATCAGTCATGAAGCCAATGCCAATAACCGCTACTACTTAAGCCTGTATGGTGGCGATGACCGCTTAGGCTTTAATTTTAACGAAAAAGACAGTGATTTGAAGGGCTATTCAAAATACATGTGGGGAAATGTGCTGGCCACTTGTAGGTGGAATCACATTTACAACCCGAAATTGTACAGCGATATCACCTTGTTTTATACACGCTACCGTTATAAATTAAACCAGTTTAACAAGAACAATAATGATAAAAACCGGCGCTTGTATAAAAGTGGCTTACAAGACATGGGGGTGAAGGCCGACTTTAACTGGCATCCTGCAAAAAAAATTACTACCCGGTTTGGGCTGGGGACATCTGGTAATTGGTTTAAACCTGGTCAAATTACTTACACGAATAAAGTAGATGGGCAGCAAAGCAATAAAGTGGTTGGGGCACAAAACAAGTTACAGGCACTCAGTTTATTTGTATACCTGGAAAACGAATTTCATATCTCAAAGTTGGTTTCATTTAATATAGGTCTCCGGGCAGCCAATTTAATGGTCGATTCAAGAAATTACACCTCTTTTGAACCAAGGGCTTTGATAAAATACCGTTTCAGGAATAGCGGGGCCATTACTGCCGGCTACTCCAGGATGGCACAAGCTGTCCATATGTTAAGCTATTCGGGAAACTCCTTCCCTACAGACATTTGGTTGCCATCCGATAAGAATATCAGGCCATCGCTTTCTGATCAGTATTCCCTGTCTTTTACAAAAAGTATTGAAAATGGGAAGTACGAATTAAGCGCGGAAGCTTATTATAAAGAATTAAGTCACCTGCTGGCCGTGAAAGGGGGTGTGACATTGGTCAACACCCAACAGTGGGATAAGAATGTTGAAAAGGAAGGAACCGGGGCATCAAAGGGGCTTGAATTCCTGGTGCAAAAGAAACAAGGGAGGTCAACCGGGTGGATTAGTTATACACTGGCTAAGTCAGACCGGCAATTTGCCAACATTAACAATGGAAAACCTTATGCTTTTAAATACGACCGGAAGCATGACTTTTCTGTTGTTTTTAACCACAAATTATCTGGTAAGGTCAACTTCTCTGCTACATGGGTTTATGGAAGCGGTTATCCAACTACCTTGCATAATGGAACCTATCAAGCCATTGAACCGGTTGACTTTCATGATGACGGGTCATCCGGGGACAATTCATTTGAAGTAACCGGTGAAGCTTATTTATACCCAGGTAAAAACTGGCTACGCATGCGCGACTATCATCGGCTGGACATTGGCTTCAATTTTCACAAAAAGAAAGGAAAGAAAGAACGGATATGGACTTTGGGAATATACAATTTGTACAACAGGCAGAATGCCGTGTTTTATTATTTTGACCACGAAGATTATGATTCACGAAATCCGATAGTCTTATACCAGCAAAGTGGTTTCCCATTTATCCCAACCGCAAAATATTCCATTAACTTTTAATATCTGTGTATAAAACAAACTAAAATGAAACGATTGATTTTTTTTATCCTGATTTTGGGCACAGGCACTGTACATGCCCAACGCTTTTCGCTGGCCTTAAATTCAACAATTGATTATACTAAAGTTTCCCCTTCTTCCTTATCAGGTTTAGCAAATCCACAGAATTCTTTAGGAAGTAGTTTAGGGATCTATTATGAATTGGCTTTTAACCGATTTTCAATCGAAGCTGGCCTGAATTTTGGCTATGGAAGGCTTAACCATATTGCAACTGAGTTTTTTTGAGCAAGTTTTAACCAGAATTACAATAATATGAAAACAAGAGGTCACCTTTTTGCTATAAACGGAATAAACTTTAATAGGTAAAATTACCACCCTGATCATGTATTTACAAACACGAACAATGGGTGATTTCCGAACCTTTCAGAAAAGAGGTTTTAATTTGAAAGGCTACATTAAAGTAATGCCTGAACAAGATTAAAAGGAAATATTAAGGAAAAGGCTTTAAAAATAACACCTGGCTAAGGGTGTTAACAAATGATACTA
>JANQII010000058.1 GCA_028282195.1 Prolixibacteraceae bacterium
ATAATAAAACAGGACTACCGGATTGCCTGATAATTAGATGTTGAGAATGACCAATCATTAATCAGGGGCCAAGCCTTTCTTAAACCTGTAACCCGCAACCCGGAACACATAATCCACAACTTTTTTAATTGATCCCTTTTATGGACTCTAAAATTACTGAAATTTTCTATCTAATCGACGAATTCTGCAAAGAATTTGAACGGCCCATGGCAGGGGCTTCCATTAAAAAGTACATCGTCATTCTGTTCCGATCCCGATAGCTATCGGGATTATCGGAATTATTTCAGAATCTGCTGCCTTGCTTGATATTATTTTAGTACCGAATTTGCCTAGCTGACTAAATTTATATAAATTGCGTCAATAAAATGACGGAATTATGAGATATTTAGTCAGGGAACTGTCGGAAAATATACTTAAAAAGCTTCAGTCCAATAAGGTTGTTATTGTTTTTGGTGCCCGCAGGGTAGGCAAAACAGTATTGGTCAAAGAAATCCTGGATAAAATTGAAGAGCCTGTTTTAATACTCAACGGCGAAGATATTAATGTTCATGATAAACTGGTCGTAAAAACTGTTGAAAACTACCGGCAGATTCTGGGTTCGTATAAATTACTTTACATTGATGAAGCCCAAAAAATACCCGAAATAGGGCAGAAGCTTAAATTAATGATTGATGAGATTGATGGCTTGCGAATTATCATTTCCGGATCTTCCTCGTTTGACATTAGCCGGGATGCCGGAGAACCTTTAACCGGTCGCAAATACTCATTTAACCTATATGCTTTTTCAGAACGGGAGTATAATCAAACCGAAAACAGCATTACAAAAGTTGATAAAATCAGGGAACGAATGATTTTTGGTAATTACCCGGAACTGCTTCATTTGCCCGACAGACAAGATAAAATTGATTACCTGAATGAAATGGTAAGTTCCTACTTGCTAAAGGATATTTTGGTGTATGAGAATATAAAAAACTCACAAAAAATATTTAACCTACTGCGCTTGATCGCTTTTCAAATTGGAGGTGAAGTTTCGATGCAGGAGTTGGGTAAGCAATTAGCCATTAGTAAAAACACGGTTGAAAAATACCTTGATTTATTAAGTAAGGTTTATATACTTCACAAAGTTGAAGGGTTTAGCCGGAATCTTCGTAAAGAAATAACCAAAAATTCCAGGTGGTATTTCCTGGATAATGGTATCAGAAATGCGGTAATTGCAAACTTTAACCCCATAGAATCCAGGAATGATATTGGGCAGCTGTGGGAAAACTACATGATTAGTGAACGTATTAAATTTCAGGAATATAAAAGACTTTCTTCAAATAACTATTTTTGGAGAACCTATGAGCAGCAGGAAATCGATTGGGTGGAAGAGCGTGGCGGTCAGTTATATGGTTACGAGTTTAAATGGAAAGAGAACAAAGCAAAAGTGCCAACTCAGTGGAAAAATGCTTATCCGGATTCCTCTTTTGAAGTTATAAATAGGAACAATTTCGAAATCTGGTTAAAATGATCCAGATAAATCAGCTTAATATTGAAAGCGCTATATGAATAACCAAAGTAGGTAAAAAATAGAATTCGTTCTCGTATTTGTTCACTATTTATTTTTAACTATCTGTTAGATAGTTTATTATTGATTTATTTCGTGCCCATGGCAGGACTCGAACTTGCACGATTGAATGATCTTATGAATTCGATAAAAAATGTTTGAATAGAAATTGTATCGTAATTCAATTCTGCAAATCACAGGTTAGTTTTTAATATTCTGTTTTTCAGTACTTTGTTTATTTTTTAGGAAATGAATTATACAATTTCTTAATTTTGCCTTAATTTGATTTTAATAATAAACAACTACTCTTGCATGAAAAATAATAAATCGGAGAAGATGATAGTTGAGCAAGTAAACCAAAAAAAGATGGAAGGTTTTAGGTATTTGTATAACAATTACTATCCGTCATTATGTGGTTTTTCTTCCCGTTTTTTCAGGCAAAAAGATTTAGCAGAAGATATTGTACAAGATGTATTTATGAGGTTGTGGAAAAGCGATTCCAGTTTTAATTCAATTAAAGCTTTAAAATCCTATCTATATTTTTCAGTTAAGAATGCCAGCCTAAATGCAATTCGGAATGATTCAAAGCTTTCTGATGTAGATGTGCAGAATAATTTAGATATTCTTTCACTAAAATTAGAAGATAAAACGATTGAACAGGTTCTTATAGAAGAAGAGTATTATAGACAGGTTTATGTTGCAATCGAGAGATTATCGCCTGAAAGAAAAAAAATTATTCTTCTTAGTCTGGAAGGACTGACTAATAAGGAAATTGCAGATAAAACGAATGTTTCAATAAATACGGTAAAATCCTTAAAATTAAGGGCATACGGCGTATTGAGAAAGGAGCTGGATTGGTCTGCATTTTTATTTCTTGTTTACCGCATTAAGTAATTTGCTGGAATTTTTTCATTTAACCATCACCCCATATTTTTATAAATGTGTTTCTTATACCAGGAACACACTATATGGATAATTTTAGAAAAATAGAGCAAATTGTTAGCCTTTTGATTTTAGAAAGAGAAAGGGTGCTAACTGAAAGAGAGCAAACAGATTTAGATAAATGGCTTGAAGAGGATGTAAATAACAAGGTTTTATATGATTCTTTAAAAGATGAAACTAATATTCTTGCAAAATTTAAAGCTTTGTCAGGTTTTGACAAAGATGAGGCGTATTCAAAGTTTGCCGTAAAGGCTAAAAGTTCAAGAGTACGAAAATTTTATATTGGTATATTAAAATATGCTGCAATCATAATTCCATTTGTATTTGCCGCATGGTTGCTTTGGCAGAACAATAAGTCAGTCTCAGAACCTCAATTGGTGCAAACTGAAATAGCCCCTGGGAAAAGTAAAGCTGTTTTAAAGCTTGCTGATGGAACTACAATAGATCTTGAAGAGATAAAAGAGCAAATAGCTAAATTGGATGGAACAACCATTAATAATAGCGAGAAAGAAGTAGTTTATAGCCGAACGACTAAAAAAATCAAACCCCGGAAAATAGAATATAATACCATACACATTCCACGAGGCGGTGAGTATCAGGTAGTTTTATCCGATGGTACTAAAGTTTGGCTGAATTCTGAAACTTCTATTAGGTATCCTGTTGTATTTGCATCAGATAAGCGAGAAGTTTTTCTTCAAGATGGAGAAGCTTTTTTTGAGGTTGCCGAAAATAAGGATCATCCTTTTTTTGTACGTACCACAAAAATGGATGTTAATGTCTTGGGAACCTCGTTTAATGTACGTGCATACTCTGATGAAGATCAATTGACTACTACTTTGGTTGCAGGGAAGATTACAATAAAAGAACCTAATACTGAAACACTTTATAATTTGCTTCCCAGTGATCAAGCTTTGTTTTCAAAGTCAGGTGTGGATGTTAAAAAGGTAAATGTTGACAAATATATTGCGTGGAAAAATGGAAGAATATTATTTGAAGATAATACGCTTGACGAAATCTTTAAAGATTTAAACAGGTGGTATGATATTGATGTAAAGTTTGAAAATAACGAAATAGGAAAACTTAGATTCTCTGTTGATGTTGAGCGTTATGATGATTTAAATAAAGTACTGGATATTCTGGAATTAACAAAGAAAGTAAAATTTAAAATTAACGATAACACATTAATTATTTCTGAATAAAATATGAGCGGGAAATGTTCCAGCATTTCCCGCTCTGTAGTAGAAAATACATTCCTGTTCGGGTAAGAACTTAAGTATTAACTAAAACATTTCAAATCTATGAAAAAAAAATGGATGAATGTGAACGGTTCGTTTTATAAACCGCTCCGAAAACTATTACTTATTATGCGATTATCAGTTGTAATAATTTTATGCTGTTTATTACAAGTATCTGCAAGTACTTATTCGCAGAATACGAAGCTCAATATTAATATTGAAAATCAGAGCATAAAAGAGTTATTTAAAAACATTAAAAATCAAAGTGAATTCACCTTTGTGTATAATGTTGATGATATCGAAAAGCTGGGGAGTATAAATTGTAACTTCTCTGAGAGTTCTGTAGAAAATATACTTGAACACTGTTTAGATGGAACCGGAATGACCTACAAAGTTCGTGATAAAGTAATCATTATCGTTCCCGAAGAAATGCCGGTATTTATTCCTGAGATGCCAATTGAACAAGAACCTGAAAAGAAAACAATCATTGGAAAAGTTACTGATGAACAAGGTTACGCCTTGCCGGGTGTATCTATAATTGTGAAAGGAACAACTACTGGTATAACTACTGATATTGATGGTAATTACTCCATTGAGGTTTCTATTGATGCTGAGATTTTGGTATTTTCTTTTGTAGGAATGAAAACGCAAGAGGTTTCGATTGGAGCAAATGAGAACATTACTGTAACATTGGAAGAAGCACTTCTTGGTGTTGATGAGGTAATTGTTACTGCCTTAGGTATCAAAAGAGAACAAAAGGCGCTAGGTTATTCTGTTCAACAAATTGATGGCGAAAATTTGCAAAAAGTTTCGGGTGTTGATGTAGGAACTTCGTTAACCGGCAAAATTGCCGGGGTATTGGTTGAAAACCCATCTGATTTTAATAGCGAACCAAAAATCACGGTTCGTGGTGAAGATCCGTTAATTGTAATCGATGGCATTGCTTATTCCAACAAAAGGTTAAACGACATTACAGCAGTAGATATTGAATCGATGAACGTACTAAAAGGTGCTACTGCATCTGCCCTCTATGGTTTTCGTGGTAAAAGTGGTGCTATTTTAATTACAACCAAAAATGGTAGTACGAACAAAGCTGGAGTATCTATTGATGTAAACACAAATACCATGTTTAATGCCGGTTTCCTGGCTATTCCGGAAAAACAAAGTGTTTATGGCCGTGGTACTGCTTATATCTATGATCTAAATTCTGACCAGTCTTGGGGAACCTTTATGGATGGTAGGATTCAGACCCAGTGGGATCCAGTGGCAAAAGAATTCAGGGATTACGAATATCTGCCTGTAGGAAAAAACAATTTTAAAAACTTCCTGGAAACAGGTTATATTACAAATAATAATGTAAGTGTTGCTTTTAAAGGCGATAAAGTCGCATTAAGGACATCTTTGAACTGGACACAAAATAAAGGACGTTATCCTAATTCGAAACTGGATAAATACACTTACACGTTGGGTGGTGATATAAATCTGGACAAGTTCAGGTTAACATCCAATATGTCATACAGCAAAAGGAATTCTCCTAATGAGGGATCGAATGGTTATACTTCATATGATCCAATGTATACCCTGTTGATTTGGTCATCTGCTGATTTTAACGTTTTGGATTATAAAGATAATTACTGGCTAAAACCTGGTGTGCAACAGAACAATCACTTTGGTTATGATTATGAGGCAGACAAATACAGGGGAAAGAAGCAGAACAATCCTTATTTCGACAGGTACGAAAGGATTAATGAAACATCGCGGGATATTTTTAATGCTGACCTTACTATGAGTTACGATGTAGCAGATTGGTTAAAAGCAACGGTTCGTTCAGGTCTTGATTTTTTTATCGATCGCGGTCAACTCCGAATTTCTAAGGGGTCATATACTTCTGCAGGGAATACAGCAATTCCTGGTATTCCTTACCCATGGGGTGAAAGTGTAAAGGGGCAATATACTACCGGTCGTACACAAGGCTTTAGTATTAACAGTGATATATTGCTGACCGGAGATAAAACTTTCCTTGAAGACTTTGATGTAGAATACCTTGCCGGAGGAACAATTTTTTATGACAGAAATGACAATATAAATGCCAGAACAAATGGTGGTATTTCCATTCCTGGTTACTTTTCACTTAATGCCTCTGTAAATCCTGCAAGGGTAGGTGAGAGCAAAGTTGCTCGTCAGGTTAATTCATTGTACGGTCGTATAGCTTTGTCCTGGAAAAAATTAATATATACTGATTTTACTATACGAAAAGACTGGGTGTCAATGTTGGCAAATCCTCAGGTTTCGGAAGAAGACAGGTCATATGTTTACCCGTCAGTGTCGGGAAGTTTTGTGGTATCAGAGCTTCTACCTGAATCGACTAAGGATTGGCTTGATCTTTTAAAACTTCGTGGATCATGGACTCAAGCTAAAACAGCACCTTCTCCATATGTCATTAATAGTGTTTTTACAGTTAATCCTGGAACATGGAATGATGAAAATGGTGCAACAGCTCCTTCATCGTTGTATCTTAATTCATACAGCCCCAATGCCTATACCACAACTGAGTTTGGTGTACAGGCAATGATGTTTAAAAAACGATTAATCGTTGATGTGACTTATTATAATAAAGGTACTTATGACATTTTGAAGAGAGGTCCTTTAAGTCCTGCTTCAGGATATACCGGCATTTACTTAAACACCGATGAGGAGCGCTCAAACCGCGGGTGGGAAGTTGCTGTTTCTGCGACACCGGTAAAAACAAAAGATCTTCAATGGGATGTAAACCTTAACTGGTCTGCCTACAAGCAGGTTTATACTAAACTTGACTCTACTTATACTTCAAACTTCGATAAATCTTGGGTTGAAGTAGGTGAACGTACTGATGCTTTCACACTTAAAGAATATTTAAGAGTACCAGATGGAGAATACGCCGGACAACTAATATACAATACTAGCGGGCGTGTACAAAGAAGCAAGTATTATTCATTGCATGGTTATAGTAATCCTGATTGGATATGGGGGGTCAATACAAATTTAAGGTATAAGAATTTCAACCTTTTTATGTCTTTTGATGGTGTTGTTGGTGGTTTAATGAGTACAAGAACAGAAAGCTATATGTGGTTTGCCGGTGTACACCCTGAATCTGTTACAAAAGAAAGGGAATTAGATGTTTTAGATCCTGGATCGAAAAACTACCTGGGAGAAGGTGTTCAGATTGTTTCGGGGACTGTTACTTATGATACTTATGGCAATATTACAAGTGACACACGAGAATACAAACCAAATGATGTCCCATCTACTTACAAAACAGCAGCACGAGATTTGCACAACACAAGTGCATGGGGTGGTAGTGCCAATCCAAATGATGTGTATGAAAGAACTTTTCTGAAATTACGCGAAATTTCACTGACATATACAGTTCCAAATAACATACTGGCTAATCTAGGTGGAGGCTTTATTAAAGGTGCATCCATTGGTTTTGTAGGACAAAATGTTCTATTCTGGTCAAAAGATTGGAAATACTCTGACCCGGATGGTGGCAGAGAAGATTTTGCTGACCCATCTGTTAGATATCTTGGTGGCAATATTAAGGTTACATTCTAATAAAGTAGAACTATGAAAAATATAAAATTTATAATTATAGCAACAATTTCCTTTTTTATTGTTTCATGCGATAATTTTGAGGAAATAAATACAGATCCTAACAAAACGAACGAAGTTACACCATCAATGCTTGCAACACAGGTATTGAAGAATACTTACAGGTTCTGGAACCCTAACCCATCTGATTTTACATCGGCAAACCTTTTTAATAAACACACTGCATTGTTGGAAACAGACCCGAACCCAAACCAATATTATTATTCATACTGGCCATACGGAAGCTTTGGTTCTTACCAACGATTGACTGATCTTCAGTTTATGGTTGATTTTGCCGAAGGTTCTCAATATGAGACTTCTTATAAAGGGCTACAGTTGTTTTTAAAAGCTTGGTACGGATATGGTGCTACTTTAAGCATGGGAGATGTTCCTTATTCCGAAGCAGGAATGGCTGATGAAGGTATAACGCGGCCAAAATATGACAAACAAGCTGACGTGTTTATACAGATTCTTAGCGATCTTCAGAAGGCCGAATCATATTTTGCGCAGGGTGAAAATTTCGATGGTGATATTATGTTCGGTGGAAAAGTTGACAAATGGAGGAAACTATGTAGTGCAATGCAGTTAAAAGTTATTCAAACAATTAGCAAAAAAGCTACTTCTGACCAAAAAGCACGTTTTGCTGCCATCGTTAGTGCCGGAAACCTGCTGGAAGGAAATGATGATAACTTTAAATTGGTGTATACCGAAAACTCGAATGCGCGTCACCCAATGTGGAATGGAGAAGATCGTAGGCTTTATACCGGTATATCAGAACTTACGGTAAGTATCCTTAAAAAATACAATGACCGACGGTTATTTTATTTTGCAGAACCGGCAAGCGCTATGATTGATGAAGGTAAAACTGAAACGGATTATGATGCATATGTTGGAGCTCCCACCGAAATGGGAGCTGAGCAATTAGCGCTTGATAATGCCGCTGGTAAATATTCTTTGGTTAATAAACGCTACCCTGTATTTTTAGATGGCGATCCAATGCTTTATTTTACTTATTCTGAACAGTGTTTTATTATTGCTGAAGCTATAGAAGAAGGTTGGGTTTCAGGTAATGCTCAGGAATATTATGAAAATGGAGTGAAAGCCATGTTAAAGTATTACATGGATATGCCTCATACTGCTGATTATGTACATGGAATGGCCATTGATCAAGTTTATATTGATGGTTATTTTGTCGATGATGCAGTCTATGCAACCGAAGGGAGCAAAACCGGGCGTTTACATCAAATTTGGGAGCAACGCTGGTTAATTGATTTTTTTCAGGGTAACGGCGGAAACTATCATCAGTTCCTGCGTACCGGACATCCTGTGTATCCATTGGATCCATCAACCAGTTTGAATCCGGAAAGCCCGTCTGTATATCCAAAACGCTGGATGTATCCTGAAGACGAACAAACCAAAAATCCGGAAAACTATCAAAAAGCCATTAATGAACAATATGGTGGTTACGATGGTGTAAATCAGGTACCATGGTGGCTACAATAAAGAAAGATCATTGAAAATGGTTTAAAGCTTAATTATGGAGGGGATTTTATTTATCTCCTCCTCTTAAAATATCTAATATTATCTTCCTAAAGGTTGTAATGGTTGGTAACCATACTGTAAAATCAAGTAGAAAAGCTTCAATGAAGAAATAATATGCTTTCTGAAAACTTGAAAAATGACATTGAGTCACGTGAAGTACTAAGTAACTTATATCAGAAGTAAAAGATTTTTAAAATGAAAAAAATAGTTTTTATTATTTGTATATGCCTGCTGTTTGTTAGTTGCCAGAACAGCAAAAAAGAAAAAGTTGAAAACAAATCGGCTAAACAAACCGATTGGGAGCTGGTTTGGAGCGACGAGTTTGATGGTAACAGTATTAATCTGGAAAACTGGAACTTTGTTTTGTGGGACGCTGGTCGTGTAAATAACGAATGGCAAGAATATGTTGAAGACACAGCATATTACAAACTTGAAGCTGGCAAATTGTACATTATTGCAGCAAAAACCGGGAAAAATGAAAAAGGCGGATATACCTCAACCCGTTTAAATAGCAAGGGTAAACAGGAATTTCAATACGGTCGTATCGAGTTTAGGGCTAAAATGCCCGCCTCGCACGGCAAAGGTACATGGCCTGCTTTGTGGATGCTCGGTTCGAATATTGATGAAGTGAAATGGCCAAAATGTGGTGAAATTGATATTATGGAATATGTGGGTTTTCAGCCTGACACAACACATACTAATGTCCATACTCAATATCAGTACGGAATTACCGATTTTCATGGAATTGTTCCAACAGTTACAGCTGAAGAAGAATTCCATAATTATGGAATTATTTGGACTAAAGACTCAATTCAATTTTATCTTGACGCACCTGACAACGTGACAAATACTTATGCTCCAGAGGTAAAAACAGAAGCTAATTGGCCATTCGATCAGCCTTTTTACCTGATTATGAATTTTGCTGTAGGCGGAAACTGGGGCGGGAAAAAAGGTGTTGATGGAAACATATTCCCACAATCCATGATTGTGGACTATGTTAGGGTTTATAACAGGAAGCCTTAAAATATCAATTCACCTTATGAGATAGCTGCAAGTTAAAACGCTAAAAATAAATGTTGAATATGAGATATTTATATATAAGCTTGTCCATTATTAACATGATATTGTGATGAATGGGAATTATATAGCCTTAAAACTGATCCAAATGAAATGATTATGGACAGGAGCGTTATCAGCGGATACAGGATGAGTTGTACGAACGCTTAAACCTTCTTCGTAATTATTATAAAGATTCTGATAAACTTACTCAATGATACTTAAATAAATTCATCAAACATTAAAAGTATTTGAAATAATTCCAGGTGCATTTTTTATAAAAGCTTCTTTTCATATAAAGAAACAATTTAATTTTCATGTTTGTCGACAAAATAGTGGAGTTTGCCGGAAAAGCCAGCTGTTTTTCATTTTAATTTATTCTATTTGCTTTCACTATTCATTATTAATGTTTGTAGATGGATTATTCGGAAAGCTTTATCAGTTTATGGCAACAGAGTGCACCTGGTTTCCCAAACCTTGGAAAAAAGTATTCTTATTTCGAAAAGAAAAAGAAAGAAACCATGTTGAATCGTATGATTCTTGCATTGAAAGACTGGGAGCGTATATCACAATCTGGAATGGAAGGCGATAATGATGAAATGTTATTTGATGGGCTAAGGGACTTTTTTAGGGTCGCATTGGATTATTCAGATGAGCAGCTGAACGTTATCTTTTCAGACGATATGGTTGAATCTACTTATCAGTTTATCCGGGTAGCCAGGCAATACGATTCGCAAATTTCCTTTCACGATGTTTTTCAGGCTTGCCGGAATGTGTGGATTTTGAACGGGTTACAATATCTGTTTAATAAGCCAGTAGCCTTAACTCCATCAATATTTGCATACAGCATGCTTTATCCATATACCGATAATTATATTGATGACCCCGAAATATCTTCAATCGAAAAATACCATTTTAGCCTACGGTTTGGTGACAGGCTTAGAGGAAAAGCGGTTGAGCCAGTGAACGGGCAGGAGCGTAAGATATTTGATATGGTGCAAATTATCGAGAACGAGTGGGATCGGGATTGCTATCCCAAAGTATATGAAAGCTTGCTTTATATACACGATACCCAGACGATAAGCAGTCAATTGATTTCTTCTGCAAAAGAATTAAAAGAAAAAGATGCATTTAAAATTTGCATTGATAAAGGCGGGGCATCTGTTATAGCTGACGGATATCTGATTTTAGGGGATCTTGATTCTAAGCAAGAAGGGTTTTTATATGCTTATGGCGCTTACTTGCAAATGCTTGATGATTTGCAGGATGTTAGTGAAGATGTTGAGGGAAACCTGTATACCTGGCATGGATTACAGGCAGCTAAAGGCAATTTGGAGCATGCATTGAACCAAACCTGGTCAGCCGGGCAGAAAGTACTGGAAATGGTGGATAAATTAAAAAGCGAACAAGCCAATGTTTTCAAATCGTTGATGAGCAAAAGCATCGATTTGTTTTTAATCGAATCGGTTATTGCCAATAATCAGTTTTTTAGCAGGACTTTCTCAAAGAAAGTAGAGCAGTATTCGCCTTTCAGGTTTTCATTTATAAAAAAACGGAGTGGAAGTTTTTTACCTCTGCAGGATAAGTTTTTTGAAAATATCGATCGGTTTGCCATGTCCAATAAAAAGTATAACACTGAATTTAGCTTTTTAAAAAAAGAAAGCCTGAAGAGGGAGTCTCAACAGGCTTTGCGTGTATAAAAAACTGTCTAAAGTTAAACCATATTCTGATCTTTTAAACATTCATCGGATCAGTTCAATATTAGGGTGGATTGATTTTTGGAAAGTATGATTTTGAATGTTCGATACCGGATTTTGGTCCGATCCCAATAGCTATCAGGACTACCAGTATTGTATTATAAAAAACGTTTTCCATGCGGCGGAT
>JANQII010000126.1 GCA_028282195.1 Prolixibacteraceae bacterium
TGTCTGAAATGACGGTTAAGTTGAAGTTATTTTGGTTTTTGGCAAGGCAAAAAATCTGCGCATAGTCCGGCAGCTGCCGGATAAACGATTTTTTAACGCAGTCAAAAATCAAAAGAATCCCGGGTATCCGGGAGGCTGTCAGGGCAGGCGTGACACGACACTAGTCTTCTCCGGAATCATCAGGATTATCAGGTTTACAGCAAACGCTGAAATGATAATCCAGTTTCCAGGTGGATTAGACCAAACAGAAACCATAAGTTTCCCGGTAAAAGCAATTACTCCTCCTGCACCCATAGCGTAAATACTCAGTTTGCTATTGGTTTTCCATTTTAATAATGCGGCAATTAGAGGAACTATGAAAGCACCCGAATAGAATGCAAGGGCCAGAAGCAGACTTCCTATAATTGATGTGATTTTTAACGAAATCAGGACACTGATCATTCCTATGGCTACAATAAAAAGGCGGGTGTGCACCAACGATTTTTTGTTATCGATATTTGGATTTGCCAGCTCACTTAGCATCATTGATGCAGTAAGCAAAGTCGTATCGGCAGAAGAAAGCACAGCAGAAAGAAGAGCTGCAGCCATTAAACTAACAGCCCAGGCAGGTAAGTAGACATTGATCAGTTCAATTAGGGCAACGGAGCCTTTTAATGATTCTGCAGGAAGATTCTCAAAAGCAAATACACCCAGATAGGCAATAAGAAATGCCAAAGGAATAAGCAGGGTAGCAACAAAAATTACACTTCTGCGTGCAGTTCGTTCATCTTTCGCACAAAATACCCGGGAGTAAATATCAGGTCCTACCACAAATGTGCTCGAAAATGTAAGGATCAAAATTAAAAGGTCAATTCCTGAAAATGCCCGGTTAAAAGGAAAACTTTCTTGTATCGCCGGAACAACAGACTCTGTTTTGCTTCCTAAAATAATTGCGCTGATAATCAGTCCGCCAATAATTATGGTAGATTGGAAAAAATCCGTTTTAAGTATTGAAATCTGCCCGCCAATTAAAGTGTAAAGAATAAAAACAGCACCGGCAATAAATACACCGTTTTCATAACTGATTTCAAAAAAGCTGAATAAGATTTTGGAAGCCGCAATAATTTGAGCAGCTACAATACCTGTCCAGGCAACAGGTATAATAATGGATGCAGCTTTCCTGGATGGTTCTCCATAGTATTGTCCAAGAAGATTTGCAATGGTGAATTTCCCTCTTTTATTGACTTTTCTGACTAAAGGAACAAGCAACCATAGTCCGGCAGAGGCAGCCAGTAAATACCAGGCAGATGCCCATTGTTGATCGCCGGCAAGATTTACAGAACCTAAAATTGCAGAGCCTCCAAGTATAGTTGCCATAAGGCTTCCTGCAACTTGCCAGAAACCACTTTTTTTGCCACCAATAAAATAATCGCCTGGGTTTTTAATCTTGAAATAAGAATGGACACCAATCCCGATAATCAGAACAAAATATGTTATGAGGACAGTTAATTTCATACCTTCTGACAAAAATAAGTAAACCAGTTAATATTCTTTAAGAAACTAAAAAATGTAAAGCCTCCGGAGCTTCGGGAAATGACGTACAAATGTAATAATCGGGTGCGGCGAATTCCAATTTGCCTGATAATAGTAAACAATGGGTGTCATCTTTTTAAAAGATGACACCCCTATATAACATCTCAAAAAACCCACCCGTAAAAACGAATGGCTCTAATATCTTTTATCCGGAAACTGATATCCAGTACCTGGGATCTAATATCCAGTATCTAATATCCAGTATCTAATATCCAGTATCCAGATTTAATATGCATTAATAATTGCAAGAAAGTCAGGAGCTTTAAGTGAAGCACCACCGATCAAACCACCATCAACATCCGGGTTAGAGAATAAATCAGAAGCATTTCGTGCATTACAGCTACCACCATAAAGAATTGAAGTTTCATCAGCAACTTCAGCACCGAATTTAGCAGCAATCGCATCGCGGATATCTTTGTGCATTTCCTGTGCTTGCCCTGTTGTTGCTGTTTTACCTGTTCCTATAGCCCAAATTGGCTCGTAAGCAATTACTATTTTTTTGAAATCTTCAACACTTAGTTGGAAAATTGTTTCTTCCAATTGGTTGATAACAAATTCTTTTTGAGTACCTGCCTCGCGAATTTCCAAAGCTTCACCACAGCAGTAGATTGGAGTTAATCCGTTTTCTAATGCAAGAGCTAATTTTTTATTCAACGTTTCGCTTGTTTCTCCGTAATATTCACGTCTTTCAGAGTGGCCAAGAATTACATACCCAGCACCAGTTGATTTAACCATTGCAGCAGAAACTTCACCCGTAAAAGCACCTTTAGGTTCAGCAGCACAGTTTTGAGAAGCAACACCAATACGGCCATTGTCAACAGCGTCAACTACGCTTGTAATATGAGTGAATGGAGTTCCAAGAACAACAACTACGTCTTCAGCACCTTCTTTTGCAACTAATTCGTTTACTGCTTTAGCCAGTTCTACACCTTCAGCAACAGTTGTGTTACATTTCCAGTTACCGGCAACAACTTTTTTTCTCATGTTTTTTTATTTTGAGGAATAGTGATTATTGATTCAAAAATTATCGCCTCAAAAATAGAAAAAGGTGGTAAAACCACCTCAATTCTAATTTTTATTTCTCTTGATTTAACTTTTGTTTAAAGCCCTGTTGCCTTAGAAGGTGAGTGTATGCCAACCTTCTTTTAAATAGTTGGTTAGCGGAACTCCCATTCCTTTTACTTCAATGTCCATAGAACGAAGTTTTTCTACAACACCATACATTTTTGCACAATTAATGCAAGCTTCAACCTTTACTCCTGCATCTTGCATGCGCTTGACGTAACCCTGCAACATTTCATTTTCACTAAGAAGCTTAGACGAAGATCCCCAGATAATGAGTATCACTTCATCAAACCATCCTTGTTTTTTTGTATTAAGGGTGTACATGAAGCATACTTTTTCTGCTACTTCAGGATCGCCACTTGTCCACAAGACTGCAAGTTTATTGCTGTTGTCGTTCATTGTAACTGTGTTTGTTGCCTGGCTAAAGCTGTTTACAGTAAAAATAACCAAAAGGGCTAATAAAATTCATTTCGAAATAAGCTATTTTCAATCATATAGCTTTTAGTTGAAAACAAATTTCTTAATAAATATTAATGAACGAAAAGGATGCCTTCTTTAATTGACAGAAAGCATCCATGATTTATTTCGGTTTAATCTAAAAAACTCCCCGAGGCTTTGCCACGGGGATAGTCAACTTTAAGAATTTTCTTTATTTAAAATCAAAAGTTAGCTTCATTGTCAATTTGCCACCATGAATTTTACGGCTGCTGAAATAATATGGATTGGATTGAGGCCCAAGGACGCCGGCTTTTTTAAATTTTGTGCCGATCGGGTTGATTCCATGCAAAAAGGAAATATCGCCAGCCGGATAATCGAACCTGGTGTTTGCTGGTGATTCTGGTTCGTCCGGAGTTAGCATACGTAAGAAAATATCGTTGCTGTGTACAAATACTTTGAATCCAGGGGAGTTCTTAGTTTCAATCTCGGCCCAGTAAATTTCTGAGTGATAACCTTTAAATTCAGGGTATTCAAAACCTGATTCGCCGGTTATGGAATTATTGTATTCCTTTTCCCAAATTCCAAAGTTTACCCCTTTCATTCGGTTTTTGTAAACACGGTAAGGGCCATTGCCTAACCATTTCATACTGGCCACATTTTCTTCCGGGAAGTTAAAGGTTATACCGGCAAACTGGCATTTGTTGGCCGGCTGGTAAGCAACATCCAAATCAATCATGCCGTTTTGTTTGATCGTCCAAAGTAACTCATCTGTATTTTCAAAAATGATTTTGATTTGCAGGTCATTTCCTATGAAGTTATGTTTGACCTCTTTGACATTTTTGTCCTGGCTAACAAATACTGGTCCGTTAGAAAGTGGTATCAGCTTCCCATCTTTTTTTATTTCTGAAATAATTCCATTTTCCTTTTTTATTGAAATAGAAAGATTCCCGGATTTTATTTTGAAATGGGATTGGGTTTCTGTAAGCTCTGGTTTGGTTTTGCCGTTTTCAGTTAACAGTTCTTTTGCCTTTTTAGAAGCTTTCTTAATTGGCCATGTCCAGGTATTGATGTGTCTGCCATTTCTTAAATTGGCAGTAATCCTAAGTGCATCATTTTTTTGCCAGTTTTCAGGAAGTGAAACAGGAAAATTACCTTTCTGCCCAGGTTTAAGCAATTGAATGATTTCTTCGATATCATTAACCTTTTCTTTTAACCTTTCACTAGGATTTGAGAAAGTAATCCATTCTATTTTAAAATCACATTGGGCAAGATCGGTATAATGAAATCTGTTTTCAATGTTGAATGCACCATTAAAGTCATCAGTTATATAGCGTTTTTCAAATTGAATTGGCGACCAAATATTTTTGATGGTATAAAAGCTTCCCTCTTTTTCATTGTAAGGACCAACTATTCCATCGGGTGCATGGTTCCCGTCCGTGTCAAATTCGTTATTCCTGTCGGTTCGTTCTATCGCTTCATCAGCAAAAACCCAAAGAAACCCACCAGCACACAGTGGATCATTCCACATGCGATGCCAATAATCATCCAAACCGGCCCCATGTCCGCCATCATAAAGCCCATGCAAAAATTCAGTAGGAAAGTAGATTTTTCGTTTGCTAAATCCATCCATTGCTAAATAATTGTAATCAATGTAATGGAGCGTATTGGTCATTTCATAATCCTGCCAGGGATGAATGACGATTCGTTTTTGAATATCCAGTTCTGCAAAGTCATCATTTAAGTTATTGTTTTCGCCTCCTTCGTTACCGTTATTCCAAATGATAATTGATGGGTGGTTCACATCGCGTACAATCATTTCTTCCAGTAATTTTCTGCCAACCACATCGTCATAAGATGGTTTCTGCCATGCACAAAGTTCATCAAGTACAAACATTCCCAGAGAATCGCACACATCTAAAAAGTGCTTATCAGGAGGATAATGAGACATGCGTACAGCATTCATATTCATGTCTTTCATCAAGTTTACTGCATTGATGCTTAGTTCTTTGGACGAAGTTCTTCCATATTTGGGATGAAAAGTATGCCGGTTAACCCCTTTCATTTTTATTTTAACACCATTGACGTAAATCCCATCGTACTCACGGACTTCAACTGTCCTGAACCCAATGCGCTCGTTATATTGATGAATGGTCTGTCCGTTTTTATCCTGAAGTGAAAAGGAAACATGGTAAAGCTTAGGTGACTCAGGGTTCCATTTCGTTATATTTTTGAAATTGTGCTCAACCCTGGTTTTTTCAGAAGTTATATCCTGGGTAAATGATCCATGAACTTTTCCATCCGGATTTTTTAATTCAACTTTAATTGTTTTGCCAGCTTCTTTGTCATTTGAAAGATAAACATCGGCTTTAAAGTTTCCATTGGCTTTGGCATCAACTGCAACACGTTGAATATTTGTTTTTGGTTTGGCTTCCAGAAAGACAGGTCGGAATATTCCACCAAAAATCCAAAAGTCAGCTTTTCTTTCGGCTAAACTTACAGATTCATTATCCGAATGTTTTTTGACCAATACTTCGAGCTGATTTTTCTTTCCAACTTTAAGCAACTTTGTAATATCGTATCTAAATTGATAAAATGCTCCCTGGTGGACTGCTCCGGCTGATTTCCCATTTATTTTAACATGGGCGTCGGTCATTACCCCATCAAAAACGATTTGAATTTCTTTGTTTTTCCAGCTGGTTGGAACAGTAAAGTTGTGTCTGTATAAGCCCGTTTCATTTAATCGTTCTTCAAACGGATCATGCCCATAGTTGTAGGCTCCAAATCCTTGTTGCTCCCAACATGAAGGTACAGGGATAGTTGTCCATTTCCCTGACTTTCGTCCTTCAGAACAGTAAAACTCCCAATTCACAGTGTTATCTGCACCTGTGCCTGACAGATATAATACGTCAGTTTTTTGAGCAAATAGAATTGTCGAGAGTATGAGTAAGATGTTTGTTGCAATTAGTTTCATTTCAATTGTGTATTTGGTTCTGATGCTAAATTAGCTTGGGTAATCTGTTTTACTACTTCAGAAATTGGAAAATTACGTTCGTTTAACGGTTAAAAGTAATCGTAAATATGCCTCAAATCTTTTTGCTAATCAGCTTTGTAAGCTATGCATTTTACTTATCTTTGAGTATTCTGTTAAGTTATGGAACTTCAATTCAAAGAACTTAAAAGTCAGCTTCAAAAGATTATAGAAAGCACCCGGTTTTCACGCTCAAATGTGAATGTTGCCCTTCTTAATTTGCTTTTCAATTCAACCATAGAAGGAAAGAAACTTAAGGAAACAACGATTGGAACTGAAATCTTTGGAAAAAATTATGATCCCATAAAGAATGACACGAAGGTTCGGGTCTACGTACACAATCTTCGAAAAAAACTTGCCGAATATTATGAAGAATCTGAGGAAACTGACGAAATTATTTTTGAGATTGAAAAGGGCCAGTATCAGATTTCATTTCGAAAACCACAGCCAAAAGCAAAGACTTTTGGGAGTCGAAGCATGATCTTAGGGCTATTATTAATTGTTTTGTCCATTATTTCAGTTTGGGTATTTGTTGTATCCCCGCGTTTTAAGCAAACTCCTTTGTGGGGAAGTTTTAAATCAAATAAATTTCCTTTTACTGTGTTAATTGGAGACCATTTTACCGTTGAAGCTAAAGTTCCAACTGGGGGCACTGGAGTCTTTCGTGATTTTGCAATAAATTCAAAACAGGAGTTCTCGGAATACATTAGCAAAAACCCGGAAAATGCACCCCACATGTTGCCTAATCGATATCCATATATCACCAAAATGGGGGTTTACTGTTCAAAATCATTAAGTGGGTTTTTTTACAACAAGGGTGTCAGTTTTGACTTAATGCTTAAGTCTGAATGGGACAATACCCGGATTAACTCAGAAAATGTAATTTACGCCGGACAGTTTAAGACTATGGGTTTTTTAAAAGAATTATTTTTGGAGAACTATCCACACTACAACATCGAAAACTCTTCAATTCGTATTATAAACAAGGAAACTGGTGATCAAATGAACTATAACTCTGAAACAGGCGAACAAGTGATTGATTATACCCTGGTTTCACTTATTAAAGGCTTTCAGGGAAATGAGATTTTGTTATTCGCTTCCGACCATGATGTTGGGGTAATTCATATGGTAGACTATTTTACAAATGAAGATTCTGTAAAGGCTTTCTATAATCGCCATCATATTGATGAAAGTGGCTTTTCAGCAGTTTTCAAAGTTAGTGGATGGGAGAGGACAGGATTAAGTATGGAGTTAATGTCAGTCGAATCAAAATAAGAAGCCTCATTTTTCATTCTTAAGTTTCTGCATTGAAAATAAATCAAACTCACTTTTATCACTTTTTATTGTAATCTATAAAACCACCTTCTTTGAGGGTGGATATTTAATTCTTTTAAATACTACCATTTCTTGTAAAAAGTTGGTTGCTAAATTATTTTAATGTCAAGGTGTTCCCATTCCAAACTTGGAATATCATTTTGTTTGAGAATTATTTGAGATGTTTTAATTGTTCCTGAATGTGGAGCAGCTTAATTCTTTTTTTAATGTAATTTTTATTCAAATGACTTAATCTCACTTTTATCTCTTTTGAAAACTTATCCGGATTCTGGGAGTTATTTTCTAATAATTTCATCGGTAGATATTTTTAATTTGGATTTGCATGGGTCATTAGATTATGTAACCATACATATCTGACCATTATTTTTGCAGTTGAAACACTCCTTCATGGTTGCAGTGCCCATTTGCAAAGCTGACATTCAAAGCCAAGAAGCCAAACAAAAAGCCCTATTCTAAAGAATTAAAGACACTAGGCTATAACTCAAAATGAACTCGTTCATTTCATTATGGAAATGTTAAATAATGTTTTTAATAGTATATATATGAAACTAATTTTTATATTTATGTGAAATATATAAAAATATAATAATATCATTGAACAATTTTGAAGGAAAAGGCAGGAAGCTTCTTAACGATTTAACAATCTGTTTCCTACCCGATCTTTAACTTATTGTTAAGAAAGGAGGTGATGTGACAAAGATAAGGAAATAAGTTGTTGTCAAACCACACAGGTCGTCAAAGCAGGTTGCTTTATGGTCTGGAGAACCCCAATCCTTATGGTTGGATGGATTTGCGTGCAGGAACCACAGTTTAACTGTTGGTTTGTAAACTCTGATGAAATTACATGTTTTAATCCTGTGAAAGGATATACTAGGCAATTAATTGAAATACAAATCAAAAAATTTAAAAATGAAAAAAATATTTGCATTGGTAGTTATTGTTACTACAGTTGTAATGTTTAACTTGAATTCGAAAAAAGACATAAAAAGTGATTTGAAATTAGCCAACATTCATTTGCTTGAAGCTAATGCTGAAATGACTGGGCAAATTTGTTACGGAGGTAGTCAGTCGGGTGATCTTTTTGACTTTTGTGTAGAATGTGACGATTGTATTGGTCAATTTGGGCGAAAATGCATAGGATGGAGGGGTAATTGTTAATAATATTAGCTTCGAGATTAACAACCTCGAAGCTAATTCTAAAAGGAATATTTTATGAAATATTATTATAGTTTGGCATTTGCATTATCTATCCTTTTTTTGGCTGCATGTAATAAGAATAAAAGCATTAGTTTTTCAGAATTTCCAAAAGAGTTTTCCTTAAAAGGAGAGAAAGTTGAAGATAAGAACCATATAAAAATGGGAACAGTTGATTTATATGACACTTTATTGATTATTTGTAGCCCATTGGAAATGAGAAAATGTATTCACATTTACAATAAAAACTCATTTAAATATTTGAAATCAGTTGGAGTCCGTGGGCGAGGCCCTGGAGAGATATCTGTGCCTGGTCATGGATGTATTGATGATAATAAAGGAATATTATGGTATCGAGATATTGGGAAAAAAATATTGTGGGAGTTTGATCTAGATAAGGTGTTGAAAGTCAGAGATTATAAGCCCGAAAATTCAATTGGATTGCCTGATGGTAAATTTTTTATTCAATTCTATAATGAAGGAAACGGACATTTTTCATTTTCGAATCCAAGTCAAGATACCTTGATTTCATTCTTTAATTATAATGCTATCTGTATCGATTCCATAAGTATAATTAACGAACTGGATGTATACAAAAAATTGGATAGAGATACACGCATGTTTACTGCGACATATATATATGAAAAACATCCTACTGAAGATAAGTATGTTATTTCATATCGAATGGCTGATGTTACCGCTGTTGTTGATTCGAAAAGTAATATTATTTCAATAGTTCATGGCCCAGGGAATGTTATTGAACGACCTGTTTATGGGGAAAAAAATTATATCGAAACAAATCAAAAGATTGTTGTAAATGATGAATTTATTTATTGTTTATATTCAGGGAAAAAGAAAAGTGAAGAGAAAGACGGAGAGGTTCTTCATAACTTTGCAAAAAATGTTCATGTTTATAATTGGAGACTTGAACCCATCACATTGTTAAAATTAGATTTTTCTGTAGCAGATATGGATATTGACAAAGAGACTAATACACTGATAACATTTTCTCCTGAAGCAGGTGGTTTAGTATATTATAATTTGCCAAAACTATAGTGATGAGAAATGTAGTTGCCTGGGAGCAAATCGTAATATTGGGGATTATTATTTTCTTCTCAGGGTGTGTTATTAGCTCGGAAAAGGAAAATAAAAAAAATGAAATTGCATCTGTTGTATCAAATCTGTATGGGAAAAGTGTTTTATTTCATGATTCTCTGATACTTTACATTGAAGGAGAACCAATTAATGGCCAGCAGTTTGTGCATGAGTTGAGTGAACGGAAAATAATATCTGTAATTGAAGGTAACTGTAGTAAATGTATACAACAATTTAACAAGTGGATTCCATTTTATAATCGATTAAAATCTATTGGTATGGAGAACAAATTAATTTTTTTTGTTGAAAATGTTGATCCAAAATTCTTCATGGAATATTATCATCATGATATTCCAGAGGAGTTTATTTTGATATTTGATGAGAAAGATGATTTTTCAAGGATGAATGAATTACCCAAAAATAAGATGCTAAAAACATTTTTAGTTGATTCTGCAAATAGAATTATCTTTGTTGGAAATCCTTTATTGGGCAAGAGGTTAATGGATTATTATTATGACGAAATCCTAAAAAAATGAGAGCATATAAAAGATTATTGATTTCTATTGTTTGTGTCTTGATTGGTGGAGCAAATACCTTAATTGGACAAGAGAATATTGAAGTTGAACGATTAAAAAGTATTGTTTTGGATAAGATAAAAGAAGACGCAGTTTTGCAGGATAGTAATATTGTTTTATTTAATAAAGAGATTCTAGTAAATGAAAAAAAAATGGGTAATGCCAATACGTTAGAGCTTATTGATTACAGTATGTTCTCCCAGAAGAATAGGTTTTGTTATATGAAAGGATATAATATTAGATTTTATATTATAGCATCTAATAAATTTGACAATAATTGTAGGTTAGATATTTTCAAGAGTGGAGGTTTTGATAAAGTAACTACTGATTTAAACAGTTTGAAGGTATACTTTCATAAAGAATTAATTGATTCTAGTGATGATGATAAAGTTACTATTTATGATTATCCTCTTTTGTTAAAAGAGGAATTTGAGATAAAATTTTCGTTAGAGCATAATAAAGCTGGTTGTGCAGTATTATTTGTTGTTGTATCTCCTCTTAAGAATTGAAATAAAAGAATGGAATTGCTACATTTTACTGTACGGTAAGTTAAGTAATATATTTTACTAACTTGCAACTATGAATCAGATAAGAAAAAAATTTGATAAGGGATTCAAGAAGAAAGCGTTAGAGCTTTCTTATGTGCAAGGCAAGTTCATGTCTTGATATCTTTCAGGCTAGATTTCCTAAGCTTTGATCACTCGCTCTCAAATATTTTGACTGTTTTCAGTTTCATCTAATTCTGAAAGCTTTTTGAAAGAAACAGGCACTTCTTCGAGATGAATATCAATACAGTCGAGTAGTGAGCCAGATATTTTTTGAGGTACTTGGGCTGGGAACCATTCCCGGTGCGCAAACGCATTCTTTTGAAAGGTAGTTGCAATATCAGTATGCGCATGGTTGTATTTATTAAAAATGAGATTATTAAAATATTTTATTTTTAGATGTGAAACAGTCTTTTGCTTGTTTCATGTTGAGAAAACATGGAGAGTCGCCTGTTACTCTTCAGAGAGACTACTTCAATTGTAAAATTCTATTTAACGAAATCAAATCAAACTCACCTTTATCACTTTTTATTTCTTTTAAATATTCTTTGTTGATCATGAATAGTTGACTATTAAATTTATCTTGTGGAAAGGTATTTTCTGTTGTGAAGTCGTCATCATCAAATTCAGCAAAGTTAAGTTCACAGGCCGATAGCTCCCATTGTTCATCATTCATAAAAAGCAATGGAAGTCCGTGTGTTCTGCAAATGATTGGGCGATGCTCATAGATTTGACAAACATGATCTTTTAAAAAAATGCATGATCCGTCAATTGAAGGTTCAACCCGTATGTTAGTCCGTTTTATTGAATTCTTGATAGGGTCAAACTCTATGGGGAATATTTCATAATCCATACAACAAAGATCACATCCTTTTTTACATTGCATGTGGTTTTTATGCAGTGAATGCAGTTGATTGCTTAGTTTATCAATTGATTCCCTGAGTTCGATATATTTCTTTTCTGCTTGAGTCATTTCTTGTTTTCATGTTCAATTTGCAAATATAGTATTTCAAATGTGGATTATTTGTTAAAAAATGGTAGCAAAATACAGTGCTTTTAGCAGACATTAGAATGGTTCTTCTTTGGGAATTTTTATCTTTGTGGCGTGTTTTACAACATGTCACATATTCATAAACCATTTCAACATGATTCTATTTTTTAAAACTCCCGGGAATACAATTATTTCCCTTGAATCTAAGGTTTCAGTTTCTGAAAAAAACATCGAAAAATTATGCTGGTTATTTGGCGAAGCAGAACCACTTAATGAAGAAAAACTGGCAGGCTGGTTTGTTGGGCCACGTAAGGAGATGATTACCCCTTGGAGTACGAATGCCGTTGAGATTACTCAAAATATGGGTATTGAAGGAATTACCCGCATGGAAGAATTTGTTGAGGTGCCCAATGAAAATGCAGGATTTGATCCAATGTTGAAAGCACTATATAAGGATCTTGATCAAACTATCTTTACCATTGATAAAGAGCCTGATCCAATTCTGGAAATTGAAGATATTGCTGCTTATAATGAGCAGGAAGGTCTGGCATTAAGTGAGGATGAGATTTCTTACCTGGATTCAGTTTCTGAGAAAATGGGACGTAAATTGACAGACGGTGAGGTTTACGGTTTTGCCCAGGTAAATTCAGAGCACTGTCGTCATAAAATCTTCAATGGGACTTTTGTGATTGACGGAGAGGAAAAGGAAATGTCGCTTTTCCAACTGATTAAAAAGACTTCAAAAGAAAATCCAAATAAAATTGTTTCAGCCTATAAAGACAACTGTTCATTTGTGCAAGGGCCGGTTGTTGAGCAGTTTGCTCCTAAAACTCAGGACAAACCTGATTACTTTGAAGTGAAAGATATTGAAACGGTTCTTTCTTTAAAAGCAGAAACCCATAATTTTCCTACCACTGTTGAACCGTTTAATGGTGCTGCAACAGGTACTGGTGGTGAAATCAGGGATCGGATAGCAGGTGGTAAAGGAAGTTTGCCGATTGCTGGTACTGCAGTTTATATGACTTCATACCCAAGAACTGAACATACCCGCAATTGGGAACAAGCTACTGAAGAACGTCCGTGGTTATACCAAACCCCTGAAGAAATTTTGATCAAAGCATCGAATGGAGCAAGTGATTTTGGGAACAAATTTGGACAGCCATTGATTACTGGTTCGGTTTTGACTTTTGAGCATTTTGAAAACTATAAAAAATATGGTTTCGATAAAGTGATCATGTTGGCTGGTGGTATTGGTTTTGGCGCTAAAAAGGACAGTTTAAAGGATAAACCGGGAACTGGTGATGAGGTTGTGTTGCTTGGTGGCGATAACTACCGAATTGGAATGGGGGGTGGAGCTGTTTCTTCTGTTGCGACTGGGGAATTTGATAACTCGATTGAGTTAAATGCTGTTCAGCGTGCAAACCCTGAGATGCAGAAGCGGGCTTATAATGCTATCCGTGCTTTGGCAGAATCTGATGAAAACCCAATTGTATCTATCCATGATCATGGAGCTGGTGGTCACCTGAATTGCTTGTCAGAGTTAGTTGAAGAAACGGGTGGCAAGATTGATACTTCAAAACTTCCGGTTGGGGATCCAACGCTTTCTCAAAAAGAAATTATTGGTAATGAGTCGCAGGAGCGTATGGGGCTGGTGATGAAATCGGAACATGTTGATTTGTTAACCAAAATTGCTGATCGTGAGCGTGCGCCAATCTATAGAATTGGTAAAACTACCGGTGATATGCAGTTTACTTTTGAAAACTCAAAAACAGGTGAGAAGTCTATTGACTGGCAATTGTCGTATATGTTTGGAAATCCTCCAAAAACGGTTCTTACCGATAAAACGGAAGAAGCAAAGTTTAAAGAGTTGGCATACAAACAAGATAAGATTATTGATTACCTGGAAGATGTGCTGCAATTGGAAGCAGTCGCATGTAAAGATTGGTTAACAAATAAAGTTGACCGTTCGGTAACAGGACGTATTGCGAAACAACAGGGAGCAGGTAAACTTCATTTACCATTGAATAACGTAGGTGTTATTACGCTGGATTACAAAGGTGAAAGTGGATTTGCAACATCAATAGGCCATGCTCCGGTTGCTGGAATAATTAATCCTGCAAGTGGATCGATCCTTTCAATTTCAGAATCATTGACCAATATTATTTGGGCACCAATGCCTGATAAAATCAAAAGTGTTTCGTTGAGTGCAAACTGGATGTGGCCTGCTAAAAATCCGGGGGAAAATGCGAGAATATATGACGCTGTAAAAGCTGCAAGTGATTTTGCTTGTGCATTAGGAATCAATATTCCAACAGGAAAAGATTCCATGTCAATGACTCAAAAATACAAGGATGATGTAGTTTATTCCCCGGGGACGGTAATTATTTCAGCATCAGGTGAAGTTTCTGATGTGAAGAAGGTTGTAGAACCTGTTTTGGTGAATGATCCTGCAAAACCGCTTTATTATATTGATTTTTCCTCTGTTGCTTTGGCTCTTGGTGGTAGTGCTTTTGGTCAAATCGTTAATAAACTGGGGCAGGAGGCACCTACTGTTGCTGATGCTGAATATTTTGTAAAAGCTTTCAATACTATCCAGGAATTGATTGAGGAAAAACAAATTCTGGCAGGTCACGATGTTGCTTCAGGTGGTTTGATTACTACTTTGCTGGAAATGTGTTTTAGTGATAATGAAAGTGGTGCAGCAATAGACCTGTCCGGCTTAAATGAGAAAGACACTGTAAAAGCTTTCTTCAATGAGAATCCGGCAATTGTAATTCAGGCTGCTAATGCTGAAAATGTTGAGGCAAAGCTTTCTGCAGCAGGTGTTCGGTTTGTAAAAATAGGTCAACCTTCGTCTAAACGGGCTTTGGCAGTGAAAAACGTTGATGAATCTTATCAGTTAGATATTGATTCATTACGCGAGCTGTGGTTTAAAACTTCTTATTTAATGGATCGCAAACAGAGTGGTGAAGATCTGGCTCTTGAGCGTTTCAAAAACTATAAAAATAACGAGTTGGTTTATGACTTTAAAGGCTTTACGGGAAAAGCTGCTGATTATGGGGTTGACCTTAATCGTCGTAAACCAGGTGGAGTTAAAGCAGCCATAATTCGTGAGAAAGGTGTAAATGGCGATCGCGAGATGGCTTATATGATGTACCTGGCAGGAATGGATGTGAAAGATGTTCATATGACTGACCTGATTTCCGGACGTGAAACCCTGGAAGATGTAAATATGATTGTCTTTGTGGGTGGTTTCTCTAATTCAGATGTACTTGGTTCGGCTAAAGGTTGGGCAGGTGCATTTAAATATAACGAAAAAGCAAAAACAGCACTGGATAACTTTTATAAACGCAATGATACGTTGAGTTTAGGAATCTGTAACGGTTGCCAGCTAATGGTTGAGTTGGGCTTAGTTTATCCTGAACATGAAAAGATGCCTAAGATGCTTCATAATGCCTCTCATAAGTTTGAGTCAGCTTTTGTAAATGTAGACATTGCTCCAAATGATTCTGTAATGATGAAATCAATGGCTGGAATGAAACTCGGCGTATGGGTTGCTCACGGTGAAGGCAAGTTCAGTTTGCCTTATACGGAAGATAGATATGCAATACCTGTCAGGTATTCTTATGATTTCTATCCGGGTAATCCGAATGGTTCTGATTTCAGTACTGCAGCTATTTGTTCTGAGGATGGTCGTCACCTGGCAATGATGCCTCACCTGGAACGTGCATTTAAGCCCTGGCATTGGCCATATTATCCAATGGATAGGGATAATGATGAACTGGCTCCATGGATAGAAGCATTTGTAAATGCCAGAGATTGGATAAAGAATAATAAATAAGATAAATGAGATAAATGAGAACCCTCAAGAGATTGAGGGTTTTTTATTCACTTTAATTATTGTGTTTAACAAAAAATGTCCATAACTTGCAAGTGTTAGCTTAAGATTATGGAAAGGGACATGACCAACAAGCCTGCCGGTGGATCAAATGAGTTTGATTTAAATAAACAAAAATCGAATACAGATAGTGACTATAAACGTCTTTACAAAAAGATGCGCTTGATGTGTGATAACGTCCCTGATCTTATTTGGTCTAAAGACATTGATCGAAAATATACATTTGTTAACAGAGCTTTGTGTGAGTCAATATTATTTACGAATGATATAGATGAGCCTATCGGAAAAAGACCGGAATATTTCTATAATCGGATTAAAAAGGAAAAACCAGGAGAGAAAGATTGGTATACGATTGGAGATTTGTCTGATCGAAGTGATGAATTTGTATATAAGTTCCAAAAACCAATAAAGGTTATTGTTAGCGGTTTTGTTCGTGGGCGGTTTGCAGAGTTTGAACTTCAGAAAGCACCCTTTTTTGATGAAGATATGAACTTTATAGGACTTGTAGGTTCCGGACATGATGTAACCAGGCAGAAAGAGATTGAAAAGAACTTACGATTTAGTGAGGAGCGTTTACAGCTGGCAACTGATGGGGCCAATATTGGTATCTGGGATTGGAGGATAGATCAGGGAAAACTCTACGTAGATCAGAAATGGGTTAGCTTTTTGGGTTTTACGTTGGAGGAGTTCAATGACGATTATAAGTTTTTTTTAAACCTGATCCATCCGGATGATAAAGAAGAGTGTGATTTGAAAATACAAAAACATTTTATGAACGTTACCCCTAATTTCGAACATACTTTAAGGGTTAGAACTAAAAATAATCTTAAATACATATGGATTAAAACGGTTGGCACAATCGTTGAATGGGATATTTCTGAAAAACCAGTGCGAATGGTTGGGGTACATATGGATGTAACAAAATCCATTGAGCAGGAGAAAAAACTGAAAGAAGCCATAACTCAGGCTGAAGAGAGTGATCGCTTAAAAACCGCTTTTTTAGCCAACCTTTCGCATGAAATAAGAACACCTTTAAATAGTATCTTAGGTTTCACACGTTTTCTCATTTCAGAAGATGATCTTACTCCTGAAACCAGAAAGGAGTATATGGATATTGTAGAATTTAGTTCAGAAAGCTTTTTGCAGATCATCAATAATATCATTGATATTGCAAAAATTGAAAGTGGTGTTTTTGAGCTGGATAAGAATGAATTTGACTTGAGAACGCTTGTAAAAAGCACCATCGATAAGTTAAAAAACCAGTATCAATATTCAGATAAAATACACCTTAAGTTTTCTCCGGAACCAGAAAGGCGTGAGTTAACTATTTATACGGATGAAAACGTTTTGCAGCAGATCATCTACAGCTTGTTATCCAATGCGGTAAAATTTACCCTTGAAGGAGAAGTGGAGATTGGTTATGAATTACAAGAAGGGGAAAAGCTATTTATGTATGTTAAAGATTCAGGCATTGGAATTGACTTGAAATATAAAAATGTAATTTATCAACCTTTCCGGCAACTAACTGAAAGTTTTAAACGGGAGTATGGTGGTGCAGGTTTAGGTTTGGCCATAGCCTACAGTATGACCGAGATTCTGAACGGAAAACTATGGTTTGAATCTGAAAAAGGAAAAGGGACAATTTTCTATGTGTACATACCTTTAGCTTAATAGCTATATCAGAATTATCCATATAATTATAATTGTTCTTCGTTTCTTTAATAGAAAATCAACATATTTGTGTTTATAATACCATTTTATGTGTTAATTTTCACACAGGTATTATGCCGATAGATATTTAAAACTCAATGATAAATGTAGTGAAATCATTGAGTAATATTTAAATACTAATCGGTATAACAGGCTGTTGATATGAAGAAACTTTTTTTATTACTTCTCATAGTTGTATTCAGTTGTCAATTTCTATTTTCACAGAATCTGGATAGTTTGAAGAATGTTATTCAATTTGCTGAAGGCCTTGAACGGGCAGAACTGTTAATTCAATTGGCTAAACTCTCAGGTCGGTCAAATAGTGAAAGTGAGCAGAGAATTGCTTATGCAGAGGAGACAAAAAGTTTGGCCCGGGAGCTTGAAGATTCTTCATTGGTAGCAGCCGCATTTTACCAGTCAGGTGAAGCAAATTATTATTTATCGAGGTATCCTGAGGCTATTCAGGATTATAGGGATGCACTTAATATTCATTTGGCATCTGATGATTCTGTAAATATAGGTGGATGCTATAATTCTATAGGCCTCTGCTTCTTTTATTCCGGTAAACAGGAAGTTGCAATTAGTGAATTCCTGAAAGCCTTATCAATCTATGAAATGTTAGAGCTTAAAGAAGAAATGGCTGGTGTTTATTCAAATATCGGAATGGTTTATCAGGGGATTGATGATCATAAGCTTGCAATTGAAAATTACGAAAGAGCAGTTTCTTTAAATAAATCGATTCATGATACTTTGAGTATAGCAATTAATTATAATGGGTTAGCAACATCATATTTCTTTCTTGAAAAGTATGATCTGTCGAAAGAGTATTACCAATTGGCTTACAAAATGTTTGATGAATTAAATCAAAGAACAAATGTAGCAATCACATTAAATAATATTGCAAACATCTATGTTAATCAAAAGGATAGTCTGGAATTTGCTTTGGAGTATTATAATGAAGCAATAAAGGTGTTCAGGGAAATTAATGACGTTAGGAACGAAGCCTATGTGATGGAGGGATTAGGTGGGGTTTACAGGGAAATGGGACAGTATGAGAAATCTGTAAAGGCTTTCAGGGATTGCATTGAATTTGCAAAAAAACATAAAGCAGGTTTTGAGCTGTTAAAATTAGCTTACGATGATTTGGCATATACTTATGAGGAAGCAGGAGATTTTGAAGAAGCCTATAAAGCCTCAAAATTCTATAGTTACTACAGCGATAGTTTACTTAATGAGACCAGGCTTAGTCAAATTGCTGAACAAAGGGAAAAGTTTGAAACCGAGAAAAAGGAAGCTGAAATTGAACGTTTAAATGCAGTTGAGCAGGTTCATCTTTTAAAAATTGAAAGAGATAAACAGATACGGCTTTTGGGTGCAATTCTGATTTTATTACTGGTAGTTATAACGTTATTTATTTCAATCGGATATCTTAATAAGAAGAAAACAAATCAGCTTTTAAGCCGAAAGAATATTCAGATTGATCTACAAAAAAAAGAACTCGAAAAACTGAATGCATCTAAAAACAAGTTTTTCTCCATTTTGGCACACGACCTCAAAAACCCTTTTCATACAGTAATGGGATACTCTTATTTGATGCATAAAAACTACCACCAGTTTAAAGATGAGGAGAGGAAAAAATATTCCGCAGATATTTATAAGTCCACCAATTCAATTTTTCGCTTGCTTCAAAACCTTCTTGATTGGTCCAGGTCACAAACAGGAAGGATAGTGTATAATCCTCAGGCGATCGATTTTAAAGATGTTTATGAAAATATTATTGGTTTACTTGCCCCGGTAGCGGAGGCTAAAAAGATTAAAGTTGAACATTTTGTTGAAGAAGAGAGCATTGTATTAGCAGATCCCATGATGGTTGAAACGATCATTCGGAATTTACTCAGTAATGCAATTAAATTTTCCCATGAGAATAGTGTTGTAAAACTAAGTGCTGCCAGGAAAAATGATAAACTTCTTATCTGCATTGAAGACGGAGGTGTGGGAATTAACAATGATGATTTAGATAACTTGTTTAAAATTGATTCAAAAGTTAAACACAAAGGGACAAATAATGAAGATGGCTCTGGTTTGGGTTTGATTCTTTGTAAAGAGTTTGTTGAGAAAAATGGTGGGACTATTACTGCCAAAAGTGAGCCGGGAGAGGGGAGTACTTTCTGTGTCACACTTCCTCTGTACGTGGAAGCTGTTACTCAACAAGCATAGCTTTGGCTAAAGAATCGGCTTTTTCCTTGTCGGTTAATGTCTCCACTATTTTCAAAGAAAATCTGAGCGCAGCGCCAACACCTCGCCCGGTTACTATATTCTCAGATATTATTGCAGGTTCATTCTTGATATTAGCCCCATTCAGTTCTCCTTCAAAACCGGGGTAACATACAGCTTCTTTGTTTTTTAAAAGATCCAGGTGTCCAAAAACCAGCGGAGCAGCGCAAATCGCACCAAGCATCTTGTTCTTTTTATTGAAATCAATTATTTGTTTGCGTAGCCCTTCATGATTATCAAGATTTTTAGAACCAGGCATGCCCCCAGGTAAAATGAGCATATCAATTTCTGAATAATCAACTTCTTCAAAAAGTTTATCTGCAATTACAGGTATATCATGTGAGCCGGTAACTTTAAGATCATCAGTCATTGATATTGTAGTAACATCCAAATTAGCACGTCTTAAAACATCAATTATGGTAATGGCCTCTATTTCTTCAAAGCCGGGGGCTAACTGTACTGCAATCTTTTTCATCAGGCTTATTTTTGTTTTAAAGATAGTTAATTCTAAGGGAGCACTTCATAATTCAGGTTGGTGAGAGGGTGAGAAAGTGGGAAAGGGAGAAGCTGAGAATATGGGTTGCGGGTTTCAGGTTGCGGGTTACGAGTTGTACA
>JANQII010000127.1 GCA_028282195.1 Prolixibacteraceae bacterium
CGTTCATAAAGTTTCGTTGAAAAACTCATCGGATGACTCTGTTGATATCGAGCATTTTAGTCATCCGATGAGTGACATGTTAATTCAAAAACGCACTACAAGTAAATTTTGAGTTAGTCCCTTTTGACAGAAGAGCCTCGCAGATGTAAGGCTCTTTGTTTTATGATTTTTGTTTAAATTAGCGTAAAATAAAAAAACAGAATCCTTTTGAAACGATCGATTAAACATCTTCCCCTTGAAAAGCAGTATGAATTAAACAAAATTGTTTCCTTTGTTGTAGAGACCCGTTCGGTTGAAATGATCATCCTGTTTGGGAGTTATGCCCGTGGTGATTGGGTTGAGGATGAATATGTTGAGAATGGCACAACTTACGAATATAAGAGCGACTACGATTTACTATTTGTAGTAGATAGTGAAGAAAAAGCCCATCGTTACAAAGCTGCTAAAAAATTAAAGCAAAAGATTAAAAGAAAAGTACAGTTAAATACTTCTGTAAATGTCATCTATCATGGCATCGATTACCTGAATGAACAAATTGCTGAAGGTAATTACTTTTTTAATGATGTTGTAAAAGAAGGAATCAGACTATACCATAGCAAAAAGTTTGTAATAAAGAAAGCTCAAAAGAAGCTACCTAAGAATAGGGTTGGGAGTGCTGAACGTTACTATGATCAATGGATTGAGAGTGCCCATGTGTTTGAAGATTTCTTTAAATATGGCTTTGAAAAAGGGAATTTGAAAGAAGCAGTATTCCTTCTTCATCAGGCAGCTGAACGATATTATACGACAGTTCTTTTGGTCCATACAAGTTACAAGCCCAAAACGCACGATCTCGAAGATCTTCATAACCGGGTAAGTAAGGAGGATGCAAGATTTAAAACAATTTTTCCCCGCCAAACTGAGGAAGAAGAATATATGTTTACCCTGTTGAGGAAAGCTTATATTGATTCACGCTACAAAATAAGTTACGAGATCAAAAAAGAAGAACTTGAGTATCTATCTGAGCGGGTAAAACTTCTAAGAGACTTGACTGAGGAAGTTTGTAGCGAAAAGATCAGTAAGTTAAGGGAGGGATAGAAAGTTTACTAATTAGTTTTGCAAATAATTTAAAGATTGTCAAAATGAGATGCTGAAACAAGTTCAGCATGACGTAGAAACAAAGAAATATGACATAAAACGATATTCAAATTTGTTTTATTATTTCAGAATGATCTGGAATAATTTTGATCTGCTATTTTGTCATTTCTGACTGCTACTGTGTCATTTCTTGCACCTGTTTTGCGATTTCTTTCCGGTGATTTGTGATTTCTGCTCGTTAGTTTGTGATTTCAATGGATTAAAATGGGATTTCTGCCTGCTGTTTTGGCATTTCTGTTAATTCATTTACCATTTTGTCCAGTTGTTTTGTCATTTCTACCAAACGATTTGCAATTCTTTGGCGTGGTATAGGGGTGTATTAAAAGCCGGTTATCTGAAAGCGCATGGAAAACCAACAATATATAAATACATGTAAGAAAATGCTTTAAAATTTACAAACAGGCTTTTAAAGGATCACTTGATATTTCCGGTGGATTAATTTTTGGAGGGTATGATTTTGAATGTTCGATACTGGATTTTGGTACTGATAGCCCGGGATTGATTATTGGTCATAAAAAACGTTTCTCATGCGGCGGATGAAATGTCCAATGCTCCAGATAAACCATTGCATCCGCCTGGTTTCCTATCACATATCCCAACACCGGGTAAGCCCGTCTAAAGCCGGACAAAACCCGGTGCTACAACTATTTAATCCCTACGGGATATCGAGACCAGGGATCTGTACAGGGGTGTCATCTTTTGAAAAGATGACACCCATTGCTTACTTGACTTGACACGAAGGGACCAGGCATTTGGGAATGATTGTCCCACCCTATCACATCCCGAAACACGCCTGCCTGCCCTTTAGGCAGGTAACCCGAAACCCGAAACCCACATTTTCATCTTCGCCCCAAGGCTTCCCTGCGGTTAAAAAACCGCACTGTCCGTTTCGTTGAAGTGCCGTATGACCATATTCCCACTCTACCTGGTAGTTTAATTAATCCAATAAAACCAACCCGGATTATGAAGTGATCCCTTCTAACCGTCAAAAATGTATGTTTTTGACCTTTTGATACATTCCCCAAAAAAAAGGGATCACTTCATAATTCAGGTTGGTGAGAGGGTGAGAAAGTGGGAAAGGGAGAAGCTGAGAATATGGGTTGCGGGTTTCAGGTTGCGGGTTACGAGTTGTACA
>JANQII010000188.1 GCA_028282195.1 Prolixibacteraceae bacterium
TTTCCAGTCACAGTCACAGTTGCCGGTTTGCACGCTGCTTCTGTTATGAATGACCCAGTGACTAATTATCTAATGACCAGTGACCAGTTCACAGTCATCATTCGCAGTAACGAGGCTTCAGTTCTGTACACAACTATCTATAATAAATGATCTAATGAATAACCAATAATCAATAACCAATGACCAATTATTCAATGACCATTATCGGGCATCCAGCAACCAGCAACCAGTATCCAGGTTCAAGGATCAAGAATCAAGAATCAAGAATCAAGTTCCCCGTATCCAGGATCATAAATTCAACAAAGTTACCCACCCTAATATTGAACTGATCCGAAGTAGTATTTGATTTTTTATCGGGAAGAAGATTTCGTTTTGAGTATAAAAAACGAAAGGTAGACCCTCTGGCCTACCTTTTCTCACTAAACTAACTAACCTAACTAAACCTAAACTTATGAAAAAAAACGTACCACAAAGATATGCTCCATAACAGCAAAATTGATTAAAAATTTGTTAAATGTTGTTAAATTAACGTTTTCTTATCACTGAATTAGTCTATTGAGGAACAAATGTATAAGTGATTGTTCCCGTTTGTAAATCAGGGGCGTTTTGGTCTCTGTTGAAATACGTTTTTTTTGCGGCTTGTAATGCATATGCCTGAAGCAACGGATCATTGCTTTGGTTGGATTTAATCTCAGCCTTTTTGACCCTGCCGTTTTTATCTACCCGGATTGTGATCGTAATTGTTCCTCCACCCTGAGCCAGGTAAACAGGTATTGGCAGACGTGTATGGTAGCGATTCTCCAAAAAGTAGTGAATATTACTATCCCCTGAATAAATCGTGTTTTTTATAGAGTCCGGATCCATTCCTTCCGTTGTTTCCTCAGGCATATCAAAATCTTCAATATCCGGTATTTCTTTAGATAGTTGCTCATTTACATCCGAAACAAGTTTTTGAGCGTTCTCAATTTCTCTAAGGTACTCTGCATCGAAAAAAGGATCTTTCCGGGCTTCATTAACAGCACGATTACTTCGGGATGCAAAATCTTGCGGGTTTAAATCCGAAGGAGAATTTTCTTGTTCCTGTGTTTCTTCGATTACTTCAGTTTCGGGAATTTCTTCAATTTGAGAAAAATCGATGATTATGGGTTCCTCAATGGTTTCCTTTTTTATATTGATTTCTGCTAACAAAAAACTGCCAAACAATACTATATGGAAAATGAGTGTTCCCATGATGCCATAAATATTTTGTTTATATCGTTTTTTTAGACCTGACATGACTTCACAAAGTTAAAAACAATAGCGCCTTTTACGATTCTTTTTTTAATCGTTTGGGGACTTTTATTGAAATTTTTTAGTTCTACTTATAATATTATATAATGAAGTTGTCTAAAATTAAACCATATCCTGATCTTTTAAGTATTCATCCTTCTGTTTTGTATCCGATTGAAGAATATGGAAAACAGTAGGGAACCGTTGAATACAATGGAAAACAATTGTCTTCAATAGTATTCATTTATCCGGTTAATGTTCGGTTGAAGCTATATCAGAGGCTATTTTTAGCTAAACTTTTGACAAGTTCAATGTATAGGCTTAAATTGGTGTAGATTTTGATGCATTCAGAATCAGTTTTGAATAAAATATGTGAATCAAGGGTTTATTCTAAATATTCAGGAAAATCCGGATTTAAAGGCAAGATTTTCAACTCTTGATTCGCATAAAATGTATTTATCTAATAACTCTTTATTATATAAGATATTGAATTAGTGATTGGGTTTTTAAAAAAAATATGGCTGCTTTGTTTACTTGGAAGTATCTCATTGCTTCTATTTTCACAGGAAGTAAATTCAACTATTGAAGAAACACCTGATCCAGGTAATGAACAGTTTTTAGATAGTCTTAAAACAAAGGCTTACAAGCGGGGTTTTACTCGTTTTCTGTATAAAAACCTGGTAAAGGAGGATAATGAGGTACAGGAAAATCTGGATGAGCAATATCAGTACATGCTTGGTTTAAATGGGAAGACGATTGCTTCAATTGATATGAAAGCCTTACAGGTTTTTGGTCCAACCTTTAGCGATCCGGAAAAAAGGAGTGAGTCCCAGCTTGCCCGGTGGGCTAATAAGCTTCATACTAAAACCAATCTGAAAATTATACGAAAAAATATTCTACTGAACACAGGCGATATTTTTGATGCTGACCAAACATTAGATAACGAACGAATCATAAGGGCTTTACCTTACATCAGGGATGTACGTTTTTTTGTTTCGGAAAATCCGGGAAATCCCAACATGGTTGATATTCTTGTTTTAACCAAGGATGTATTTTCTTTTGGAATGGATGCAAAAATAAGAGGTGTAAGGTCTGCTGAACTGGAAATGTACAACCAAAATATATGGGGGCAGGGTCACCAAATATCGGCAAGAATGGTTGGGCATGCAGATAAAGAGCCGTTTGTTGGTTTTGAAGGCTTTTATACGATTAATAATATAAATGGTAATTTTATTGACTTTTCTGTTGGTTATTCCAATACCTATCGAAAAGAGGGGTTTTCAGTTGGTTTTGAAAAACAATTTATAAGTTCTGCGACTAAATTGGGTGGTGGGGCAACATTTGCTCGGTTAACCCGGGCAGATCGTTTGCTGGAAGACGATCCGGTTGAAACGGAATTTCCATTGGATTACAGCTATTTTGATTTGTGGGCAGGTTATGCTTTTCAATTGAATAAAAATGAAGCCGACAGAAACATGCAACTTGTTTTATCCGGCAGGTTGCGCCGTTATGACTTTTTAGATCGGCCCCCGAATGACCCTCAGGATAATCAGTATTTTGCAAGTTCAAACTTTTACCTGGCTAGCCTTACCTTGTCAAAAAGAAATTACATTAGGGACTATTTGGTTTACAGCTATGGAATTACAGAGGATATTCCGCGTGGTTATATGCATGAACTGGTTATCGGGTATGATAAAAATGAATTTGGCAATCGCTGGTATTCACATTTGTATTTTTCTTCAGGAAATTTCATAAAGTATAAACCCCAGTACTTATATGCTTCTTTAGGTATTGGCGGTTTTTTCAACTCTATGAGATTTCAACAGGGGCTTATTCAGGCAAATGGGAATTATGTATCCCGGATTTTTAGAGTAGGGAATCAGCGGGCCCGACAATTTATAAACCTGAACTATGTTTTAGGTATAAGAAGATTCGAGCTTGAAAACCTTTATTTAAAGTACGGCATAGGAATTCGTGGTTTTGAAAGTGATCTTGCTCTTGGAAAACAAAGATTAAGTCTTAACCTGGAAACTGTTTTTTTTCAAAACAGGGAAATTATGAAATTTAATATTGCTCTTTTTGGTTTTGCTGATTTGGGAATTATTGGTTCAAACCACAAAATTATTTTTAATCAGGACTATTATTCAGGAATTGGTGCGGGTATTCGTTTGAGGAATGAGAATCTTGTTATAAGAACAATACAATTTCGCTTAGCTTATTATCCTGCTCATCCACCGGATATCGGTGGTTTAGGTATTTTATTAACGGAAAGGAATAAAAGTGATTTCTACAGTTTTCAACCGAGAAAACCGGAACCGTTACGATTTGAATAGAAATAAACCTCTAGCTTCTGGCTTCCAGCTTCTGGCTTCAATTTCAATTACCAAAAACATATGAAATAATATTGGCACCCATTTCCAGAGCTTTTTTTCTGGCTTCAGGTGGGTTGTTATGAACAGAAGGATCTTCCCAGCCGTCGCTAATATCTGATTCGTATGTATAAAAACAGACTAGCCTTTCTTCTACAAAAAGGCCAAAACCTTGTGGACGTTTATTGTCATGTTCATGAATTTTGGGCAGGCCATTTTCAAAATGAAATTTTTGCCTGTAAATTTCATGAGTCGATGGCAGTTCTGTAAAATCCTGTTCAGGAAAAACTTTTTTCATTTCTCTTCTGATGAATTCATCCAGTCCATAATTGTCATCGATATACAAAAAACCTCCGGCCTCAAGATAAGTCCTTATATTGTTGGCTTCTTCTTCGGAGAAGATCACATTGCCATGACCGGTAATATGAACCAGGGGATAATTGAAAAGCTCAATGCTTCCGGGTTCTACAATGGCAGGATCAGGATTAAGGTTTGTATTTAATTCGTTGTTGCAAAAACGAACAAGATTTGGTAATGCAGTCGGATCGGCATACCAATCACCACCGCCTTTGTATTTTAAAAGACCAATTTTTAATTGCTGATCCTGACCATAACTGCTGATAAATGCAAAGAGTATTATTATATATATAATGGTTTTCTTCATGTTTTCTGAAAATGAATCAAAGATAGGAAGAAAAATTCTGGCTGATAATTAAGTTCTGCAAGAAAAATGTATTGGTTTGAAACCATATCCGGGAAAAGCTGTTATTCTACCAAAAGCAAACATCAGCCTTATGAAGAAGAGTTTTACCACACGTTCACTCCATGTTCGATTTCCAAAAGATGATCCGCACCGGGCATTGGATATGCCTGTTTATGAAAGTGTTGCGTTTGAGTTTAATTCAGCGGAAGATATTTCTGCAAATTTTAAAGGGGAGCTCCCGGCTCATGTTTACTCACGATCCACCAACCCTACGGTAGAGTTTTTTGAATTAAAAATGAAAAAGCTGACAGGAGCTCACCAGGCTTTAGCAGTTGTTTCAGGGATGACCGCCATTTCAAATACCATTATGGGAATTTGTAAAGCGGGCGATAATATTATTTCAGGGCACCATTTATTTGCACATACTTATGCATTATTTGATCAGAGCTTAAGAAATTATGGACTTGAAAGCCGATTTTGCGATACTACTAATGCAGAGGCCGTTGAAAAACTGATTGATGAAAATACTCGTGCAATTTATTTTGAAACAGTTACAAATCCTCAATTAGAGATTGCTGATATTAAAAAGCTGGCTGAGGTTGCACGAAAGTATAATTTGATTTTAATAGCGGATAGTACGTTAACCCCTCCGGTTGTTTTTGATTCTAAATCGTTCGGGGTAAATATTGAAGTAATGTCTACAACCAAATATGTTTCAGGTGGGGCCACTTCGTTTGGTGGGGTAGTGCTTGATAACGGAAACTATGATTGGTTATTGAACCCGAACCTGAAAGAACTGCATTCAAAGTTTGGAAAAGATACATTTATTGCCCGGTTACGAAAAAACTACTACCGAAATACCGGAGGTGCTATGAGTGCCCATACTGCTCATTACCAGATTATGGGTTTGGATATGCTGGAGCTTCGTGTGGAAAGATCATATAATAACTCTATGGAACTTGGATCGTTTTTAAGAAATCATCGAAAAGTAAAGGATGTCAATTATCCTGGGTTAAAAGATGCTGATAATTATTTATTGGCTGAACAGCAATTTTCTGGTGTGCCAGGTACTATTTTGACTTTTGATCTAGAATCGGAGGAAGCCTGCTTTGCTTTTATGAATAAGTTGAAGCTTATACGTAGGGCAACCAACATGAATGACAACAAAAGCCTGATTATTCATCCGTGGTCAACCATTTATGTGGAGTTCCCGGAGGAACAACGCCTTGGGATGAAGATTTTTCCAACTACCATGCGACTTTCTGTTGGGATTGAGGCAGCCCGGGATTTGATTGGGGATATTGAACAGGCTCTAGCTTGAAATTCCCGGGTTAAAAGCTAAGTTAGTAGTGCGTTCATAAAGTTTCGTTGAAAAACTCATCGGATGACTCTGCTGATATTGAGTATTTTAGTCATCCGATGAGTTACACGTTAATTCAAAAACCCACTACTAGTCATCCTGTCCGGCAGCTGCCGGATCAGGATCTCCGTCAACCAAGGGAAGAGCAACTCGAAACAGATTCCGAAACACCTGTCTGACGGCAGTCAGGAGTTGCCAATGACAGATTTTTGTTCAGTTGTTTCAACGCGTTCTGTGACCGCTGTCAGGTTCTGTGACCGCTGACAGGTTTCGGGAAAAGACAAAGACCTGTCAGTGTGCTTGCACCTGAAAGGGTCTTATAAATAAAAACAAACTGTCATTTACTCATTGTGCCTAATAAAATTGGGTAGGTTCTCGGAATGACGCTTTCTCGTGAAGTTTTGGATTTTGTTATTTGGAATTTCTATGAAGTTATTCAATCACTCATTCATTAAATTCACTGTATGGCAAGCAACAACAGCAGCAGTTTCAGTTCGCAAACGGCTTTCTCCCAAACTAACAGGGATAAAGTCATTCTGAAGTGCAGCTTCAACCTCTGCTTCAGAAAAATCACCTTCAGGACCGATCAATATTAAGGTTGATGAGTTGTTTGCTGCTTCATTTTTTAGTTGATGTTTATCTTGTTCGTAGCAATGGGCAATGTACTTTTTCCCTTCAAATTCAGAGTTGAAAATATCTTTGATTGGAGTTAGCGGATTTAATTTTGGAAGGTAGGCTTTTAGCGATTGCTTCATGGCAGAGATAATTACTTTTTCCAGCCGTTCATGTTTAATTACTTTCCGTTCAGAATGCTCACAAAGAACAGGGGTAATTTCATCGACGCCAATTTCAGTTGCTTTTTCAAGAAACCACTCAAAACGATCAATGTTTTTTGTTGGCGCAACAGCCATATGCAGGTAGTGGTTTCGTTTCCCAAATTCAGTTTGGGTTTTTACAATTTCTACCTGGCACTTTTTAGGGTGTGCAACTTTTATAACGGCTTCATGAAAATTACCTTTCCCATCAATTAACTGGATACAGTCATCATTTACCAGGCGCAAAACACGAACTGCATGTTTTGATTCGGTTTCGTTTAAATAAAAAACGGGTGAAGAAATATCAGGAGTATAAAATAACTGCATTATTTATAGTCTCGTGGTACCAGGTGAAAAGCCAATTTCCCCTGTCGGGCAGAAACTTCACGCCAGTTTTCAATATCAAAGTCAATTCCTACTGTTGAGCTGGTGGGCATATCCCCATTAAAGTATTTAACAAGATTGCCGCACAGGTAGTAAACGATTGGATTGTGTCCGAACACAAAAACGGTTTTGATTTCTTCTGCTAAGTTGTTTAAAATATGAACAAACTCTTGCGTCGTTATTCCATCGTAAAGATCATCTTCAAGCAAAATTTTGCTTTCAGGGTAATTTAAGTTTTCCGCATATATTTTAGCAGTCATTAGCGCCCTTTTGGCCGGGCTGCTGATGATTAAGTCTGGCTTAACGTCTTCATCTTTAAGTTTATCACTAATGATTTTTGCATCATTATGTCCCCGGTCTTTTAAGCCACGGTTGAAATCATCATCATAACCGTAAGGAACCGATTTGGCGTGTCGAACAATTACTACTCGTTTCATTTTGCAAATCTTTATTCAAAATTAAACTATTTTTGAGACTCATTGAAGTAAAATTGAAAGAATGAAGCGAATCGGGATTATTTCTGATACACATGGTACGTTGAGTAAACGCATCTTAAATTTTTTGGAAGAGGTTGATGAAATTTGGCATGCAGGTGATATTGGCAATGCAGAAACTGCAGATCAACTATCGGCATTAAAGCCTCTGCAGGCTGTGTATGGTAATATTGATGGGCATGCATTAAGAACGATGTTTCCCGAAAATTTGCGATTTAAATGTGAGGATGTTGAAGTTTTCATGACTCATATTGGAGGATATCCGGGGCGATATGAAGCCCGAATCAGAAAAGAGCTATTTTCCAATCCACCGCAAATATTTATTTCGGGGCACTCGCATATCCTGAAAGTTATCCATGATAAAAAAATCAATTGCCTGCACATAAATCCAGGGGCAGCAGGGAATAAAGGCTTTCACAAAGTTTGTACAGCTATCCGGTTTGTAATTGATGGAAAGCAAATTAGGGATATGGAGGTGTTTGAGTTGGAGCGGACAAAATTTTAGTATAAATTAAAAAACCTACCTCTTTTTGGTAGTGGTTATTTTTAAAGAGCCGTGCCTTGATCTTCATGCAGCAAAATGTAAAATATCGAATAAGCCTGCCTGTCGGATTTCCTCCCGTAGGGGTGGCAGACAGGAAATACCTAATCAGAAAGTTCCTGGCTGGTCCTCATCCATTTTTTGTTCCTTATTTTTTATTTTGACTTTCTGTATTTTTGTAAACAATGGGTGTCATCTTTCCAAAAGATGACACCCCTGTACAAATCAAACCCA
>JANQII010000201.1 GCA_028282195.1 Prolixibacteraceae bacterium
ATATTGCCCCAGTGCTTATTCTTTGAAGCTTACAAGCTGTTGCTTCAAAAACCCGTTTCCAGTCTCGGTCACAGTCTCCATTAACCCGAAACCCGCAACTTCCACAAAGAAAGCTGACAGTAACCCACCCTAATTATGAACTGATCCAAATTTTACCCTTGCACAGACAGTGATCAAGTGAGGCATACTGGATTCGAACCAGTGACTTCTACCCTGTCAAGGTAGCGCTCTAAACCAACTGAGCTAATGCCTCGCTGAATTTTCTTATAAAATTAGAAAAATGATTTTACTTTTCAATCAACTCTTTTGTTGAAAGAAGCCCACAGGCCGCATAAATATCTTGTCCCCGGGAAGCCCGAATGGTGGTTGTTATGCCTTTTGCATTGAGTGCATCTTTAAATTTTTGCAGAGTTTCTTCATTCGTTCCTTCTAAAGGTGTATCAGGAATTGGGTGAAAACGAATTAGGTTGATGCGACATTTAATACCATCTAAAACCTTAGCCATTTCTTTTACATGTGCAGGAGTGTCATTTAGCCCGTGGAAAACAATATATTCAAATGAAACCCGTCTTTGCCTGCCAAAATCCCAATTCCGTATTTCATGAAGAACATCTTCCAGAGGATAAGCAATTTCGACTGGCATTAGCTTTTGCCTTTCTTCGTGAAATGGTGTGTGAAGGCTAATCGCAAGGTGTGTTTCGCTTTCATTTAAAAAACGGACCAATCCAGGAACAATACCAATTGACGAAACAGTGATACGTCGTGGGCTTATTGCAAAACCCCATTCTGCGGTGAGGATTTCGGTACTTTTTAAAACTTCGTCCAGATTGTCAAACGGTTCCCCCATTCCCATGTAAACGATGTTCGATACCTCTTGCCATTCAGGTATGTTTCGAATTTGGTTGACGATTTCACCGGCAGTTAACTGACCCTGAAAACCTTGTTTGCCGGTCATGCAAAAAAGGCAACCCATTTTGCAGCCAACCTGCGAAGAAACACAAACCGTTTTACGGTCTTTGTCAGGAATCATGGCAGTTTCAATAAATTGCCCATGAACCGTTGGGAAAAGGTACTTTTTGGTGCCGTCTTTGCTTTTCTGGACCTTCATAAAGTCGATCAAACCAAAGTCGTATTTATCAGAAAGAAGCTCTCGGGTTTTTTTAGAAAGATTGGTCATTTCATCGAACGAAGACACTTCTTTTTTATAAAGCCAGTCTGCAAGCTGCTTTGCAGTGAATTTAGACAATCCCAGTTCTGTAACCAGTTGCTGTAGTTCATTCAATGTTTTTCCAAAAAGTGCTTCTTTGACCATCCTGAATTCTTTTTGGCAAAATTAGAAATAAATTTCAGCAATAATGTTCTCGTAAGGAATTCCCTTTTTAATCAGTAGGTCTCTTACTTCAACTACCATTAACGCTTTTCCGCATAAAAAATACTTTTGATCCGTTGTAAAATTTTCCAGTGTATTCAAATAATCAGTGACCCTGCCAGGAAAAACATCACATGATTGCTCCTGGGAACAACAACGGATGTAATTTTTTCCCAATGACCAGTCCAGCTCATCTTCAAAATAGAACTGATTTAAATGGCGAACTCCATGAATCAACGTCTTATTTTCAAACTGACCAGATTGAAACATACTGTAAAAAGGAGCAATGCCTGTTCCGGTTGCAATCCAAAAAGCCGGATCAGAATTCCCGGTAAAACTACCGTAAGGTTTTGAAATAAGAATCCTGTCCCCCGGGATTAATGTTGCAAGTTTTGGTGTCAGGTAACCATCTTCTTTTATATTGAAAAGAATACGCAGCTCATCTTCATGATTTCCGCAGCAAATGCTGTAAATCCGTGGTGGTTCCAGACAGTCTATCCCAATTTTTACCACCTGCCCGGGAATAAAATCATGTTTTCTTTTTACCGAAAGCAAAAATACCCCGGGTGATATTTCTTCATTTTTAGTAATTATTTCTTCCGAAAGTTCAGTTTCTTTTTTCCGACTTTTTTCAGCTTTTGGCATAATGTAATACTACAACTTTTTTATTTATGATGTATTTGATATTAAACTCTATTTCTGAATACAGTTGAAAACTGGTGGAAACAGTAGAAAACAATTGTTTCCCATCGTTTTCTCATTTCCTTCTATTGTTTTCAAGTTTGCGTCATGCACCAAAGGCCTGAATATTGTTAAGTAGCTTTTTTATCTTACGAATGAATTTATGTTCTCATGAAAATTAACGCAACTAACTAAGTTTGGTTTTCATCTATAAAAGAAAAAATCATGAAACAGCTTTTTATCTGTTGGCTATTCCTAAATATACTTTTAGTTGCTTGCAAAAATGACAATGATGATGAAATGGAGCTAAAAGCTTTTCCGGAATCGCTTGAACAAATGACAAGCAGTTTAAGGAGCGATGCTAATATGTCTTATATATGTACGTTGGTGGTAATGCTTGATAACGCAAAAACTTAGAATAAAATAGACTATTCCGTTGAGACTTTTGATTAGAATAAGACCTTGAATTTTTGTAAATTTGTAATATGAAAGAGCATGAAAAACAAGGCATTGACATTGAGATTGACGAGCTTGCAAATTCAATCAAGAATGTAGTCTCCGGAGATAGTTTTCAGACAGAAATTTCAATTATCACAAAAGCGGATTTAAAGACTGTTACTAAAAAAAATGGTTGGAAATTTGACTGGAAATTTGAATTAAAGCAACCTGAAAGAGATGTTTATAAGTTGACGATTGTTAATAATCAGACCATTATTCAGGGATTAATAAGTTTAGGGATAAAGTCTGATCATGTTTATATGCATCTTGTTGAGAGTGCTCCATTTAATAAGGGGAAAGAGAAGATTTATTCTGGAGTACCTGGAAATTTGGTCGCATTTGGTTGTAAATTATCATTTCAGAGAGGACATGAAGGAAATGTTGCTTTCATATCAAAGACTCAACTAATCCAGCATTATCAAGACAGTTTGGGAGCTATTCATGTAGGAGGACGACTGATGATTATTGAGACTGAAGCAGCAAATAGATTAATTAGTAGATATTTTTCAAATCTTTAGAACTATGAGAAATAAAAAAGTAGAGTTAGATGTGGATTTAATTGGTAATCAAAAGGATACTTTGACAACAGAGGAGGAGAAAATGATTAGTGATTTTATTCGTTCCCGAAAGAAGAAGGTTGGCAAATCTTCAAAGAAGAAAATCAACGCATAGTTCGCACTACCACACGTAAAAAAACATTGCGTGGATTATGGTAAATTTTGACAACAGAACATTTAATAAGCTTTCTTGCAAAGGGATTATAACGTAGCACGGAAATGCGCAACGATTTTTTACCGTAGGAACGGTAGATATAATTGAGTTTGACGGGAAGAAATTATTATCACTTATATTGCCTGACCTGGTTCTGGTGTCTATTGTCATGTATATGATACAGATGGCAATAAAGTAAGTTTTGAGATGGATGACTGGGAAAGTTTTTTGGAGAATCACAAAATCATCCAAACTGTTCCTATGTGTCGGGATTAATTACTAACTCAAAATCAAACTTTTCATTAATTTTACCTTCTGTCAACAAAGGATTTTTATGCGGGTTGCTGTTTTTCAGGAAGGTTTTGGCATGGGGTCCATCCACCGGTTAAACCTGGGTTTTTTAGTGTAGTAAATAAGTTTATCCCCAAACACAGGCAAAGGTAACCCAATAAAATATGTGTTTTATAGCAGGTAGTTTTTGATTGACTGAAGTTGATCGTTGCCCCTCCTTTATATCGTGTTTCTACAGTTTTCCTGTTCCGGAATGTTGTTTGGCACATTTTATTTTGTAGCCCTTTTTTACATATTTACAATGAATTAGATACCACCCCTTCCAATGTTTAAATTTTCCGGGGTTTAAGGGAAAAGTGGTTTTAGTAACCTAAAAGAGCTTATGGAGACAATAAATAACCCGCACATTGCCTATACTGCCTTATGGGAATTTTGTATATATCGTTGGCCTGTCCTATTGGGTATGCAATACCATACAGCATATATTTGCCCACCGATCAATATAACAATATTAACCATTTAAAGCATGGACATCCTTTTTTCAGCACATATAAAAAACACTGGACAGGACAATGTTGTTAAGGCAATACTGGAACTATTAAGCAACCAAAAAAACAAACCGGTTGTTTTCCTCAAAGAGGACAAATACCCCAACACGGTTCCGAAGGAATACCAAAGCATACACGAACTAAAACAATTGCCGGACAACAAGTATGACCTGATATTGGCTTACAATAAGGTTGGATTGGAACAAATCAAAGCTTTTGCAGGCAAGTCAGGTACGCCAGTTATTTATATGGTCAATGCAAGTGACATTGAAAAGGAATACCTTGATGATACCAGCAAGTTCTCCAGGATCATCCTGTTGGGACCGTTGCAGGATTTTCCTCAGGCTTTGTTGCACAAAGAGGTGATGGTTCCACTCAAATTACCCGTTCCTATCTGTAAAGCCAATAGTTTTGGGTTCAAGGATAAAAAGAGACCAAAAATCTTAATTGATATTGAACACAGAAATATTCAATATTCCCCACTTTACAGGATTGCCCCTTTGTTGAACACATTGCCCAATTTTGGGATCAAAATCCTGTCCAGCCAGGCATTGCCAAAAATATTCAATTCCCACATTGGTATTTTGGATAGGGATAAAAGTGATGTTGAAAAATTGATCGATGAAAGTGATATTGTAATAGGCAGTGGCAATGGCATCCGGCAGGCAATCTCTTTGTGTAAACCTTGTATTGTGGTTGGGGCAGGAGGATATGGGGGCATAATAACCCCTGAGATCTTTGAACTGCAAAATAAAAACGGTTTTCAGGGAAGGGTTGGGAGCTACTTAAATGAACACCTTCCTGAGAAATTAATATTGGAAGATATCCTTGACCTGTTGGAATGGGGCAATGAAAGGGTAGATAGGATTGTGCAAGCTAACCGGCAATTATTAAAAAGGAGGAATGACCTGGCACAAAAACAACTCAATAGTTTAATTGAAAAAGTTATAAAGGAGCACCAACTGTTAAATGGACAAATTGAGCAGGTCGGATTAAAACTGTCCGGTGCATTCTCCATTGCCCCGTTTTCAAAAGAAAAATTTATCCTGACTAATATACAGACCCAACAGGTACACAGTCAAATTGAAAAAGAGGAAGCTGAAATTATCAATCTATTTAAACAGGGCCGCACTGTAAAAGATGCCAGGATGAAAAGCGGGTACGAAGAAGAACCTGAAGTGTTCAACGGGTTTGTACGTGAATTGGTTAATGAAAAAATATTGCTTGTTCATGGAAACTAAGAAGAAGACATACCGGGAAATCCAGCGTTTTAATCAAAGTGTTATCCATAACTTTGACCTGAGCATTGTCATGTCTTTTTACAAAAGGTATGAAGAGTTCTCAAAAGTATTGCCTAAAAATGCCCATTATTTCCAACGAAACGGTATTGAAGTGATCATTGTAATGGATGAACCGACAGAAAAACAACAAGTCCTGGATCTGATCAAACAGTACCCGTTTATTAACTGGAAGCTTATAGTAAACGAACAGGAACATGCCCCCCGTAACCATGCCCCGGTACTGAACGTGGGTATCAGGCATGCTACCAAAAAGTACATCCTGCAAATCGATCCCGAGGTAGAGTACCACACGGATGTTATCCTGCAAATGCGGGAAATGCTGGAACATTACCCCGGGCATTACGTGTTGGCTTCCATGTCATATATCCCATCTGAAGTCGAAGTATCAAAAGAAAATGCGGACTTTTTTTACTTCATGTTCTATGGTAACATCATGGTTGAACGCAAATACCTGGAACAAATACATGGTTATGACGAAAGTTTTTTAAAATGGGGAGGGGAAGATGATAACCTGAGGGCAAGGTTGGATATGATTGGGCTGAAAAAATTGCTACTTCCTCAGGCCAAAACATTGCATCGGGAGAAGAATTATGATCCCGGCGAACGCATTGCCAAAGTAAAAAAGTACCCTACCTCCGAACTGCAACGCATGTTTTACCCAAAAACTATAACTATAAATGAGGAGGATAACTGGGGGCAGGAATTTGATAAGGTCATTTATGACTGGCAAAACAATCAATACGCTGAAGAATTATGCCGTAACTACCTTGACGGATTTATCCAATATAAAATAAAAGACAGTTCTGTTTTTGAGAAGCAATACAAGAAACTAATCCTTTGCCAGGCTTATAATGAAACTGAATTTATGAAAGGTTTCCTGGAGGATATGTCCAGGTATTTTGATGGGATCATCTTGTTGGATGATGGCAGTACCGACAATACCTGGGAATTGGCTTCACACGATAAAATCCTACTCAAAGTAAAGAAGAAAAGAGAATGTTTTAATGATCTGGAGAACCGGAACACCCTGCTCAACCTGGCCTTTTTTTTTAAATCGGAGTGGTTTTGCTTTATGGATATTGATGAACGGTTTGATGAACGGTATGTTGATTTTGGGGCTTTTGAGAATAACCCGGAAATTGATGTGGTGGCTTTTAAGGGAGTTTATTTATGGGAAGATGAGAGTACCTACGGGAGAGGGACACCATACTCAAAAGATGGGATATTAAGGATTATTCGGATGTTCAGGAACAATGGATATGCTCAAATTAAAACCCACAAAGAGAAACTTCATTTTGCAGCTTGTCCCTACCATGAGAAAATATTTAATGCGAAAATTTTATTTAAAGATTATGGGGTATTGTCTGAAACAAAACGAGAAAAGAAATATGAGATGTATACCAAAGAAGATGAAAGCAAAGATTTATCCGACTATGAATATTTAATTAATGGTAACGTGAAACTAAATAAAATTGAAGATATAAAAATTGACTAAAGGACCGGGGCAGGCTTGCCACCTATCCCCGGTCCACATAGCTAAAAACTACAACTTAATGCAGTTGCTGGCAAAGTTAATAAATTAAGATGTATGCAAGTAAGTAAACAGGTTTTACAAGTTTGCCATGGTTAAGCCTGAAGTGCCATGTTCCCAACAGGCCGATTGCTTAGCAATTTCCTGCGATAGTGGAAGTACAAGGAATTATGAATCCATAAAATAAATAACTATGGAAAAGAAAAAATTGAAATTGAAGAAATCAAATGAGATCTCTTTTTTAACAGAAGGAGAGCTTGATTCAGCAAAGGGCGGAATGTGGTGGCTTGGTGCAGCCATTGCTTTGGGAAATGCTATGTATAATGCTATTAATGATGGGGCTGAAGAGAACCGTGAAGGATTTGAAGGTACTACAGGAGTTTCTTATGATTTATATTTATATGGCGGCATTCCACCAGGTTGGTGATAGTTAATATTTGATATGGCCTGAAAAGGCCATATCTTCTAAAGGTACTTAATTGTCTGTTTTATCCAAATACAAAAATTGTCTAATGGGGAAAAAATATTTATATAAAGCTGTATCATTTAGTTTTCTATTAATTATAGGTTTAGTAGTTGTTCAGGGTATAGTATCAGTTTCTATTTTAACAATTTACGATTGGACAAACTCTCAATTCACAATTAATCTTGAGTTTATATCAGTAATTGCCTGGTTCGGCATGATCTATACATTTTTATTGTCTTTTGTTTTTGTAGCTGGCGATAAAAATGTTAAGTGGTCAGAATTTGGTTTAAGGCGTACCGTTATGAGGGATTATAAAGGGATGTTTTTAAGCATGTTGGTTGTAGTCGTCTTTTTTCTGGTATATTTATTTGTTTTATCTTTAAACGGATATACCCAATTTGATATTGATAGGCCTCATAAGTTACTTTTGCTCTTCTTATTTGCATTGTTTTCGAGCCTATCAGAAGAAATACCAATCAGAGGTTATTTGCTAAATCTTTTCTTAAAGGAAAATAAAAAATTACCTGGAGTTATTTTTACTTCCGTTTTGTTTTCGATAATGCATTTATTAAATCCTAAAATAAATTTTATTTCTATTTTCAATCTATTTCTGGTAGGATGTTTTTTGAGCCTGGTCACGATTTATACCGGGAAGGTTTATTTTGCAGTTTCGATTCATTTCTTTTTTAACTTTTTTGAAGCTCTTCTGGGATTTAATTTACTTATTGGAGATAATAGTTTTTCTATGCTATCATTAGGCAGAGAGCTTTCGGGTGGTATTATTGAAGGTGGTTATAATGGACTCACAGGTAGTGTAATTCTAACTGGTCTTTTATTCATATCTATTGTTGCGGTATTGATGCTGTTGAAGAAACAACATGTCAGACTAAAAGGACCGGGGCAGGCTTGCCCCCTATCCCCGGCTCAAAAGCATAATAAATAACCACAACTTAATGCAGTTGCCGGCAAAGTTAATAAATAAAGATGTATGCAAATAAGTAAACAGGTTTTACAAGTTTGCCATGGTTAAGCCTGAAATGCCATATTCCCAACAGGTCGATTATTTAGCAATTTCCTGCGATAGGGGAAGTGCAGTGAAATTATACACCCGTAAAAATGAAAAGTTATGGAAAAAAGTTAAGAAAGTTAGAAGTCTGGAAATCAAAGTATTTTCTTTGAACAAAGAAGTATTCTTTTTCCCTCTGTCAATGCGGGTATTTTTAAAAACTTAAACACTTTAAACAGTTCTTTTGGTTAAAACACAAATTTCCATTTGTAGGTTACTATGCATACTGGAAATACATTATGCGTAAAATATGCAAATCAAAGTTGGGTTAAATATTTGTCAGCTTATCTATTAACTGTTTTTGTAAAAAAAGTATCAATGAGAAATCAATTTGCAAACAGCGGATTTGAATTATCAATTCCTAAAGCTTTTGGAATTGTAATCTTATACAGGGCTTTTATTTTGCCATTAGTCAATTATGCTTTTACTGCTATTGGTTACTCTCAGCATAATTTGCTCATCCAATCATTAATTATAATTTCAGGAGAAGCAATCTCAAATGTTTTTGTTATTTGGCTTCTTTTAAGGAATATTAACCTAAATCAGTCCCCTCGTCTAAAAATATCTTATACAGGGATGTTTAGTTTTAAGCTGATGGGGATATTGCTGCTCATAACTGCCGGATACATAATTGCCTATCATAATTCAATAGGTATCCTGATCAGCAAAATACCTGCGAGTGATTTTATTGACAAGTTAATAGCATCAATTGAAAGGGATTTTGAAAAGAACCCATACCCTTTCATAATTTCAACTTGTATTCTAACACCCATTTTTGAAGAGATCCTATTTCGTGGCATTTTTCTAAAAGGATTCTTAAACAGGTACAAGCCACCAATCGCGATTGTCCTTTCTGCATTGGTTTTTGGCCTGTTTCATTTAAATATTCATCAACTTATTAATGCTACAATAATAGGGCTGTTCCTCGCGATTGTGTATTACGAGACCAATTCATTGATTTTATGTATTTCGATTCATTGTTTTAACAATGTTGTACCATTCCGTTTTTTTTTAATTGATCATGATGATCGTGCAGATATAGGTCAGATTGCAATTGCTGTATTATTCCTTGTTATTGGGTTTGGGCTTTTAATGCGATATCTAAAAAAAGAAGATGTCCACTGGAAAAGTATCAGATGGGTCTTGTTAAAAAAGTCAGTTATCATTAAAAGGTTTCAATAGATATTATGAAAAACTTCCCCCACTATAAACAACCCGATGCCATGGACTGTGGCCCAACCGCTTTGCGGATCGTGGCCAAATATTACGGTAAGCATTATAACCTTCATATATTAAGGGAGCTGGCCTTTAAGTCAAGTGAAGGGGTGTCCTTACTTTCGTTAAGTGATGCAGCTGAGAAAATTGGTTTTCGTACCCAGGGGGTACGGCTTGGTTTTGACCAGCTGGAAGAAGCCACGTTCCCTTATATCCTGCACTGGAACCAAAACCATTTTGTGGTTATCTATAAAATCAAAAAAACAAGGAAAGGGGCTGTTGTTTATATATCCGACCCTGCGGTTGGTTTGCTTAAATATAACAAAGAGGAGTTCTTAAAAAGCTGGGCAACTACTAAAGAAGATGGTGAAGATAAAGGGATTGCACTTTTTTTGGATCCTACACCTGACTTTTACATTGAAAAAGGGGAAAAGGCAAATAAAGCCGGGTTCAACTACCTGCTTAAATACATTAAGCCCTACCGGAAGCTGATATTGCAATTGATATTGGGGTTTCTAACCGGGAGTTTATTAAGCTTAATCTTGCCTTTCCTGACACAGGCCATAGTTGATGTTGGTATCAGTACCAACAACCTGGATTTTATCGTATTGGTATTGATTGCACAACTGGTGCTCACAATAAGCCAAACGGCAGTGGGTTTTGTACGGAGTTGGATCATGCTGCACGTGAGCGTACGGGTCGGTGTTTCATTGATTTCCGATTTTTTGATCAAGCTGATGAAACTGCCCATCCGTTTTTTTGACACGAAGATGATCGGCGACCTCAGGCAACGGATCGATGATAACCAGCGTATCCAGTCGTTCCTTACCGGAAGTTTGATCAGCATGTCGTTCGGGGTGTTCATGTTTATCATCTACAGTTTTATCATGGCCTATTACGACTGGCGTATCCTGTTGATCTTTTACGCCGGGAGTATCCTGTACATTTTATGGATAATAATGTTCCTGAAAAAGCGTAAGGAGATCGACTATAAACGCTTTTCTGTTGCTGCGGCCAACCAAAGTAACGTTTACCAGTTAATAACAGGGATGCAGGAGATCAAGTTAAATAGTTGCGAAAAACAAAAACGCTGGGAATGGGAGGGCATACAGGCCCGGATGTTCCGTGTGGGCATTAAAGGGCTGATGCTCCAGCAAAACCAGCAGGCAGGCTCACTGTTCATTAACCAGGCCAAGAACATCCTGATCTCGTTTATTACCGCAAGGGCCGTAATCGAGGGCAACCTGACCCTGGGGATGATGATGGCCGTACAGTACATCATTGGGCAGTTAAATGGCCCGATCAATGAGTTTATCGGGTTTATACAGGCAGCCCAGGATGCCAGGATCAGTTTGGAACGTTTGGGGGAAATACATGAACGGGAGGACGAAGAACCTGAAGATGTTTCGAGGATTGCAGAACTCCCTGTACAATCCCAACGGGAATTGAAAATCGAAAACCTATCGTTCCACTATGAAGGCCCGCGGTCCCCTAGGGTATTAAAAGATGTCAATTTGGTAATACCCGAAAACAAGGTCACTGCAATTGTTGGGACAAGTGGCAGCGGAAAGACTACCCTGCTAAAATTACTTCTGGGCTTTTATCCCCCCAATGAAGGGAAAATCAGCCTTGGGGATATTGAATTTCAACAATTCAGCATGGATATGTGGCGCAAGAAATGTGGAACCGTAATGCAGGATGGTTATATTTTTTCCGATACGATAGCCAATAATATTGCAGTAGCTGATGATATCCCGGATAAAGATAAGTTGTTCCATGCAGTGACAACAGCAAATATCCGTGAATATATTGAAGGGCTGCCGTTGCGCTATAACACGAAGATCGGGCAGGAAGGGGTTGGGTTGAGCCAGGGGCAAAAACAACGGATACTGATTGCAAGGGCTGTTTACAAAAACCCGGACTTTTTGTTCTTTGATGAGGCTACCAATTCACTTGATGCGAACAATGAGGAACAGATCATGAACAAGCTGGACGGGTTCTTCAAAGGGAAAACGGTAATAACAGTGGCACACCGTTTAAGCACGGTTAAGAATGCAGGCCAGATCGTTGTGCTGGAAAAAGGGGAGATCATTGAATTAGGAACCCATAATGAATTAGTAGATAAAAGAGGTGCTTATTATACTTTGGTTAAGAACCAGTTGGAATTGGGGGACTAAGGACGCAGATTGTTATGGTCATGTATGATGAGCACAGGTTTTTTAATATCCTAAAAATCATAACCGATCATGAAAATCAGCGTCTGGAAGAATTAAAGAATGAGTAAAAAATATAAATATTCAGACGTAACAAAAAGGATAACCAATGCCTGTTACGCTGTTTATAACCGGTTGGGATTGGGTAATCAGTGACGCTGATTATTATGGTCATGTATGATGGACACAAATTTTAGTATCATAAAAATCATAATAATCTGCGTCTGAAAAATAAAAATATGAACGAAAACTATAAGCATTCAGACATCACAAAAAAGATAATCAACGCCTATTATGCGGTGTATAACCAGTTGGGCTATGGTTTTCTGGAGAAGGTGTATGAACGTGCCATGATGATAGAATTGCCCAAACATGGTTTAACATGCGAAAGGCAAAAAAATATTAAAGTGTATTACAATGAAATTGAGATTGGTGACTATTATGCAGACATTATTGTTGAAGATTGTGTCATCATCGAATTAAAAGCCGTAGGATCAATTGCCCCTGAACATGAAGTGCAACTGGTCAACTATTTAAAAGCAACTGAGATTGAAGTAGGTTTACTCCTGAACTTCGGTCCAGCCCCACAATTCAAGAGAAGGGTCTTTACAAACAATTATCCTAAAAATCATAATCAATCATGATAATCAGCGTCTACTAATGAATCGAAAAAACAACATAGAATTACGGAGCGAAGAAGTACGTGAAATACTTGGAAGCCCACCAAACTGGATTATCCGTAGTTCCATATCAATCATACTGTTGGTGATTATTACGTTACTTATAGGGAGCTACTTTTACAAATACCCGGATTTGATCAATGGGCGTGTGACAATTGTTTCTGTTAACCCCCCGATACCGGTTGTTGCCAAAGCAAACGGGAAATTGGAACGTTTACTTGTTGCCGATGGGGAGCAAGTAAAAAAAGGCCAGGTAATTGGGATTATTGAAAACCCTGCTGATTATGAAAGCATAAAAGAACTAAGGCTTTTGTTGGATAGTGTGGGGTTTATTTTTGAAGGGCCGGAAATGGTTACCGGTTTTGTTTTCCCGGATAAATACAGATTGGGACAGAACCAAAGTCACTATTCGGCATTTGTCGGGCAATGGTCAGAATATGGGAACTTCATCCAATTTGACTACCTGGGGCAGCAGATGGGGTCGCTTTCCAAACAGGTTTCCGATTATGGGAAATACCTTACCCAGTTAAAAGAACAAACAAAGGTCCTGGAAAAAGACCTTGCTTTGACCGCCAAACAATTGAGACGGGATTCGGTCCTGTACGGTAAAGGGGTCATGTCGGAAATGCAATACGAAAAATCCCAGGCAACATTTTTAAAGCAACAATATTCGTATAAAAACTCGGTCTCGGACCTGTCCAATACCCGGATACGGATCAACCAATTAAAACAACAAATACTTGAAATCGGGACCCAGAAGGAGGAACGGGGGAAAAGCTTGTTGACAGCCTTAAAGGAACGTTATGACAATTTAATGGCCCAGCTTGCTGGCTGGGAGCATTCCTTTGTTTTAAAAGCACCCATTGATGGGAAGGTCACCTTTACCGATTTATGGTCAGAGAACCAGCAAGTCCGGATAGGGGGTACAGTCTTTACGGTAGTCCCCAATGCCAAACAAGAAATAATCGGGAAACTGGCCATGCCCGTTGCAGGTTCAGGGAAGGTGGGAAAAGGACAGGAGGTAAATATCAAACTGGACAATTTCCCTTATATGGAATATGGGCTGCTGGAAAGTACAATAACCAATATATCCATGGTACCTGTTTTAAGTGCAGAAGGCGGCTATTATACCGCGGAACTGGAGCTGGGCGATGGGCTGGTCACCAATTACAATAAGGAATTACCCTTCATTCAGGAAATGCAGGGTACAGCCGAGATCATTACAAAAGACAGAAGGCTTATTGAACGGTTTGTACAGCCGGTTATGGCCATATTTAAAAGAAATATCGAATAATGTAAGATGATTAATCTGGAAAAATAAGGTGTGCATGATTGATTATTGATTTAAACTAAAAATTAGTATGGATAAAAATTTTTTAATTGGGTTAGTGACAGAACGTTGCGGAACGATGAGCCTGGCAGCATTATTAAGCTCACAACCAGGTATAAAGGTTGTCCATGAATATCAGGCGGGTTCATTTCCCCGGAACTTTTCAAAAGGGGGAATTAACAAAAAATTTAAAAGCCTGTCTCATTCAAATAGGGATATAGCGCTTTATTGTCTAGGCTGAATTATTTATAAAAAAGAAATACGATGAATGGCAATTGTGAAAATATTTTCTCAGGGAAAACAATCTGGTTCACAGGACTATCAGGTTCAGGGAAAACCACTATATCTGGATTATTACAAAAAAGACTAAAAAAGGAAGGTTTTTTTTCTGTTCTATTGGATGGGGATAGTGTGCGTTTAGGATTAAACAATGATCTGGGTTATACGATTGCATCGAGGAAAGAAAATATTAGGAGAGTGGCAGAGATAGCAAAGATTATTAACAACAACGAAATTACTGTAATTTGTGCTTTTATCTCACCAACTAATGAAATAAGGGGCCTTGCAAAAAAAATTATAGGCTCATCAGGTTTTTACCAAATTTTTATTGATACTCCATATGAGTTATGCAAAAAGAGAGATGTTAAAGGGTTATATGAAAAAGCACTTAAAGGGGACATAACAAATTTTACTGGAATTTCTTCCAAATTTGAGCGGCCAGATGATGCCGATTTAATTGTGAAAACAGACTTGCATTCACCAGGGGTATCTGTGGAATATATATATCAACAGATAAGTTTTTTATTAAACAAGTCTGTGGATATTGATTTAATAAGAAAAGCAGATACAGCCATTAAGGCTGCAATTAATGCAGGAGTGAAAGTATTAGATATTTATAATGCCAACACTTTTGAAGTAAAGTATAAAAATAATCGAAGCATGTTTACAGATGCTGACATAACTTCCCATAAAATTATTTTAAAATTACTTGAAAAAAGTAATATACCGGTATTAAGTGAAGAAGGTAAAAATATTGATTTCTCTATCCGAAAGAAATGGAACATATTTTGGTTAGTTGATCCCATTGATGGAACTAAAGAGTTTGTTAACCGGAATGGAGATTTTACAATAAATATTGCTTTAATTCATAACAATTTACCTGTCCTTGGTATTATTTATGCACCTGTAGCAAGTGAATTATTCGTGGGCGTAAAAGGTTTAGGGGCTTATAAAATTAAAACCATTGATACGAATATTTCTATTAGTGATATCCAGAGAGAAGGTCAAAAACTTCCATTAAATATCAAGAATAAAGAATTTGGTATTGTGGGGAGTCGGTCTTTCATGAATAAAGGAACAAGGGCTTTTATTGAAGATTTGAAAATTGATCATCCCAATGCTAAAATTTTTGTAAGGGGTAGTTCTTTAAAGATTTGTATGGTTGCAGAAGGAATTGCTGACATTTATCCACGCCTTGGGCAGACAATGGAATGGGATACAGCAGCTGGTCATGCACTATTGAAAGCAGCTGGAAAGAATATTTATAAGTTTAATGATCATATTGAACTTACCTATAATAAAAAGAATTTAAGCAATCCGTATTTTATTGCTAAATAGTCAAAGTGTCATAAATAATTAACACATGAACAATGGAAAAACATTTTAAATTTTCATATGTAATAACCCACAGGGAAACAACAATTTCAAGAAAGGAAAATTTAAATTTTATATTAACCTGGGTGTCGTCATTAAAGCTTGATATTGAGATTGTATTAGTTGAACAAGATGATTCACCGAAAGTTGATATAAGGTCTTTGCCTTGCTGCTGTAAATATGTATTTGCCTTCAATGATGGGTTGTTTAATAGAGGGTGGGGATTGAATGTTGGATTTCGTCATGCATCCGGGAATAGTGCGATCGCGTTTGCAGACAATGACGTGGTTGTTGATAAAGGGATACTTGCAGAGGTGTTTAATCTTTTTTCCGATGAAAACAAGTATGATGCTATAAAACCTTTCAATAAACTGGTTGATCTCACTAAAGAAGAATCAGAATCAATTTTAAAAGGTAGCCATTCATTTACCGATCTTAAACTGGAAGATAGAAAACCAAGACTGGGGATATCTTTTGGCTCTGCATTCACTGTTTTTAGCGTCCATGCTTATGAACGGATAGGAGGATTTGATGAAAGATTTGTCGGGTGGGGAGGGGAAGATGATGCTATGTCAAAATTTAAGATACCTTTATTGAAAAATGCCTATATCTCAGAAGAAGAAGCATACCACCTATGGCATGAAAGATCTCATAATGACTGTAACTTACAGCCCAATTACTTGAATAATGTAAAACTTCTTCACGAATATCAGAATTATACGAAAAAAGATTTATTGTTATTGTGCAAGGAATCTAAACATAATTTTGGCAAGTTGAACAAAAATAAATCAGAAAGAAGCATACCAAAGAAAGTTATTTTTGGGCTGGGAACGGGAAGATGTGGTACGATGAGCCTTGCCAACTTATTGTCCTCTCAGTCAGGTGTTATTGTGCCGCATGAATATCAGGCACTACCCCTACCATGGGATTTTTCGCAAACAGCTTTTGAAAGGAAGATTGAGAGTTTAAGATATATTAATGGGGATGTTGGGTTTTATTATCTGAACTATGTAGAACAGATCGTAGATATTTTTCCTCAGGTTCGTTTTGTTTGCTTGAAAAGAAATAAGAATGAGGTTGTTGAGAGTTATATGAAAAAAACCAGGGGTAGGAATCATTGGATGAATCATGATGGTAAAAATTGGAAGAATGATTCAAAATGGGATAGTGCGTATCCTAAGTTCAACGTCTCCGGTAAATCATCTGCAATAGCAATGTATTATGATATGTATTATAAGAAGATAACTTATTTAAAAAGAAAATACCCAAATAAAATAAGGGTCTTTGAAATAGATTGCTTAAACAATGAAAAAGGCATTAGGGATATTTTATCTTTTTGTGGTTTCACCGAAGAAGAAATGTATATTACACAAAAAAAAATTTATAAATAGAATATAATCAAATGGAAGTTAATTTGTATAATGATAGTTTCCCGAACGAACTAGGTAGCCCTGTCTTTTATCATAAACCGCATGGTGATTCATCAAATGGAATAATCAGTCAAGTACATACTGATTTTATCAAATTATATAAAAGAGTAGTTGCAAATAAAGACTCTTATATGTTTACACCACCTGAAAATATTCTATTTTTAACTTATAACAATCGGTTAAGTGTCTCACCAATAGAGAAGTGTTATAAAGCTTATAATATTCCGCATGTAGTTTTGGCACAGCATGAAAAAAAATGGGACTGGATGGTTAAAATTAATTCAGTTTTGGAATATTTGCAAAAGAATGAAATAGAACAGGAATACATCCTCGCAACTGATGCTAATGATGTTATTATGGTGAATGATCCAAAGCTAATTATCGAAATTTTTGAGTTTTACGAGTGCGGTATTCTGTTTTGTAACACAAATGCAGATTGGCCAGCTAATGAGAAATACAAAAACTTTGAGAGCTTAAAATATTATACACATCAATTCCATTCGCATTTAAGTGCCGGAGGTTATATTGCACGAAAAGAGATTTTGATTGGTTATTTGGAAGAAATAGTTTCAAGATATAAAAAAAATGATCCAGAATTGTTTTTCCGGGGTAGGTTTGATGACCAATTATCATGGCGTTCCCTTCATTTTAGAGATTATCCTAAAATAAAGGTAGATTTTCGTTCCCTTATTTTTAAAAGGTTTGATCTGTTTCGAAATTTAGACCAGGAATATGTCACCATCAATCAATAAATCATTATTTGTATGCCTATATCACATAAATATAAATGTATTTTTATACACGTGCCTAAATGTGCGGGCACCAGTATAGAGTATGCGCTGGAAATGCATGGAGATAAAACAGATATTGGGCTAAAACCTTATATCAATCAAAAATACGATTTTGATCATCTCTTTGGGGCAGGACTTCAGCATTTAACTATCCAAGAGATTCGTTCTATAGTCAGCCCTAAAATATTTAATTCATATTTCAAATTTGCTTTCGTCAGAAATCCTTGGGATAGATTAGTTTCTTATATCACCTGGAACCATAGAAATAAAAATAAGGATAATTGGAATAATATGGAAACCGTGGAGCTTTCCCAGCATATGTTTGATATTGAGATTGCAAACATTTTATCCAAAAGTGACCTGGAAATTGATCAAAATCATCACTTGAAAGAGCAATGGAAATATATTTGTGATGATGGAGGAACCCTTCAGGTAGATTATGTTGGAAAATACGAAGACTTATTACCTGACTGGAATTCGGTTTGTAATGAGCTCAAGATAAATAAACCGTTGGAAATCAGGATGAAATCCAATCATAAACCCTTTAATTATTATTTTGATTATAGCACAAGGGAAAAAATTGAGAAAATCTACTTAAAAGATATTGATTTCTTTAATTATAAATTTTAGAATGAACTATTTAATTGCTCATTTTAGAACTTCAACTATTGAATCGTTAATTAAATGCGAGCTTCTATTTAAAAAAGAGGCTATTTTCAACATAAAAAGAGTACTAACATAAACCTGTTTTTAACCGATTGTACCGGGGGCTGTCCTGGTATTTTCTTGAAACAGTTTAACTTTTTTGGGAGCATGTAATTTTAAGCATACATTTTAGCAACTCTGTAAGGAAAAATTCAATATCAACAACACCTCTTTGATTAGCCCTGAAAGCTTTAAGTTTGGCTAAAAGATTCAGCATAGGCATTTGTGCTACGGTTGTCGAAGAAGTTTAACATCTAGGGTAATGGGAATAAAATGTGGCAGATATTAAAAGAAATCAGGGATTAATTACCAGTTTTTAAGCATAAAGTTATTAATACATCAAAAAACTGTTTTGCTTTTTGCCCAAAACCTCTGAAACCTGCTCAGGCTGAACCAAACTTTTCATTAATTTTGCCCCAAAAGCTGGGGTATGCAATGTGTTGCTAAATTTATATTGAAGTTGTTGAGCTGGGTTTTATTAATTCCTGTTTATTTCTACAAATATGCAATTTCCCCAATTACGCCTGCATCCTGCAGGCATGTTCCTACTTGTTCTCAATACGCTTTGGAAGCAGTTAAAATTCATGGGCCGTTTAAAGGTTTTTGGTTAGCGACAAAACGTATTGTAAAATGCCATCCGTGGGGCACTCACGGGTATGATCCCGTACCAGATAAAGATCAGGTCAAAATCAAAAAAATCAAGCTAAAAAAATAGTTTGAAGAATTTCAATTAAGGAATTCAACAAAAGATGGTTTTAAATGGTTATTCCAGAAGTTACCATGATAAAACAATGAGAAATGGGTGAAGCGGAAAATTTTATTTACCAATTTGAAGGAAACCAAAGGGAAATAATGCTCTACTTTCATAATTTGCTAACCTGTGATTTGGGTTTAGAAGATAAAATAAGGTTTAAAATCCCATTTTATTATCGGAAAAGTTGGATATGTTATCTAAATCCAACAAAAGAAAAGAAAATTGAATTTGCTTTTGTTCGGGGAAATGAATTATCAAATTCCCAGGGTTTATTAAAAAATAAAGGACGAAAACAAGTTTATAGCATTGATTTTGAAAAAGTATCAGATATACCGTTTCGGAAATTATTCAGGAGGCCATTTTTATTGACGAAACTATCCCATACGAATCAAAAAGAAAATTTAAAAAATCAAGAGGCTAAATGTAGGTATATGAGAAGCAGCTTGGCTTGTATTAGATACCAGGGATGGGCAATGGGATGACAGGCATTTTACAATACTTGACCCAAGTATTACTGGAATTGACTTTTTCGCAGATATCAAAAAAAGTATTTGATATTATGAACCGGTAATTTAGGGACAATAATAATTTCTAAACAAACACGAAACCAGGGTCTGCCGTTATCTGGAAGTTTAATTATATATTTGAAAAAAAAGATTCATGAAAAAAATTTTATTGTTTTTATTGGTGATAGCTGCTTCATGCGGAGTTAAGGAACAATCGGCAAAGCCGAATTTGACAGTGAGTATTTATCCTCAGAAATTTTTTGTTGAAAAAATAATCGGGGATTTTGCTGATGTTGATGTGCTTATTCCACCCGGGGCTAGTCCGGCAACTTATGAATTGTTACCTTCACAAATGAAAGCCTTATCTCAATCAAAAGCATGGTTTCGAATTGGTCATATCCCATTTGAGCATTCCTGGTATGATAAAATCAAGCAGGCAAGTAGTGATCTTAAAATATATGATACTTCACTAAATGCTGATTTGGTTGCCGGTCAAAAAATAGACCATGGTGATCATGTTCATGTAGGTGGAGTTGACCCACACATCTGGATGTCCCCGAAAGAGGTTAAGAAGATCGCAAAACTTACCTATGATGGTCTTGTTGAGCTTTTCCCTGAAAGGAAAGAAACATTCATGAAGAATCATGAAGCTTTTCAACAGGAAATTGATGAAGTAGACCGGAAAATTGTAGAAAAGTTTAAGGAAATAGAGAACCGTAAATTTTTGATTTTTCATCCTTCTTTTACTTATCTTGCCCGGGATTATGATTTGGAGCAAATAACGATTGAGGTTCATGGAAAAGATCCTTCTCCAAAATATATGAGTGAACTAATCGACATGGCTAAAGCAAATAAGCTGAAAGCTATCTTTATTCAAAAAGAATTTGATAAGGCAAATGCAGAGCAGATTGCCAAAGAGATTGGGGCGCAGGTTATACAGCTTGACCCATTAACTGAAAACTGGAGTAAGCAGATGCTTGTTGTTGCTGATAAAATTGTAGAAGTGTCGAAATGAGCGAAAAGCTACTGGATATAAAAAATCTGGATGTAAGGTTTGATAAAGAGCTTGTATTAAGAAAAGTTGACCTTGAAATTAATAAAAGGGACTTTATTGGGATGATTGGGCCAAATGGAGGAGGAAAGACTACTTTAATTAAAGCAATTTTAGGATTGGTAGAACCTGAATGTGGCGAAATCAAATTCAATATTCCTTCAAATAAATTAGGCTATTTACCACAAATTAATCAAATCGATAAGCGTTTCCCGATTACTGTACTGGATGTTGTTCGTTCGGGAAAGTCGAATGGTAAAAAATTGAATTTGTTCAAAAGCAACCGGGCAGATTTAAAATATGCTGAAAGTTTATTGGATGAAATGGGAATCCTGAATTTGCGGGATAGAGCTATTGGTGAACTTTCCGGAGGACAAATGCAACGTGTATTTCTTTGCAGGTCTCTAATGAATCAGCCTGAACTATTGATTTTGGACGAGCCTGAAACTTTTGTAGATAACCAGTTTGAAAGTGAGCTATACGAAAAATTGAAGGAGCTAAATAAGCGCATGGCAATTATTTTGGTTTCTCATGATGTGGGTACAATCTCATACTATGTAAAAACCATCGCATGTGTGAACCTTCATCTTAATTATCATCCAAGTAATGTTATAAGCAAAGAACAGCTGGCGGCCTACGATTGTCCGCTTCAAATTATTACTCACGGCGATATTCCTCACACTGTTTTAAGCAAGCACGATAACCATGAACACCATCATTGATCTGTTTTCATATGACTTTTTTGTTAATGCTTTATGGGCTTCATTTTTTGCAGCTTTAAGTTGTGGAATTATTGGGACTTATATTGTTTCCCGACGCATTGTATTTGTAAGTGGTGGTATAACCCACTCGTCTTTTGGTGGGATTGGGATTGGTTATTTTTTGGGGTGGAACCCTTTGCTTGGTGCAGCAATTTTTGCTGTATTATCTGCTCTTGGCATTCAGTTCTTTTCGCAAAAAGCCAAGGTACGTGAAGATTCAAGTATCGCCATTTGGTGGTCATTGGGTATGGCTATTGGTATTATTTTTATTTATATGTCACCCGGCTATGCACCCAACCTGATGAGCTATCTTTTTGGGTCAATTCTTGCCGTTACCATTACTGAGATATGGTTCATGGCAGCTTTGTCCCTGTTCTTACTGTTGATTTTTATAACGTTTTACCGCACAATTTTATATATAGCTTTTGATGAAGACTTTGCAAAAACAACCGGATTGCCTGTTGGCTTAATCAATTATTTGCTGATAAGTTTGATCGCGGTTACTATTGTGTTGAATATTCGTGTAGTTGGTATCATTCTTATTTTGTCTTTACTTACCTTGCCACAAGCCACGGCTAACTTGTTTACAAAGGACTTTAAAAAGATGATTGGCTTTTCTGTACTTTTTGCATTTTTGGGTTCTTTTATTGGTTTGCTGATTTCTTTCTACGTAGATATTCCATCAGGAGCGTCAATAATTTTTACATTGGTTGTGTTGTTTGGGCTGATGAAGATTTCATCTGTTGTTTATTCCCGAAGCCAGCTTAAAAATGAATGAGCAGCAAGAAATATTAATCTGCAAAAACTGCAAAGGAAAATTTGAAAAAGGAATCTTACAACGTGACTGTAGCAACTGCTTTGCTTGTACAGGTTGTGAAATTTACATTTATCCAAATTGCAGGCATGAGATTGTTGTTAAGCCTGTAACTCCAGTGAGAACAAAGAAATAATGATTGAAATCATAATAATTTAAACATTCAGGTATGAATTATTTGATTGAGATGTTATAAGTTTGCAATCAGAAACTTAACCATTACACCATGAGCAAACTAAATCTGATTACTTTATTGCTGATTTTTTTTATTTCAATAAAAGGTTATTCTCAAAACCGAACTGAAATAAATATTCCCGATATTCCAGGCTATATAACGTTGAAGTGCGATTTTCATATGCACACGGTATTTTCTGATGGAGATGTTTGGCCAACAGTAAGGGTCCAGGAAGCATGGCTGGAAGGCCTGGATGCCATCTCTATCACAGAACATATCGAATATCTGCCTCATTCGCAGGATATTGATGCGGATCATAACCGATCCTATGAAATTGCTAAACCTTTGGCAGATCAATTGGGTATTATTTTGATCCAGGGAGCGGAAATTACACGAAATATGCCACCGGGGCATTTAAATGCCATATTTATTAAGAATGCAAATTTACTTGAGCGTGAAGACTGGTGGGAAGCTTGCGTAGAAGCTAAAGAGCAAGGTGCATTTGTATTTTGGAACCATCCGGGATGGAAGGCTCAACAACCAGACACAACCCTTTGGTGGAAAGAACACACCCGATTGTTTAATGCAGGGATAATGCAAGGGATAGAAGTTTATAATGAATCTGAGTTTTATCCTGAAGCACTTAAATGGGCTAAAGAAAAAAAATTAACAGTTATCGCAAATTCGGATGTTCATGGTCCTTCTAATATGGCTTTTTCTGCTGAGAAAAAAAGACCATTTACCCTGGTTTTTGTAACGGAAAAAACAACTGAAGGTGTTAAACAGGCGATGCTTGATAAACGTACTTTAGCGTATTTCGAAGATAAACTGGCGGGTGACAGAGCGTTTTTAACCCCTATCTTTTTAAACTCTTTGGATATAGCTGATAAGCCTGTAGAGCTGAAGAACCACGAAGTAAAAAGAGTACGTGTTACAAACGAAAGCGACTTGACTTATAAGTTGAAGAAGCGACAACCTTCCATTGGGTTTAAATGCCCTGAGGAGCTTATTATAGAAGCGCATAAAACGATTTTGATTGAGCTTGAAGGTATTTCCAAAGAAATTGCAAATGCAGGAGTACTGAAAATGTACTATGAAGTTGAAAACCTGATGACTTTAGATGGAGAAGCTTTACCCGTAATATTAGAAATTGCCAATAAATAAAGAAGCGGTGGGAATCCACCGCTTCACTCTAAACAAACAACTAAAATTACCTTGAGAACTTTGCATTTTAATCAACCAATCAACCCTACTAAGTCATAAAACAAACGCTAAAATGCAAAGTATAATGTTAAATACGTTTAAGTGTATTGAATTGTTTCAACTCTTATAAATTTTTAACAGTTTTTAAATCAGTGAGACTATGATTTCAGGATCCGGCCACCGCCGGAGAACTGGAATTATCTAAGTCGAACTGATCCCGATCGCAAGGCGGATCGGGATCTTTGGGTTTTAACTTGCCATCCCTATCGGGAGGAAATCCTGACGGCAGTCAGGTTTCCCGTTCCTTGGGGCGATAATATGAATAATTCCTTAGCTGATACCCCGTCTGCTTGCAGCGGGGTAGTTCATTTTATAAAATTTATTATTCTCAAATGCTACCCTTGATACTGGTCTCGCGATTTTTCAAGCAACCTTTTCGTTACAAGAATCCCTTCTTTATTATCAAATTGCGTGCCCTCATATTCAATGCCAATAAACCCTCGATAGCCTGAATCTAAAACGATTTTGATCATTTTGTAATAGTCAGTGTCAATTTCTTCACCATTATCATTAAAACGTTGTGATTTAGCACTAACAGCTTTAGCAAACTCCATCAATTCTCGTACCCCTTTATAACGGTCGTACCATTTTTCGGGCTCACTACTAATCTTAAAATTTCCAAAATCCGGTAACGTACCAACTCTTGGATGATCGGTCATTTTCATAACATCAACCAGCCATTCTCCGTCACTCGAATAACCTCCGTGATTTTCTACAAGAATATTAATGTTTTGCTTATTCCCATATTCACAAAGCATGTTCAACCCATCGGCTGCAAGTTTCTTTTGTTCTTCATAAGATCCCTCGCTCCCTGCATTTACTCGTATTGAATGGCATCCCAATGAAGCAGCAGCATCAATCCACTTTTTGTGATTTTCAAGGGTTTGTTGTCGACCTTCTTTGTCGGGATGTCCAACCAATCCTTCCATGTCACACATAATCAACAAAGATTTAACTCCTTCATCTTCACATGCCTTACCCAAATCTTTTAGATATTTCTGGTTTTTTGCTTTGTCGAACATACAAGTGTTTACATATTCTACTCCATTAATCCCAAGTTTTCTTGCATAAGCTGGAAATTCAATGTTTTTCATTGGGGCTTTCTTCTCAATACTGGCAAAATCTTTTTTCAGCATCTCGGCAAACTTAGGCCATCCCAGTTTAATAGCATCCCCAAAAATCAAGTCATTAATTGACCATTCAGCCAGAGATATCTTAAACAAATCTTTTGCGTCTTTTTGAGAAAAAGACCAAGCTGGGGCTCCCATCATGACCCCAGAAGTAACAATTGCAGATTTCTGCAAAAACGATCGTCGGTTTAGATTAATTTTCATGTCTTAATTTATTATAATTAGAAATTTAAAAATAGAAAGAAAGCCTTAAGCTAACAAGCTTAAAGGTTATGAAACATTGATTTTAAGGTTTTTTCAATTAACTTTTTTCATAGAATCTTGTTAAATAATAAAAATTTTATAGCATGGAAAACTATCAAAACATTATTGACAAGGCTTATGAGCTCATTTTGATCTATGGTCCAAAAATCCTACTAGCCATTATTGTTCTCGTTGTTGGTTTGTGGATTATTAATCGTTTCACACGTGCTACCCGCAGGTTAATGGAGGCACGTGAAGTTAATGTTTCTCTTATTGGTTTTGTAAGCAGTTTAACTAACATTGGCTTAAAAGTATTGCTTTTAGTGAGTGTCGCAGGCATGATTGGTATTCAAACAACTTCGTTCATAGCAATTTTAGGTGCGGCAGGTTTAGCAATTGGTTTGGCACTGCAGGGCACTCTGGCCAACTTTGCCGGAGGTGTTATGATTCTGATTTTTAAACCTTACAAAGTTGGTGATCTTATTCAGGCACAGGGGCATTTAGGTGTTGTAAAGGAGGTTCACATTTTTGTAACAGTACTTTTATCTCCGGATAATAAAACGATTATTATCCCAAATGGTGCAATTTCAAACGGAGACATAACCAATTATACAACAGAAGGAACGATTCGTGTTGATCTGACTTTTGGAATAGCATATGAAGCCAATATCAAACAAGCAAAGGACGTGTTAATGAATGTTTTGACCAGTCATCCGAAAGTATTAAAAGATCCTGTTCCGTTTGTAGGGGTGAGTGAATTGGCTGACAGTTCTGTAAATTTAGCTGTGCGCCCTTATTGCAAACCTGAAGATTACTGGGAAGTATATTTCGATATTTACGAAGCAGGGAAAGTTGCATTGGATGAAGCAGAAATTACAATTCCATTCCCACAAATGGATGTTCATTTGGATAAGTAGGAATTTTCTTTGATTATGAGGTTGTTTGAGAAGTGCTAACAATTATTTAATGAAGATTTCAGTATAAAAAACTTGGTTTTCATTTTAAAAATTTATTCTTTTACAACTTAAAGTTCAAAAAGATTATGATATAAATACAATATGGCTTCCGTGGTGGGGTCTTCTTTTATTAGAAGTTAATAGCCATATTGGTATTTTTAAGATATTAATATGAATCGAATCATGAATACAGCTTGGTGGTGGCGCAGACACTTTTCACAATACCGTGGAAGGAGTTAGCTGTCATGTGCGTCATGATTCAAAAAAGCGGCTTATCGGACACGGTAAGCCGTTTTTTTATGCAGAAAATAATTCAAAAAAATATAAATGAGTCAAATAGAATTTAAAACATCAGTAAGACAATTACTGGCAGACATGGTGACTCCGGTCAGTGTTTATTTAAGGATCCGAACACTGTATCCGAAGTCAATTTTATTGGAAAGTTCCGATTACCGGGGAAAAGAAAATGCCTTATCATTGATCTGCTTCAATCCTATAGCGCATTTTCAGGTACATGAAAATGAGGTAAAAATGAAAATGCCGAATGGTGAGAAAGGGATTAAACCGATTTCAAAAGAAAATAGTGTTGAAGCTCAGCTTGATTTATTTCTGAAGTCTTTCAGGGTCGAGGAAAATGAGAAAGTACCTGTCAATGGTATTTTCGGGTACATCAGCTATGATGCCATTAAGTATTTTGAAAAGATTGAAATCAATTCAGAGCAAAAAGACGAATATCAAATTCCTGAAATTCATTATTCATTTTATCAATACACCATTGCTATTGATCACCATACCAATCAAATGTTCTTGATTGAGAATTTACAAGAAGGTGAAAAATCGCAGCTTGATTACATAGAACATTTGCTGGTGAACCTGAATTTTATGACTTCACGGTTTGAGATTCAGGGAGAAGAAGAATCCAATATCAGCAATGAAGAATATATGGAAATGGTAACACGGGGTAAAGAACATTGCTATCGTGGAGATGTTTTTCAAATTGTACTAAGTCGTCAGTTTTCTCAACCCTTCCAGGGAGATGAATTTAATGTGTATCGTGCGTTGAGGCAGGTGAACCCATCACCTTACCTGTTCTTTTTTGATTATGGCGATTACAGGATTATGGGATCAAGTCCTGAAGCTGAGTTGCGGATTATGAACGGAAGAGCAATCATCAACCCGATTGCCGGAACATTTAAACGCACCGGTAATGATGAGGAAGACCGAATTTCAGCAGAAAAACTATGTGAAGACCCCAAAGAAAATGCTGAACACGTGATGCTGGTTGATTTAGCCAGAAACGATTTAAGCAGAAATGCAGATGATGTGAAAGTGGATATTTATCGTGAAGTTCAATTTTATTCGCATGTAATTCACTTGGTTTCTGAGGTGTCAGGGCGATTGCCTGAAGATACAAATATGGTTCGTGTGTTGGGTGATTCTTTTCCCGCAGGAACATTGTCAGGCGCACCAAAACATCGCGCCATGCAACTGATTGATCATTACGAGAATCAGCGCCGGGGTTACTATGGTGGTTGTATTGGTTACCTGGGCTTTGACGGAACACTAAACCATGCAATAATGATCCGTTCATTTTTGAGTAAAGGGAATTGTTTATATTACCAGGCAGGAGCTGGCGTAGTTGCTGACTCCAAAGAAGAAAGCGAGTTGCAGGAAGTAAATAATAAATTAGGAGCGTTAAAAAAAGCCATTGAGATGGCAAAAGATATTTGAAGGCCTTATTTGTTCTTTAAATTAAAAACCATTTTTAAAGGAAAAGTGAAAAAGGCTTAACAAATCGTGCAATGGTTTATAAAAATGAAACAAATAAAAAATATTAATAGTTTAAAAATCCCCTCCTTTGGAGGGATTAGGGGAGGCTTATATGAATATAGTTGTTGTAGATAATTACGATTCATTCACGTATAATCTGGTACATGCAATTAAAAAGATTTCAGGAGAGCCGGTTGATGTGATCCGGAATGATGAATTGGAAGTTGGGGATCTTGATAAGTATGATAAAATTGTACTTTCCCCGGGACCAGGAATTCCTGAAGAAGCAGGTCTGTTGCTAGATGTTATCCGGGAATATGCGTCGAAGAAAAGTATGCTTGGTGTCTGTTTGGGACATCAGGCAATTGGTGAAGTGTTTGGCGCAAAATTGACAAATATGAACCGGGTGCTTCACGGAATTTCAACACCAGTTAAGCAAACCGACGAGGATAAAGTCCTGTTTGAGGATGTGCCGGAAGAGTTTGATGCTGGGCGTTATCATTCCTGGATTGTTGATCAGGAAGATTTACCCGATTGCCTTCAGGTAACCTGCCTGGATGCTGAGGGCATGATTATGTCGATGAAACACAGGGAGTATGATGTGCATGGTGTGCAGTTTCATCCTGAGTCAGTTTTAACTCCGTTGGGAGAAAAAATTATTGCAAATTGGTTGAACCATTAAAATTCCGATCATGAAAGAAATTCTAAGTTACCTTACTTCACATCATTTTCTTACAAAAGAAAAAGCCAAAGAAACGCTAACAGGAATTGGAAAAGGGAATTATTCTGAAGTTGAAATTGCTTCATTTCTTACTGTTTTCCTGATGAGGCCGATTCAGGCACAAGAGTTGGCAGGCTTTCGGGAAGCTTTGCTGGACTTATGTGTTCCGGTTGATTTATCGGGATTCAATACCATTGATGTTTGCGGGACCGGTGGAGACAGTAAAAACACATTTAATATCTCAACACTGGCAGCTTTTGTTGTGGCTGGTGCCGGAGTGAAAGTTGTTAAACATGGGAATTATGCTGTTTCATCTCCTTGCGGTTCATCCAACCTGATTGAGCATTTTGGCTATAAATTCAGCAATGATCCTGAGAAATTGAAAAAGGATTTAGAGAAGTCAAACATTTGCTATTTGCATGCTCCGCTTTTCCATCCTGCAATGAAATATGTTGCGCCAGTCCGGGCAGCTTTACGTTTGAAAACATTCTTTAATATGTTAGGCCCTATGGTAAATCCAGCCCGGCCACAAAACCAGTTGGTTGGCGTTTATAGCCCTGAGGTTATGGAGTTGTATCATGGTGTATACAAAGAAACCGGTATGAATTATACCATATTGAACAGTGAAGATGGGTTTGATGAAATCTCATTGACATCTGATGTTCATTACATTTCTCATGAAGGAAACGGGAAGTTGGCACCAGAAGATTTTGGATTCAAAAAATGGAAAGAAGAAGATTTATTCGGAGGCGGGACCATTGAAGAGGCAGCAAAAATATTTATGGATATTTTGAACGAAAAAGGAACTGAAGCTCAGGATGAAGCTATTTTAGCGAATGCTGCAATGGCAATTAAAACAGTACATCCTGGGAAAAGCCTTGATCAATGCGTTGAAATGGCAATAGCTTCCCTGAAAGATGGAAGTGCATTGGAGGCATTTATAAAATTTATTGGATAAGAAATGACAATACTTGACAAAATTAATCAACATAAAAGGTTTGAGATTGAAGAAGCCAAACAAAAAATCAGCCTTGAGGAATTAAAACTTTCCCCTTTTTTCAAACGAGATTGTAATTCGCTGAAAGAAGCTTTGAAGGTTGAAGGATCAACTGGAATTATCGCAGAGTTTAAAACCAAATCACCTTCGAAGGGAATGATTAATGATAAAGCGGAAGTTGTTGAGGTAACTTCAGCTTATGCCTCTGCCGGAGCTTCTGGTTTATCTGTACTTACCGATCAGAAATATTTTGGCGGATCATTTGAAAACTTGGCGAAAGCCCGTTTTGCAAACCCGAAAACTCCGATTCTAAGAAAAGATTTTATGCTGGATGAGTATCAGGTTTACGAGGCAAAAGCCCATGGTGCTGATCTGATTTTGCTTATTGCTGCAAGTCTTTCCGCAAAGAAAATGCTCATGCTTACTGAAGTTGCAAAGTCTCTGGGAATGGAAGTTTTAGTTGAGGTTCATACCGAAGAGGAAGTTGAAAAACTAAACCCAATGATTGATTTGGTTGGTGTAAATAATCGCAACCTGAAAACCTTTGAGGTTGATATTGAAACGTCGGTTCGACTTAGTAAGATTTTACCTGACAATCTTGTGAAAATATCTGAAAGTGGATTGTCTTTAGTAGAAAATATACCCTACTTAAGGGAGCATGGTTTTGAAGGCTTTTTAATGGGTGAAAATTTCATGAAAGAAGAAAACCCAGGGCAAGCCTGTAAGGAATTTATTAAGCAGCTATAAAGGATACTCATCGGATGACTTTAAGTCATCCGATGATGATAAAAACAATGAATAAAGAATTAAAAATAAAAGTTTGCGGAATGCGCGATCCTGAAAACATTCAGGAGATTGCTGCTTCTTCACCAGATTATTTTGGTTTTATTTTTTATCCAAAATCAAAACGGTTTTTAGGGAATAATCTTGAAAAGGATGTGTTCAATGCTGTGCCAACATACATTCAGAAAGTAGGTGTTTTTGTTAATGAAAATGAAGCTGAAGTTCTTAGAATTTGTAAAACGTACGGTTTGGAAATCGCACAGCTTCATGGTTCAGAATCGCCTGAATATTGCATGAGAATTCAAAATGAAAAGCTGGTTGTTTTCAAAGCTTTTGCAGTAAATGATGCCTTTGATTTTTCAAAACTTGAATTATACGAAGGAGTAGTCGATTATTTTCTTTTCGATACAAAAGGCAAATTGCCGGGGGGAACAGGGTTAAAATTCAACTGGGATATTCTAAAGAAGTACCAATTAAAAACTCCATTCTTTTTAAGTGGGGGAATTGAGCCAAATGATTTGGGGGCAATTCAAAAGTTCGAACATCCCGCCCTTTTCGGGATTGATATAAACAGTGGTTTTGAAATTGAGCCGGCATTAAAAGATGTGGAGAAGGTTAAGGAATTTATGAATAGGATTAAAATATAATCGAGTCAAATAAAACGAAACATGAAATATCAAGTTAATAAGAAAGGTTATTATGGTGAGTTTGGCGGTGCATTTATCCCGGAGATGATGCATCCGAATATTGAAGAATTGCAGCAGAAGTATATGGAGATAATCAATTCCTATAACTTCAGGCAAGACTTCATTCATTTACTGAAACATTATGTGGGCAGACCATCACCTCTTTATTTTGCCAGGCGTCTTTCTGAGAAGTATGAAACCAATATTTATTTAAAGCGTGAAGATTTAAATCATACCGGGTCTCACAAAGTAAATAATACAATCGGACAGATTTTATTGGCTAAAGCCTTAGGAAAAGAGCGAATCATTGCAGAAACAGGGGCAGGGCAACATGGTTTGGCAACTGCTACTGTTTGTGCATTAATGGGTATGAAGTGTATTGTTTACATGGGAGCATTAGATGTTAAGCGTCAGGCCCCCAATGTGAAAAAAATGCGTATGTTGGGTGCTGAAGTCATTCCTGCTGAATCAGGTAACCAAACCTTGAAAGATGCAACCAATGAAGCCATGCGCGATTGGATTAATAATCCGGTGAATACCCATTACATTATTGGTTCAGTTGTTGGTCCACACCCGTATCCGGACATGGTTGCCCGTTTTCAGTCAGTAATTAGCGAAGAAATTAAGATGCAATTGGATGAGCATATTGGGCGTGAACTTCCAGATCGGGTTATTGCTTGTGTAGGTGGGGGGAGTAATGCAGCTGGGGCATTCTATCATTTTCTGGATTCTGAGAATGTTGAGCTAATTGGTGTTGAAGCTGCAGGGAAAGGAATTAATACCGGTGAAAGTGCTGCAACGCTTACGCTTGGTAAACCTGGAGTTCTTCACAGTGCGAATTCATATGTGATGCAAACCGAAGATGGACAGATTATTGAACCCTATTCCATCTCAGCCGGGCTTGATTATCCGGGGATTGGCCCAATGCATGCCCATCTTTTTGCTACGGAGCGGGCAAAATATTTATGGGCAACAGACGAGGAGGTTCTGGAAACTGCTTTAGAATTGACACAATTGGAAGGAATTATTCCCGCCTTAGAATCAGCTCATGCCCTGGCAGCATTAAAAAAAATCGATATGAAGCCTGAAGAGGTGACTGTGATAAACCTTTCAGGAAGAGGTGATAAGGATATGGAAACTTATTTAGATCATTTTGGATACTAGATATTTTACTGATAACCTGACTCTAAGTCAGGTTATCAGTAAATATTAATCAACAAACTTTATCATGAAAAACAAAATCAACGAACTATTTCAAAATAAAACAGAAAACATCCTGTCAGTTTATTTTACAGCTGGATACCCGGAATTGGAAGATACTGGTCCAATTATTACTGAACTTGAGAGGAATGGCATTGACCTGATCGAAGTGGGTATGCCTTTTTCTGATCCGGTAGCTGACGGTCCTGTCATTCAAAATAGCAGCAATATCGCTTTGGAAAATGGGATGAGCATTAAAAAGCTTTTTGAGCAACTTCAGGATATTAGACAAGAAGTTCAAATTCCGTTGATTTTAATGGGTTATTTGAATCCTGTAATTCAATATGGAGTAGAGAATTTCTGTAAAAAATGCCAGGAAATTGGTGTTGATGGATTGATTTTGCCTGATCTTCCGCTATCAGTTTATCAGGAAGAATACAAAAGCCTGTTTGAGAAATACAGGCTGCATAATATTTTGCTGATTACGCCTCAAACTTCAGAAGCCAGGGTAAAAGAAATTGGTGAGGCTTCTGATGGCTTTATTTACATGGTTTCAAGTTCTTCGACAACTGGCATTAAAACCAGTGTAGCAGAATTTCAGCAAGAGTATTTTGAGCGGATAGATAAAATGAAGCTCAAAAATCCACGTTTGGTTGGATTCGGAATCTCCAATGCGGAGACATTTCAAAATGCATGTAAATATTCAAGTGGAGCAATCATTGGAAGTGCTTTTGTAAAAGCTTTAGATCAAAATATACCTTTAGAAGAAAGAATTTCAAATTTTGTTAAAAACATTCTGGAGAAATCTTAATGTTTTTCCTTTTTATTATGAAGTTGTCAAAAGTTAAAGGGGAATTTCGATAGTGACATATTGATTCTCAGTGGCAAAGCTCCATTTTTCTTGCATAGCCATAGCTACGGAAGAAAAATTAGCTGAAGACCAATGAAATCAAGATGTTGCTCGCAGTTTTTCAATTTGACTTTTGACAGCTTCTATATATGGCTTTGGCTAGGAGCCTGTCGGACTTTATAAAAACACGAAATTATTATCTTTGAGGCATGGCAAAATTTATATGTGCAGATCGCAATCAGCAAACCCTAATGCCT
>JANQII010000208.1 GCA_028282195.1 Prolixibacteraceae bacterium
TCATCTTGTAGCTCTTTACCATTGTACAAATACTTCGTTGGCGAACCTTCGGTTTTGTACCACTGGGCCATCTCCATACCAAACGGGTAATAATCTTTATACTGCAAAGGTTTGACCCTTACCGTATCAATACCAAACGATACCCTTGTATTGCCCAGGTGGTCTTTCAGGTCGTACTCATAATTCCATTTACCGCCTGCATATACCGCCCTTCCTTCACCGGTAAGGATAATATCCTGTCCATTAATTTTAAGAACGCTCCCCTGGTAATAGCTGTCAGCCCCGTTATAAGATTTTTTAAGCTTGTTACCTGCGGCATCGTAAAGGTAGGCAATTGTCCCCTCTCCCGCAACAGTGATTTGATTCGGCAGGTTTAAATAATTGTAGCTTACGGTTTTATTTTCTTGTCCTGGTACCAAAGTAGCATTCCCATTATCATCATAGATAAAACTTGTGGCAACAGCTTTATACTCCAAATCGTGGTTGACACCTGTTGCAGCATCGCCTACCGAAGTAAGCAGGTTGCTGGTTGTTGGGTAAGTATACGTTAAGCTATCCATCAATCCATATGAAGGGGCAGGTGCATTGCTGGCGTTTTTGTTCCCGTCCCGTTGCAGGCTGGTAATATTCCCGTTCAGGTCATAATCGTAATCGGTGTCAAAGTTCCCGTTATTGCCTGTTTCATAATAAGTAGCATCATCCAACCTGTTTAGGGGGTCATAGTTAAATGTATACTTTAATGTATTGGTTGGGTCAATCCAACCTTCATTATTGAGCAGGGTATTCTTCCAGTTTATGCTGGAAATATTCCCGTTGGCATTGTAGGCCAGTGACTGTGCATACAACTTGTTTTGGGTTGTATCCTCAAAGTTATTGATCTGTGCCAGCCACCCACGGACATCGTACAGGTAATCAATATCCTGCACAAAGCTGGTATCGTTGGCAGAGTGCAGTTTCTTCAACATTAACTGTCCCAATTCGTTATAGTGGTTTTCGTCCAAAACAACTTTGCTATTGTCCCCATCACCTGATATTTCCTGTTCGGTTTTGAGGAAATCATTTGTAATAACAAAACCCGACTATCAGGGTTGGACAACCTGCTGAAAATCGCTGAGATTATAGAATAGAAAAGCCCGGAAAAAAATGCCGGGCTTTTGTAATATTTACTGATTTTTATAATGGTACTCATACTTCTTCAGGATATTACCGTCATGATCCCTGATGATCTTTAACCTGTTAAGATTATCATATTCGTAATATGTTGTCTTTCCTGCAATGTCAGTTTCACTGGTGATACCAACAAGGGGTTTGTATGTGTAAGTTTTAATAAAAGTATCCTGGAGTGAAGCATGGTTTCGTAACGAGGTATTGAATGCTCCCCATGCAGCTTTTTGGCTTGAAGTTGTCATATCACCAATCGTATTCCCCAGAAAATCTTCTATGTTGCTTTGTATTGAGTTAACAGTTGTATTTAAAGCTGTAGCGCTAATGTTATCTGCCACGATAATTGGGTACTCTCCATCATATCCCCACACATAGGATTTGTTTATGTCATTTATTATATGGTGTTGCACAGGGTTTCCATAGCTATCATAAGCATCAATAATATATTCAAGTTCATAATGGTTGTCTTTAGTGAATACAAAACCACTTACATCATGGCTATAATCTATATCACTTATTGTAAAAGTACTTGTGGAAGGTGTTGTACTTTCAGGTATCGGCGTGGACGTATGTATTTGCCACAATTTATTTGGCATAATTGCTATTTTGTCATTGCCTTCTGTGTCTTTAATGGATACTTCTTTGTAAGTATTTAATTGAGCACCTAATACTTTATAAGAACCATCGTTTTTGTAGTTTATTACCTCATATGGTTTATTGATTATATTCTTTGAAACCATTGTTGAAAGAGTTGATGATTCTTCGTCAACGCCACTATATGTTTCGTTTCCTTTGGTTACTGCACTAGGATATACATAATATTCTTCAACCATTTCACCTTGACTATTCCAAGTACGTTTAAGTTTTGGGTATAAATGGTCTTTTTTAAATATATTATCCTCCAGATATTTATATACAATGTGAGTTTCAATGAAATTTTGGTTGGAAGCATCCTGCATATCATAAGTCCTAACATATTTATCGGTCAAGCGTACGCAATTTGTAATGTATGGGTTGTAAATGGCGAAACTGGTACTAAAATACCCCAACGCTTGATATTGACTCATTATTTGTCTTAGTGGTGGATTATATATGATAGCAGGAACTACTTCAAACCACTCGTCTAAACTATGTCTCCATCGATATGGTTTTGACCTGATTCCCAAGTATTCAAATATTTCTTGCTGCACCAAATTGCCATTCACATTTTTAACTTTCTTTTCCAATAATAACCCCCTCCAAAAACTATAATCGGGGTTAGGTGCAAACGGAGGACTATAAGAATTGCCATTAAAGGTTCTGCTTCTTTCAAAGGTGATTCCCGGGAAACTGGTGTTATCAATATCTTGATTAGCCGATAAAGGGAAACTATAATAAAACTCCTCTGAACCATTTTCCCCTTGGTTAATAACTGTTCGTGTGTATCCAACAGTTGAACCTTGTGCCGCTTCCAGCGCATTCTGATTTAAATTATAACGTAATATCAAAGTCCTATATTTTTCTGAAGCGTTAGCAAAATCGTTACTTGATTTAATATCAAACCCAATTCGAACCCATGGGATATAGTGGGCATAAACAGGTAAATTTGATATCATACCTGAAGATTTATCTTCATCATCTTCTAAAGTGTATGAATATTCCAAGGTTAAATCAGGTGAAGAAAAACCTTTAGATATTTGCTTGCTGATTCTTAAACCACCACCGTAAATATTTTCATCTATTACATCGTCGTAATAGTCATTGGGCTCGTAATAAAACTCTGTAACTCCACCTGTAGGATATTCAATTTTTTCAAGCATACAGGCTTGTAGTGCAGTTGCATTTAGTGTTCTATTAGCCCCATCTATAAAATATTGTGCCCCATATTCGCCTGTCCCGTCAGTTTTTTCGGGATAACCTGAGATTTTATTTAACCTGTACCTGTTTTGGTTTGTTAAACTAGGATAAATATACACTTGAGGTATCATATGTGTGGCTCCGTTGGCATTGTAGTAACCAAACATATCTTGGTGATTAGAATAGAGTTCAGGGAGTTTTTGAGAATTATAATAAAGTTTGTAAGGCGGTTTACTTTTACCGTTGTTATATTCTTGTACACTTTTCAATTTAAGCCTCTTCTCGTTTGGTTCAGTACTGCTGGTATTAGTTAGGAAATAATCATAGTCAAAAGAAAAACGTTTTATATATGAAGAAGTGTGTTTTGAATAGATGTTTATTTCTGACAAAGATTTACTAGTTGTTATATCTTCCCTGTATTCGTTAGAATGGACAAAGTTTATTGTGCTGTTGGGTGTCTCTATTTTTTTTAACAGCTTTGTATTAATCGTTATTCTATTTTCATACATTTCAGAAAATGATACTCCATCTCCATTCAATTCTCCACATCCTAAATTGGGGTCTTCCCATCGCATTTTATGTATTGGTACTTCTATGTTTGTAGAGTAGTCCTCATATTCAAAATTAATTATTTGCCCCAATGGAGTATTAACTTTGGTTAACAGCCAACTAGATTTATAATTCATTGTATAGCGGTAATCGTAATCATGATTAACATAACCACCGTCACATCGGTCATATCCTGAACTAGTATGAGTTGTGCTTCTTTCTATTGCCTCAAAAAAATAAACGGTTCCGTCTGGTGTAGTAATTTTAAACCCGTCCAATTTACCCTCATAATTATTAACATCCGACGTTTTTTCTATTCTAAGGTCTGTAATAGGCACCTGAATAATATTGCTTTCATAATCAAACAAAAATGAGCCGGAATAACCGTTGAAATTGTACCGAAACACATCTGGTTGCAAGTCATAACCTTGACCTAAATGCCTATTATATGCAAGCGAATGAGCATCCTGCATATTTGCTAGCTCTCCAGTTTTCCAATGTGTATAATCACCGTAAGAACCGTAAAATTCACCAAAATAAGCTTCCCAAGCATCTTCTGTTTGCCAGGATTGTGGGTCACCAGGATCGTTTTCCTCCCAGTTATTATGTAAATATCCCTGCTGTAGACCGGTTGCGATATTGAATAAACCAGGGCCATATTCTTCTACATTCCTTAGGTAGCCTTTAGCTGTTACCGTGGTATATTGGTTTGGATGATGCATGCCTTGATTATCCCCATATGGAGGCCAAAAATCCACAAAGTAATCATCCGGATATTGACGGACTTCACGATTAATCATGCCTCCAACCGCCAAGTTCCACCCCAAGCCTACCCACGAGGCTATTTCGTCAACCTTCCTTCCACCGGCATGGTAATTCAGATTAATTGGCATTACAAAATCTTTTTCTTTTATCGTATAAATTGGTATTGAAATTTGTGGAAGGCCTGTGAATTTATTTAGCGGATAGTTTCCATATCTCATAAAAGCGGCAACATTCGGACTTCTTTCAATTCTTGAAGCATTAATCATGGAATTTGAATAGTTCCTATGCGGATCCATATTCACCTGTGCTTTAACTGATGTTGCAATTAAGATTGTTATTATAAATATTTTTGTTTTCATTGATTTAACTTATTAAAAATTTCATTGAAAGCCCGGACTTGCCGGGCTTTCTACTTTTATAAAACTATTTCTCCAAGCAAAAAATTGCTTCGAAAATCATCAATCTGGTAAGTAGAAAAATTATCTTCTCGAAGTTCTTCCTTATAAACAATTTCAATAGGAAACACTCCTTTAGCCTCTGTAATATCAATGCTTTTTTCTTCTCCTTTTAACCTAAACAACAAATAATGATATTCATAATCTTTAATTGAGATAGGAGTATTGAGTTTCAAAAAATATTGATTGTTGTTTTTACCTATAATATCCACATCAATACTTTTTTCAGTTCCATGCTCCCACGGTTCTATGATATTTAGTTTACTTTTCATTTTGTATTGATTTTATTTTTTGTACTCCCATTCTTTAAGAATCCTAACAGGAACATTCCCTGTTGCTGTTCTTTCCATTCCCCCTCCAGCTTGACCAAAAGCAGGGTCAACTTTAGAAGGATTAGAAAACCTGCCAGAAGGAACCTCCATCCTTACTTTTACTTCAGGCTTTACAGGTAAAGCCAAGCGTTTTTGTGCTTTTCGTGCAGTATTGTTAACCGCATTAGATACATAGTGAGTTCCATCTCTACCCCCACGAAGTAACCCTGTAGATTTAGTTGCCACTAATTCAGCTTTTGACATTGCTCTTTCAACTACTTCAACTTTAGATGCTGCATTTGCGACTGTTTTGGATTTTGAAAGCATTCCAGCACCTTTACTTCCGGCTACAGCTTCGGCAACGCCCCAAATCACTTCGCCAATCACTTCTCCCCTGTCTTGGTCAGAACCACTCACAAACTTGTCAACGCCTTGGTCAATTGCCGTTGAAAGCCCTTCAACTGCTCCGGCTGTATTTGTGCCTAAAGCTGCATCCACTGCAACTAAGTTGCTTGCTCCAGTTCCGTTTGGTCCCATTGCTGCCAATCCCAATGCAAGGTTACCTGTCGCTTTCCAGGTATCCGCTTTCCATGCACTACTGGTAACAAAATTCCAAGTCCCTTTAGCACCGGAACCGATACCAATACCTATACCTTTGACATAGTCCCATGGACCTAAGCCATTATAATCAATAAATGTAATCGGGTTATTTGCCGCATAAGCATACGGGCTTTGGAAATTATAATTTTCAGAAATTGGGTCGAGCGAGTGAAACCGGGCTAAACTTGGGTCATAAAACCTTGCCCCGTAATCGTACCAACTTACACCAAAAAAACAGCTCCCCAAAAATCCGCCTACCCGTCAAAAACAGCCTTGTTCAAAGAACGTTACTTGCTTCTAAAAATATAAATTTCTAATTGAAGTATACTATATCAGACTCACTTATTTTTGTATGCTTTTTCCATAGATCCTTTCTTATTGCTACTGCAGAGGCAATATAACTTTTATATGTTGGCGATTTTATAAATTCAGTTATTGCCTTTAACACCGTGTCATTTGCAAAAATGATAGCGTTATAATATTCAGTCTCTAATTCTTTATTTATATCAGCAATACTTTTAAGGTCAGGTCTATGCATTCTTGTTTTTTCCAAACCGTCTTTAGGATCCAGCTTTGCAAGCATGAGCAATAATATTACACCGTACCTGGTTCTTTTTAACTGATGTTCTTGCTCCTTTAATTCTTTTTTACGCTCAAACAGAGATTTAAAGTATCCACCTAAGATACTTCCTATCCCAAATGTAGTTATTAATGAGATGGTAACTTGAAGTTCTTCCGACATGACAATTATTTATTTACTGCAAAGTAGTTATTTTCAATTAGTTTCTTCAGATAAAAGAAAAAATATGATGTATTTCCCCGTACCAGCCAGCCCCAAAAATTCCCTTCTGCTGCCTGGTACTCCCCACGCCAACCCGTCTGTGGTTTCCCTTTCCCTGCACTGTTCCCGGCACATTCCCTTTTTATTTTTAATTGAGGTTTTATTTGAATCGGTAAAACAAAAAGGTAAAGAGCCGTCCACCCCGGACGCACGATCAAACCACCCCAAGCTATTTATACATAACCGGTTGTTATATAACAGCCTGCTTTCAGCGGTATAAATGAAGTGTCCCCGGCAGTCATATAACCCAATTATGCAAAATAGCTGCACAAGCCTGCCCGCCTGCTCCGGGCAAACGACAGTGCAAAAATTGAGGGGTATTAAACCAAATCCCTTCAGCAAATTTACGCCCGTATTGTCCTGTCCCAAAAGCTTCCGGCATAAACGCACATGCCACCCCTGCAAGCCATTTATTCCTTTTCCTTTTGTGCCGGGCCAATACTTAGCCTGATGGGGTGCCTACAGGTTTTGGTTTAAGGGGGCCCTGTGGCGTTACTTTAAAGGGGGCTTACTGCTTTGGCTTAAGCCACTGGTCAGCCTTGTGGGTTGGGAAGTGTCAAGGTTTTTGTGATATTTTTTTGATTCAATTAAAAGAAAAATGCCTATCAAAAAAATATTGCAAAACCCGCAGGGCTTGACCTTGACTGTGCGATGGAGGGGGCTATTTTGCATAGTGTGCTTATAGGGCAGCTTTGGTTTTTAGTCCGGACCTGGGCGGCTGTTCCTATAAGGGCACATTATGCAACTTAGCTTGGGGCATTTAATTGTTGGCGGCATTTTTGGTTCGCGGGGTACAAAGGCTTTACAAAAATGGTGACAACAATTAAATGCAGGAAGCAGGGGCGTGATGGGTGTGGGTTATTTATCCCCGTAATGTCCCCAAAGGCTTAAAACATGAACGGTAACAATATCTTCTTCAATGGAGTAAACAAGACGGTGCCTGTGGTTTATCCTGCGTGAAAACTTACCGGAAAGGCCATATTTCATAAGTTCTACACGCCCGGTCCCTTCTGTAGGGTTTTCTTTGAGCTCATTAAGGAGTTTAGCGATCTTTTTTAGCACAGCTTTGTCGCCTGCTTTTTTGTGCCTCTCAATATCTGCCAAGGCTACTTTGGTAAACCCTAAAACATAACTCATAAGCCAAGCAAACCGTTTATTTCTTCAGGGCTTGTAACCCTTTTCACTTCGCCGTTTTTTGCCTGCACTGCACTGAGCTTTATTTTTTTTACCATTTCAGCACTAAAATAAACATCGTCCGCATTTATGGGGGTCAAAGCATAAGATTTATCTTTCCCCCTTTGGACAATGATTTGCTCACCTTTATCAGCCCTTTCAAAGTACAACCTTTGGTTTTGTCTAAACTCCCTGCTACTTATTACTAACATGTCTTTTTTTTTAACGTGTACCAACATGGTACAAATATACTTAATTTTACGTTTATTTCCATTATCCCGTTTCATTTAAGTGGGTGGAACTTTTCCAGTTTGCTTTGAAGTTTGTCCAGGTTGTTCAACTGGTACCTTTCTGTACTGCTCACATATTTATGCCCAGCAAAATATTGCACTTGCCGGAGGTTGTGGTTTTTAAGCCAGTAGGTTATCACGCTTGCACGGATTTGTTTTGGGTGTAAAATATCGGGGTTGGCCTTCCGGATCTTCCGGAACATGTGCAACAAACTGTTTTTAATATTTTCACTTCCGTTGATGCTTATGAACAGTTGGTTCCCCAGGCGTGGTTTATCGATCCTGTCGGGCTTTCTTGCTGGTTTTGGGTTGGATATTTCAGCTAAGATTTTAACCCGGGTTTCATTTAAATATTCATGCAGTTCCAGTATTTGAAAAGATTTTAATTCCAGTGTCCGGCTGTTCCTCCTCCGGTTGCCGGGGATGTATATTTTGCCTTTCCCTGGTTTCACATGGTTTACCTCCAATTGTTTTAGCTCTTCAGTGGTTACCCCCTGGTAAACCAATAAGCCTAAAATTACCTTGTTCCTTTTGGTGCGGGTATCGTCCACAGGATAATCCTGGTAAAGCTTTTCAAGCCGTTCAATACCGATGATATTGGATGGCAGTTTTTGACGGGTCCCTTTTAAGTAAAGGTTTGCTGCCGGGTTTGCTATTTCGGGGGTTATGGTTTTTAGGTAGCTGTAATAATTTCTGATGCTGCACAACTTGCTGTTGATATGCTTTTTGCTTTTCCCCTCCAGGTTGCAGTGGTCGATAAAGTTCAGTAAATCGTTGTACCGGGTATCTTCAGGGTTTAGGTTTTCAGCCTCCAGCCAGCTTAAAAAGTAACCGGCATAATTTGATTTCTGGCGGATGGTCCCTTTCCCGTTCCCAAGTTCCTGCAAATAGGTTTTGAAGCCTTTTAGTTTGCCCTGTATTTCGTGGTTAAAGTTGTACTTATTCATAAACCACGTCCTCCTTCGCTGGGGCTTCGTAGGCCACGTGTGTATAAATTTGTGTGCTTTCCAGACTGGCATGCCCCAGGAACCGGCTGACCTCTTCCAGTCCCATGCCCGATTGCAACAGGTGGGTGGCGATGGAATGCCGCAAAGTGTGCAGGTCGGTCCCCTTATCGATTTTAGCCAGTTTGGCCAATCTGTGGATACGGTTTATCAAACTGTTCCCGTGCATCCTTTTGACACTGCGGCTCAGGAAAAAGGCTTCCTGCCTGATGTTTTTAAAGCCCAGTATCTTTGCCCTGCCTGTATAAATGTAGTTTTCCAAATCCTCCCGGATGGGCACATAACGCTCCCGGTAATATTTCCCTTTACGGACATAAACCAGCTTTTCACGCAGCAAAACATCATCGAGATTAAGTGCCAAACCCTCACTTCGGCGCAGACCACAACCGTAATAAACCCCAAGCATTGCCCGGTCACGTACCCCTAAAAAATCATTGCCACAGGCTTTGTAAAGTGCACCGATTTCCCCGCGGGTCAGGATGGTGTGTTTTTGCACCTGGTTGGGCTGTGGGCGGATATCGATTTCCAAAACTGCTTTTTCGGTTACCTGCAGGTATTTGCTGAACCGTTTCAAAGCATTGATATTGCTGGTTATGTAGTTTTGAGACAAGCTTCCTGTTTGCCTTTTGTTCTTCCTGGTTTGTAAATAGCTGTGGTAATTATCAAGTGTTTGTTTATTGATTTGCCCAAGGTTGCTGATTTCATTTCCGTGCCTGTCGGCAGGTAAATCTTTCAGGTAAAAGAAAAAATCCCGAAGGTAGTTTACCGATACGGTTACCGTGCTTTCTGCATAACCCAAGGTTTGCAGCCACTTTTCAAAACCCTCAATCAGTACGCCGTTTATTTCCATTACGATGGTTTTTAGTTGTCCCTGCCTTGCATTCTGGTTATTCAATTACCCACTGGGTGTTACTCTCTGTCTGTTAAATAGTTGAGTGGATAACTGACTCAGTTACCCGCTTGTTATCCGCACTGCCCACCAAACCTTTTCTAATATCTTCCAATGCAGCATCCAAAGCATTGTTCAGGTCCTGGTTTAATTGCTCGTATCCTTCGGTATTGGTCACTTCATATTCATAACCGGATTTATGGCGGTTTCCGCCAACTATTTTCAGGTAGTTGTATTTTAATAACTGCACCAGGTAGTATTTCAGGTTGTTGGGGTTCATCCTGAAGGCTTCACGGATTTCGTTTTTATAGAAACTGGTTTTTTTATTGGCTCTCAGCCATGTTTTCAGGTTCTCAAAGAAGCGGCGGTTTTCCCCGCTCAGTTCATCGGCTTTTGCCAGCAGTACATTTTTTAATAGCCTGTTTGCCCATTCAATATCTTCCAGAGTGGTTTCAATGTACCTTTCTCCTGTTGCCGGGTCGGTCTTTACTTCACGTTGGTACTGGTGATAAAAGGTTATAGTCTCGATAAATGCAAGGTAGTGGCTGTTTGTCCGGAGTGGCTTAAAAACATGTTCGGGAATGACCAGGTATTCAGCAAAGGGGTTGCGGACTTTGATCGGCTTTAAGACTGTTTGCATGTCCTTAAAGAACTCTATTAACTGCCGTTCTTCTTTGGTGGCTATTTTCCCGGCTGATAGTTTTCTCTGGTAATTCATGATCTGCTCTTTATGGTTCTTGCTGCCATCGAGATAAATTAACAAACTCCGGTTTGCGTTGTCCTCATAAAGCTTTTCCCTTGTGGTGGTCCCGGCCAAACAGATTGGTCCTTCTACTTTTAACGTGATGGTTTTTAAGTTCCCTTTGCTGTCTTTTATGGGGATGGTTTTACTTATACGCTTTTTACTTTGCAATTCCCGGAGCGGATAAAGTACGTTTTCTGCCCCGTCCATATCTTCAATTAGTACCAGCTTGTTTTTTAGCTCCTGCCTTCCAAAATAATAAAAGGCGTTTTCAGAGAGGATCGTGATTTCCAGTTTATGGTGTTCCGGTATCAGCTCGCTTACTTTTTCCTGAAGGTAGGTTTTCCCTGTCCCCGATGCCCCTAAACTAATGATGTGTAAAGGTTGTTCCCTTAACCTTGATGTAAACACCAGGTACATTAACAGCCGGTTGTTTTCTTCGCCTACCATTCCCGTTTTGCCGATGTCCCTATTTGTGCGCTCCATTAGCTTGGGGCTGCTTAAATACCGGATTGCTTTGCGTTGTTGCTGCTCTGTTAACTGCCTTGTCTGTGGGCGTTTCTCTTTTCGGCTTTCTATTCTTTCCAATCGGTATTTTTCTATTTGGTCGATCAGTTCTGCCATTGCCGTCCTTAAAATAGTCGTGCCTGTTTCAAGTTGTTCACTGGCTTTATTGATAAACTTTTCCAGGTAATCGCTATGGTATAAATCGATGGTGTGGCGGATCGAGTGCAGAGGGTTTGTAGTGCCTTTTCTGGTTATTTTGATGGTTGCCCGTAACCTGTCGAGTTGCTGTAGGTTGATCCCGCCTAAAAGGATGATTTGTAGCTCTTCTGTGGTGAAGGTGATAAACTCGGGGTTTCGGGTGTTTAATTTTCCTGATGTTTTTAATGGTTCTGGTGGTGCCTGGGTATCGTTGCGCTGCTGCTTTTCAGTTTCTTCAGGTAAAAGAAAAAGGTCTCTTCTATTCTCTAAAAGGTGGGTAAAGATTTCTGCATCATGACCAGCCAGTAAACTGTTCACGTCTTCGCCTTCCGGGGTTTCTACCGCTGAGATTGCTACGCCCGGGAGTTCTTTAAATAATTCTTCCTGGTATTTCTTTATTGCATCATTCCCGGCTTTATCTCCATCAAAGAAGAAGATCACTTCTTCTAAGTTTTGTAATTTCTTGATTGCTTGTTTATGTTCTTCTGTCAACCCATTTGTACCATAGCTGCTTAATATTTCATAATTTGCTTTGATATCCGGTATTTGTAAAAGTGTTGCGGCATCGATGATGGCTTCTGTTAAAATCAGTCTAGCGGTTTCAGCTTTGGGATAGTTTGGGTACAAGCCTTTCCTGTCTTTTAAATAGTAATGTTTTGAGTTCTTGTTGTTGATTATGGAACGTCCGTAAAGGCTTGTGATATTTCCGCTTCTGTCTTTTAACGGGAAGATTACACAGTCTTTTGCAAAAGGGGTGTAAGTTGCGCCTTTAGCTTTGGGGATACTGCCACTGTAAGGGATTAACAGCCCGGCATCGGTACAGGCTTGCCTGTCTGCCTCTTCCAGTTTGCCCCGGTGGTGGAACTGACCGGAGTTGTAGCCAAGCTCTAAAAGTTCATGATTTAAGTTCCGGCTTTGTAAATATTCCTTTGGTTTTCTTGCTACACCACTATTTAAACCATTCTGGAAGTAGGTAAATATCTTGGTCAGGATTTTTGTATGGTTAGCTGTTGCCGGCTTTATCGATGATGCCCGCTTTATGGTTTCCCCTGTCTTCACATTTGTTTCGGCAGGCAAGCCTGCCAACCCAGTTGCTTTTACCAATGCCTGGTGTTTGTTTAAATTTTCTTTTTTCTGGATAAACTCGATCACGTCACCGTTTGCACCGCAGCCAAAGCAGTTAAAGGTGTTGGTTTCGGTGTAGATCTTCAAGCTGGGCTGGTCGTCTTCGTGGAAGGGGCATTTTAGCATTTGGTGGCGGTCGGGCTGTAGGTTATAGTGGCTCAGTACCGCGAGGATGCTCAAACGTTGTTTTATTTCCTGGATTTCCATTGTTGATAAAATCATTTGATAAATAAATCAATGATCAAAATTATCAATTATGATATAATTATCAAGTTAGGATATTTGCAACTTTATCAACATTGTGCAATGAGGCATAATTAATTAACTTTATTGCGCAATAAAACAATAGCAATGCAGATCGGTAATAAAATAAAAAAGATCAGGGAGGCGAAAGGCTTATCTCAAAAACAAGTTGCCCTGTCTTTGGGCATGGACCAGGCACAGTACTCGAGGATCGAAAACAACAAGACCGACCCTTCTTTTTCTAATGTGGAAAAAATCGCAAAAGCTTTAGGGGTGACCTTCACGGAACTTTTTAATGCAGAGGAGGTCTTTAAAGATATCGATTCTTACGATAAAACTTTAATGGAAAAACTTAGCTTGATTGAAGGGCTTGAAAAAAAAGAAAAACAAGCTTTTTATTCCATACTGGACGCTTTGGTGTCGAAGAAAAAACTTAAGGACACACTATCCAACGCCATAGACATGGCTTCATGACCTGATTGTTGATAACTTTTTATGTGCTTATTTGATACATTGTATATCATATGTGATGTATTCGGTATAACAACAAAAAGCCCGGTCTTAAATTCCGGGCTTTGTATTATGCTATAATAGCAATAGAGTTTCAATAAATATTAACATTAATTGCAATAATCATTTCGTAGATTCATCAGCGTTGCCTTTGAACTCAACTTCAAAAAGATAACTTATTCTTACATTCTCATTTTTATGCTTAGCTGGCTTCCAGCTTGGCATTTCTTTTGTCAATTCAATAGCAACAGTATCTAAAAAAGCATCATGGCTTTTTCGAACTTTTGCGTTCGTTACTTTTCCATTCTGATCAACAATGAAGCCCACACCAACAATTCCTTCCTCTTTTATTCCAATATCATTTATGCGTTTTGAAAAGTAATTGGTCAGAGCATTGTCGTTGTTATTTGGATTTATCACGGTATCAAATAATGGTTTTTCATCTACGATGTAGTAAGATTTGGGATTATTGCTTCTCTTTTTAGGATTCACAAGTTTTACTATTGGCTGATTTTTTAGCTCAATCTTCCCTATGATCTCATTCCTAGAAGGTTCATGCTTGTTTATTTTTATGAGGATACTGTCTCCTTCAAAATATCTAGGATCACCTTTAGATATTGTTTTGACACTTTGATAAAGGCTATCTTTATAATTAAAGTTATACCAAATCCTCAATTTATAATGCCTTCTCATGTAGTGAACAGAGGCATCTTTAAATACGTATCCTTTAACAACAAAGGTTTCTGCTTCTTGAGCTGAGCAACTAGTAATAAGCAAAATGAGCAGAAATTGTATTAGTATTCTCATTTCTTTCTATTTTTTGTAATAAGAAGAGTTGTAATAATCACGAGTAGCTTGCTTGATCCAGTTTTTCCCTGAGTATTTCCCTTTATTAGCGCTCAAAAATTTATTCCATGAGTTAGAAGATTTTGCACCTGAACCTGCAGACATGGTTGTTTTTAACTTAAATCCAGCTCCTTTCCCCATTGGAAGACTTCCTGTGTTTGTTATATCAAGAGCAGCTCCAATGTAAGCATCCAACAGTTTCATGGATCCCAAGGTGTGACCATATTTGTCCCAATACTCATCTTTATGAACTGGCTCAGAATCACCACTTTTTTCTATGCTCTTAAGATTTCGACTAATAGGATTATTCCCTGTATCAAGGATATCTTTTCTTTTTTGGAAATCTTTTAAGGAATATTTGTGTCCTGAATTCTCGCTATAGTTATCAGGAAGCTCAGGATCAAAGTTAGTTACAGCGTAGCCATCTTCAAGTTCAGTAACATGAACTTCATCGCCTTGTACTTCAACTTGTTCATTAACTTCACCTTCTTCATCAACAAAGTTTACATATTGAGTCTCACTTCCTCCTTTATCACTTACTTTTTCAAGTCTTTGTTCCTCTTCGTAATAATTGAATTCATCAGCGAGCATCCCATCAGGATCAATGAATCTCAAAGGGTTGTTCCATGCGTAATTATACGGAGACCATCGCCGGGCAACTTCAGCCATTGGATCTGGCCTTATAAACCCCTGTACAACTTTTTGCCGTGGCCCTGTTTTCCTGTGCACCACTTTTAGCGGTAATTCTTCTTTATAACATGTAAGTTTCAAGCAGCCCATTGACCTTAAAAATACTACTTTTTATTTTCAATTGGGGTTTTCATTTGAAAGAAAAAAATGAAGGTAATTCCACGTACCAGCCAGCCCCAATGCCGCTCTGCTGTCTGGTACTCCGCTGTTCCGTCCCGTCTGTGGTTTTCCTTTCCCTGCGCTGTTCCCGGCACATTCCCTTTTTATTTTTAATTGAAGGTTTTAGTTGAACCGGTAAAATAAAAAGGCAAAGAGCCGTCCACCTCCATCGCACGATAAAACCACCCCAAGCTATTTATACATAACCGGTTGTTATAGGAACTGCCACACATGCCAGCGCCTCGACCAAAGCCGTCCCATAACCCAATTATGCAAAATAGCCACACAAGCCTGCCCGCCTGCTCCGGGCAAACGACAGTGCAAAAATTGAGGGGTACTAAACCAAAGGCCTTAGGGCAAAAATAAGCCCCGTGCAATTTTATTTCAAAAGACTACGGCATAAACCCACAAGCCAACCCACA
>JANQII010000226.1 GCA_028282195.1 Prolixibacteraceae bacterium
AGCTGTCTAAAAATTATCCATCCATTTGATTATGCGTCTTTCCTGCCTACCGCAGGCAGGTTCGCTTATACTGCGTTGAATTTTCCTTATCCCAGGCCACCGGGACGCTCAAATTCGCCTTCCCGGTTAAACCGGGACAAGTCGTCTAAACAAAAAATACATCATAATCATTCTGAAAAATAAAATTTAGACAGCTTCTAAGGGATTATCCTATTATTGCCCCCTGGAGAGTCCCGATTGAAAGAAGCCAATCTTTTAAAAAGCTTAATTGTGGTTTAACGTTGATAATTGTATCTATTTATTTAACCTTGCGTATATTCAATGCAATAACCAGAACGTGAATTCATCAATCCTAAACATATTAAAATGAAAACACTCAAAAAGATTCTGTTAGGTGTTCTTATTATTGCTGCTTTGCTTGTGATAATTGCTTTTTTTCTTCCTCAACAAGTTCATGTTGAACGTGCTTTAAACATAGATGCTCCTGCAAAGATTATTTACAATCAGATTGTTGATCTCCATAGCTGGGACAAATGGTCTAAATGGAACCAAATTGACCCTGAAATGAAAATTGAATACATTAACTCAGGTGTTGGCGAAAATGCGGGTTACTCCTGGACCAGTGAACACCCCAATGTTGGGAGTGGCAAGTTAATGCTTACTGCTGCTGTTCCGTATGATTCAATCGCTACATCAATGGATTTTATGGAAGAAGGGACAGCTACCGGTTATTTTGCATTTAATGAAGAAGGAAGCTCAACAACAGTTACCTGGGCTTTTAACACAGATCTTGGTTTTAACCCTATCGCGCGTTGGTTTGGCTTAATGCTCGACAGTATGATTGGTCCTGATTTTGAAGAAGGACTTCAGAACCTTAAAGTTGTATCTGAAACTATTTTGGCAGAAAAACAACCTGTTTGCGAAATCAGGGACATGCCTGCCGTAAAAATTGTCAGTATTCGTGAAATAGTCCAATATGCTGAAATTGCTGAGAAAATGGGAATGATGTATGGCGAGTTGTTAAAATTCAACCAAAAGGAAAATATAGAAATGATCGATGTCCCAATTTCTATTTATCACAAATTTGATGGTACGATCATTGACCTTGAATGTGCAATACCCGTAAATGAGCTGCCAGAAAATACAACTGATAAGATCCAGGGAAGGGAAATTGCTGCTAACAACTATGTGCATGCCGACCACTTTGGGGATTATCAAAAGCTTGGTGAGACTCACCAATTTATCCAGGAATGGATGAACAAGCGTCAGCTAAATTTAAATGGATCTCCAATAGAAAGATATTTCACTGATCCGCAACAAGAGCCTGACACCGCCAAATGGCACACATCAATTTATTATCCATTATAAAAGAAGAAAGCTATCTAAAAAATAAACGTACCGGCGAAGTGTCAGCAAAGGGTGTCATCTTTTCGAAAGATGACACCCTTTGGGCGATACGTATTATTCAATCAACTCAAGACGAAGAAATTCATCAATCCAATTCATTGCTCCGTACTTATTCTCCAAATTCTTTCGGGACTGCTTATATTTCTGTTGCTGTTTCGTTTCAAAATATCCTTTAATTAAAAAAATCTCAACCAGGACTTTTAAATAATCACACTCTTTTTGTTGTTTTTCAAACAGTTTTAATGATTTTGCATAGGATTCAATAGCCTTGTTTTTATCCCCGCCAAATATTTCCGGCCGGTTATAAAGTGAATTCCCGTTTTCAAGCCAGCATACAGGTTCATCTGAATTTAGCTCAATAGCCCTTTGAATACTCTTTTCAATCCTGGGTCCTAAAATTGGAGCTTTATAAACGGCTAAAGCAACTTTAAAAGCATTAAATGCTCCTCTTAAACTATGCAGCCTCGCATCATCAGGATGTTGTTCCATAATTTTATCAAGCTGTTCATAAGCTGATCGTACCTGTTCTCTTGCTTTTTTCTTTTGGCGGGTTCCAAAATAATAACCGATCAATCCGTATTGAGCTTGTAACGAGACCAGCTCTCCATCAAAATCACCACTGTAGAAAAGGTTCATTTCTTCGATCCATGCTGGCCAGTTAGTCATATCGCCTTTTATATAAGAATCAAAAAACAAACAACGATACTTGTCAACCGGTTTTTTTGCAAACGATAAACCAGACGAACTAACGAATACCAGGAACAAAAGAATTAAACCGGAATAACCCGACCTTTCCATTCGCTCTTCTTTTTTAATTTCAATTTAAAATTTTCTATCACCAATTGCGAAAAGAACAACATCTGTGCCGGGTGCAAAACAATATTCAACAGTACATTTTGCTTACTTGCCAAAGAAACAGCAATACAGTTGATCAGTAATAAACCCATAAATAAAACAAAGTATTGCCAGCCCAGGTAGGAATAAACAACTAAAGGTCCCGCTATTAAAACAATCCAGAAGAAAACCATTAGCCACCTTTTACCCAGAAAAAACTCATGTACATTTCGGGAAAACCCATTCAAAGCTTCGGAATAACCTGTATACATCCGGCAAAAAACATCATTGTCCCCCAATAAAACCGCCACCCTCTTTTTTGATCCTTTCATTAATCTGGCTATCAGAATATCCTCAACGTTACTCCTTTTCACTCGTTCATGCCACTTATTTTGCAAATATTCCTCAGCATTAAAAAGCATAAACTGTCCATTTGCTGCTGAAAAGATTGATTTTCCGGATTTCAAAACTAACATTAAAGGCAGTAAATTTAATAATGCCCAATTCATGAATGGAACTGAAATTTGTTCCGAAATTTTTTGCATGATCTGTTTTGGAAAAATGGATAACAAACTTACCTGTCGCTTCCCGGCATAGTTAACAGCCTTACTCAAGCTATCTTCAGAAACAATCACATCTGCATCAATAAAAAGAAAATAGTCACCAGTTGCTTTTTGTGACAATTGGTGGCATGCAAAATTTTTACCCATCCATCCTTCAGGCAAATCCTTTCCTTTGAAATAATTGATTCGTTTATCTTTTTTCGACCATTTTTTAAGAATACTGTTCGTCGCATCAGTTGAGTGGTCATCACAAACCCAAATCTCAAAATTAAGATAATCAGATTCGAGTAACGAAGCAAACAACACAGGCAGGTTTTTTTCTTCATTTCTGGCAGGAATTAAAACAGACAGTTTTTTATTCACCTGTTCATTTCCAGATGGAAGATATAATTGCCCAAGTGCATTTATTACTGCAACCAATGTACGCAGGGTAAGAAAAAACAATATTCCCCAAGCCAATATTTCCATTATTCTTCCTGTTTTTTTATACTGCTATTTCTGAAAGAATTGTAAGCAGCTTCCAATTCTTTAATAGATTCTTCCCCTTCATACCGTTTCAAATAAAAACGCAATATTGGTTTTGGTTTGCTGAAATAATCAACCAGGGCAACACAAAAAAATACCTGGATTTCAGATTTCGATTTATTTAACAGCCATGATGCTCCTTTTTCAAACTTAATTTTTGAAAGATATTGTGACTGGATTTTCCCTTGAACAAAGAGACATAACAAATTATCGGGCTTTTGAATTATTTGCAATGCGTAGTGAAGTGATTCCAATAAATCTTTCGATTTCTTTTTAACAGAAAAAGCCCCGCAGCGACTAATAAACATGTGTTTTTTTAATTGTTCTTCCAGCATCATTACATGAAACTTCTTTTTAAAAAAACGCTTGCTCAGGTAAAAGGTCCAATAACCATCCCACCAGCTAAAATGATTTTGCAACAGCAAAACAGGACGACCTGGATCAACTTTATCTCCCTTAATTTCAATATCCCGAAAATGGAATTTCATTTTCCAACGAAAATAAAGATCGAAAAACCAAAGAGTTAGCCTATGATGACGAGATTTAATCATGCTTGAAAATGCCCTCATCTTTTAATTTGTACAACTTCCACCAGGGTACTTGAGGTTCTTCATGGTGTTCCCAGTGGTAACCAAAAAAATAACAAGACATCATTGCCCACCAATGTGGTCCTTTCTGGCTCCTGGCCTTGTGGGGAACCATATATTCTTCATGCGGTTTTCGGTGCGGTAGGAATGTTCCAACAAAAAATAACTGAAATGTTGCAATAACAGCTGGCAGCATCCAGAAAATCACCAGGCTAAGCGGATCAATCCAAATTTTCAGAATATTAAACACGATTGCCATAAAAAGGAATTGCCCGATTGTCGCATATCTTTTAAGAAAGATAAACCACCATGCAAAAAAATTCTGCGATTTCACAAAAAAGTCCGGATCTTTTTCTGTTCCCGGGAACTGATGGTGCAGATAATGATTCCTCCTTAACCTGCTGTATGATAATCCGGCAAACAGCATACTTGATATCCAGCCAAATACCGTGTTAACAGATCTTTTTCTGGCAATGAGCCCATGCATGGCATCGTGCCCGGTAATAAACAAACCCGTATATAAATAAGCCTGAATAATTACATGTAAATACATCCAGACCGAAGTATAAGAAACGGAGACAAAGACAAGACTGTAGGTTAAATGAATTAACCAGGTTAAAATAATCAATATGGCGACCAAAACTCCCATTCAATTAATTTAAAATGAAATTCAAACTAAGGAAAAACAAAAACTGGATGAGGATTAATGTGCTTGCAAGTTCATTTTTTGCCCTGAATTTTGTGATCCACATGAAAAAGAAAATGATCAAAGAAACCCAGTACCAGTCAACGTAATTTTTTAAAGGAACAATACCACCTTGCCAATCCCACATATCAATTTGCATAGCCACGGGTTCTAAAATAAAATCAAAACCTACCATAATAGCAGCAGCCGGAAAAATAAAAAACCACTTTTCCCTAAAACGCACAAAACTGCTATAAATACAATAGGTAAGGATCAACCAGTTGAGTCCAATTAAAACGGGAGTATTAAAAATTTTTAACCCTAACGATTCCCCGTAACTATAATTTCCAAAAAAAAGTTGTGTATTTACTCCTATTATTTCCACTAAAATTCCAAAAACAGGAATGGTAACGAAAAGTAAAATGCTTTTAACATCCCACCTGTTATGAAAAGAGAAAAGTAAAAGAGCACTAACAATTAGATTCAGGGGTACCAGTTTTTGAAACAATGGGAATGTAAGCTCAAAGCTAAAACCAAGCAAACCAACCAGGTAAAAAATTACCAGGAATAATCTTGCTACACTTACTTTCGATATTTTATTTATCTCAATGGTTTGCATACTTTTTAATCATTTTTTCTACAATTTTTGCTGAAGAAAGACAAAGCGGAATGCCTCCTCCCGGATGTACCGAACCTCCAACAAAATATAATCCTTTGATGCACCGATGAAAATTTGGGTGCCTGTTAAAAGCCGAAAAACGACTGTTTGAACTTGGCCCGTACAAAGCTCCTCCAAATGAAGATGTATTTTTTTCAATTTTCACAGGATCAAGTATTTGCTGAAACAAAATTTGCGATTCAATGTTTTCACCAAGCATTCGGTTTATTTTTTCTACTATCCTTCTTCGCAATTTAAAAGCTTCTTCTTTCCAGTTTTGCCCAACATTTTCAGGGGCATTTACCATGACAAACCAATTTTCTTTTCCTTTGGGTGAATCTTCTTCGTTTTCCTTACTACTTATAAATACATAAACAGTCGGATCGCTGTACATCTGCTTCTTTTCAAACAAGCTGTCAAACTCTTCTCTGTAATTTTTACTGAAAAAGATATTGTGCAAGTCCAATTGTGGAAACTTTTTATTCATCCCCCAATAAAAAATAAATGCTGATGTAGATCGTTCTGCCTGTTTTAACTGGTTCAATCTTTTCTTGTCAGGCAGCAAATCAGAATAAAACCGATAAATATCCACATCACTAATTACAACTTCAAAGTCAATTTTTTCATCATTTACAAGTATTCCTTTTACCTCCTTTTGATCAGATAAAACTTGCCGGACCTTTGAGTTAAAATGGAAATTAACACCTAATTTCTTTGCCTGATCAAACAGCGATTTGATTATTGATCGCATTCCATTTTTAGGAAAGTAAGCTCCCAAATTGTGTTCTAAATGAGAAATAACCTGAAATGTACCGGGCGCTCTGTAGGGATCCGAGCCATTATAAGTTGCATATCGACCAAAAAACTGAACGATACGTTCATCAGAAAATTTCTTTTTATTAAGCTGGTGCAAAGTCGAAAACGGATGGAGCCGGGGCAATGAAAATATTCGTTTCAAATTACTGAAAGTCAAAATATCCCTTAGCCGGTGAACCGAATTGAAAAGAAAAACAGGAGCAGTGGTTTTATAAATAAATTTTGCTTCATTCAAATAATCAATCACTTTTTGCTTTTCAATACCTGTTTTCCCCTGAAGCTCTTCAGCTATTTTGTTTGGTGAAGCATAAGCTTTTATTTCAGTACCATCTTCATAAAAATAGTTGGTAATAACATCCAGCTTCCTGTAATCAAAACGAAACTCTTCTTCTAGCAACTCATCAAGCAATTCGGGCAAGGTAAAAAGTGACGGTCCCATATCAAATCGAAAACCATCCTGTATAAATTCTCCAATTTTTCCACCAGGAATTGAAGCCTGCTCAAATGCATGGACCTCAAAACCCAATTTTGCAGCTCTAATAGCAACTGCCAAGCCCGCAACACCGGTTCCAATTACTGCTAATCTGGTCATAAGTACATAAATATTAAGCAACAGAACATATAAATGTTCAATAAATTACCTATCTCATTAAAACATTTTCGAGCTAATTTGTTTAATGTTTATAGAAAACAATTAAACAGATGACAAAAAAAGCACTCGTTATAGGAACTGGATTAGCAGGATTATCAACCGCTCTTCGTCTTACCAAACATGGCTATGAGGTTGAAATGGTTGACAAATACCACCAGCCGGGAGGTCGGTTAAATCTTCTTGAAAAAGATGGATTTAAATTTGACATGGCCCCAACTTTTTTCAGCATGAGCTATGAATTTACAGAGTTGATAAATTATTGTGGAATTGAAATGCCTTTTGAATTTGTTGAGCTTGACCCGCTATATTCTGTACATTTCGAAGGTGACAAACGATCATATTTAATTCATAAAAACATTCAAAAACTGGCTCAGGAATTCAAAGATATCGAACCCGGTTTTGAAAGAAAAATCAGCAAGTTCCTTGAATCCGCCGGACAACTATTTCACGATACTGAAAATATTGTCATCAAACAGAATTTCGATAATCTTCTTTCCTACTTGCTCCAGTTAACACGTGTTCCGGTTAAGCATGCACCCAAAATGTTTTATTCCATGTGGCGTGAGATGGAAAAGAATTTTGATTCTTTCGAAGTTAAAGTGATTTTCTCATTAGTAGGCTTCTTTCTTGGTGCAACGCCTTTTGACACCCCCGCGGTTTATTCCCTGCTAAACTACACAGAAATGGTCCATGATGGATACTATAATGTAAGGGGTGGCATGTACAAAATTGTTGAAGGGCTGGTAAAAGAACTGGAAAAGAAGAACGTTAAAATGAATTTCAAAGTTGAAATAAACCAGTACCTTGAACGAAATGGTCAAGTTTCAGCCTTTTTCGACAAACAAGGAAATAAATGGGATGCTGATTTGTTTGTAGTGAATGCAGATGCCGCTTCTTTTCGGGGACAGGTTATGGGACGTGATGCTTATTCAGAAAAAAAACTGGATCGTAAAAAATGGACACTTGCCCCGCTAACTATTTACCTTGGATTAGATCGAAAAGTAGAAAATATGTACCACCACAATTATTTCTTAAGAAAAAATTTTAAAGAATACGCCAGTAAAATATTCAAAAACACAATTAAGCTGGATAAACCCTACTACTATGTAAACATTCAGTCAATGCACAATCCGAACTATGCTCCGGGTGGAAAGGAAAGTGTATTTATTCTTTGCCCGGTTCCGGATCTTCGATACAAAAGCGACTGGAACGATTCCGAACAAATAGCAGATGCGATTATCAAAGATTTAGGCGAGCGTACTGGCTTTGATTTTGCTAAACATACTGAAACCCGGGTTGTTTTAAATCCTACAGAGTGGGAACAGATGTTCAACCTTTACAGAGGCAGTGGACTGGGCTTAGCTCACGATCTCAATCAAGTTGGAGGGTTCAGGCCTTCAAACAAAGACGAAAAACTACGAAATCTCTATTACACGGGAGCATCAACAGTGCCCGGAACAGGCTTGCCAATGACCGTGATAAGTTCAAGACTTGTAACCGAAAGAATTACCAGAGAACATGGATCTTTATCGTAAAAATAATTTAGCCTGTAGTAAAATAACTACCCGAAATTACAGTACTTCATTTTCATTAGGGGTGCGTGTATTAAGAAAAAAATACAGGGATGGCGTTTACAGTATATATGGTTTTGTTCGCTATGCAGATGAGATCGTTGACACCTTTTTTGAGCAAGATCAACAAACCATTTTTGACGAGTTTAAAAAAGAAACATACAAAGCAATAGAGCGTGGCTTTAGCATTAATCCTATTTTAGATAGCTTTCAGCATGCTGTTAATACCTACAAAATTGATCAGGAATTAATTGATGCCTTTCTTGAAAGTATGGAAATGGATTTAAGCCAAACAACTTATAATCCGGGACTACTTCAAAAGTATATTTATGGTTCTGCAGAGGTCGTTGGCTTAATGTGCTTACGCGTATTTTATGCTGATGAACCGGAGAAATACAACAGCTTAATTAAACCTGCACGAAAGCTGGGTGAAGCCTTCCAGAAAGTCAATTTTTTACGGGACGCCCAGGATGATTTTGAAAACAAAGGCCGGGTTTATTTCAAGGATATCGATTTTAAGAATTTCGATAAACAAGCCAAACAAAAAATTGAAGACGAAATTGATCAGGATTTCAAAGAAGCTTACCAGGGAATTAAGCTTTTAAAAAAGGAAGTCAGGTTTGGTGTTTACCTTGCCTACATTTACTATTTGCGTCTTCTTCGAAAAATAAAAAGAGCCCGCCCAAAAGATATTCTGCAGCAGCGATACCGAATTTCAAATGCTAAAAAGGTATATTTGCTAGCAAATGCATATGTGAAAAACACATTCAATATCTTATAAATGGAATTGAAAAATTACACTTATCTCGGGCTTCTAATTTTTTCTATATTTTTTCCCTTGATTTTAAGCTTTGATAAAAAAGTTGCCTTTTATAAAAACTGGATTTATCTTTTCCCGGCTATATTTATTACGGCAATCCCATTTTTAATATGGGATGTTAAATTTACGGAAGCTGGTATCTGGAGCTTCAACCACGACTACACCATGGGAATTGACTACAAAGGGCTCCCTGTTGAAGAATGGTTGTTCTTCTTAATTATTCCTTATGCTTGCATGTTTATTTATGATGTGCTAAAAGCTTATTTTCAAAATTTTAGTTACCCAAACTTTTTTGTTGCCCTCAGTCTGGTCTTTATAGCAGGATTCGCTCTAATAGCTTATTTATTCAGAGATAAAGCCTATACTTTTTTAAACTATTTGTTTTCAGCAATCTTTCTAACTTATATTATTTTCAGAAATCAGTTTAAGCAACACCTTTCACATTTTTACCTTGCCTATTTTGTATCATTAATCCCGTTTTTACTTATAAATGGTGTGCTAACTTACCTGCCGGTTGTTGAGTACAACCCACAGCAAAACCTGCAACTATTTTTTATTTCAATTCCTGTTGAAGATTTTACGTATCTTTTCTTGTTATTATTAATGAATGCAGGTATTTATGAAGCATTAAGAAGTAGAAAGTTTTATTAGAAATGACCCGGGAAAAAACAAATAGCAAATTGCAATTTTTTAAAGCTGATTTTAAGTCTGATACCCCAGTCAGTTATGTAGGTGGTGTTAATGCCGGTTTTCCATCACCTGCCGACGATTACCTGGATGTTAAAATTGATTTGAACCAGGAATTGGTACAAAATCCTGAAGCTACTTTTTATGCCAGGGTCCGTGGTAACTCAATGATAGAAGCAGGACTGAATGACGGCGATGTATTGGTTATAGACCGGAGCCTTGAAGCCGGCAACAATAGCATTGCAGTTTGTTTTCTTGACGGGGAATTTACCGTAAAACGAATCAAAATTGAAAAAGACTTTTGCTGGTTGGTTCCGGAGAATAAAGAGTTTTCGCCAATTAAAGTTACTTCTGAAAATAATTTTATGATTTGGGGAATTGTTGCTTATGTGATCAAGAAAGTATGATTGGCCTTGTAGATTGCAATAACTTTTATGCCAGTTGCGAGCGGGTATTTCGCCCGGATTTGATTGGTAAACCCATCGTCGTTTTATCAAATAATGATGGCTGTATAATCGCACGGTCAGATGAAGCCAAGATTTTCAAAATCCCCATGGCTGCCCCTGCTCACAAATGGATTGATAAAATTGAAAAGAATAATATACATGTTTTCTCATCAAATTATCCTTTATATGGCGATCTTAGCCAGCGGGTAATGAATATTCTTGCACGGTTTACCCCTGAAGTTGAAGTTTATTCTATTGATGAAGCCTTTCTTTTTTTAGATGGTGTCCCTACCCCTGATCTGGTTGCTGCTGATTTGGTTCAGAAAGTTAAAAGGTGGATTGGTATTCCAATTAGTATTGGTGTTGCCCCTACAAAAACATTGGCAAAAGCTGCAAACCGCATTGCCAAAAAGTTCCCGGAGCTAAATAACTCCTATGTTATTGACACTGAAGAAAAACGTATAAAAGCTTTAAAATGGATGGATATCCGGGCTGTTTGGGGAATAGGTAACCGCAATGCCAAAAAAATGGAGTATTACGGTATCAGAACGGCCTATGACTTCACCCAAAAAACCGATTCTTTTGTGCGTAAACACTTCACAGTTATGGGACTCCGCACAAAAAGGGAATTGCAAGGCGAACGCTGCCTGGAATTTGAGCACCAGCCTCCTGCAAAAAAGAGTATTGCCACCACCCGTAGTTTTGCTGAAATGCAAACTGCCCTTCCCCCCATTGAAGAAGCCATTTGCCACTATACCGAACTTAACGGGCACAAACTTCGGAAAAAGAAACTATGTGCCTCAACCATAATGGTTTTTTTAACTACCAACTCTTATCAAAAACTACCTCAGTACAGTGCCGGTTTTTCGGCTACATTTCCTACCCCTACAAACAACAGCACTGAAATGATCCGTTACGCAAAGGAAACGGTTCAAAAAATCTATAAAAGTGGTTACCAATATAAAAAAGCCGGAGTTGTAGTTGCCGGGCTAATTCCTGAAGATCAGGTTCAACTCAATATTTTTGACGAGATTAACCGCCCCAAATATCAGCACCTCTACAAGATTATAGATCACCTCAATGAAAGTTATGGCAGACAAACCATCAGTATCGCTTCATCAAAAGGTAGCCGAAAATGGAAACTTAAACAGGAAAAACTCAGTAAACGGTTCACCACCCGGTGGGACGATCTGCTGGATGTAGAGTAAGCTCCCTTGATTGACTTCTAATAGTAGAATCACTATATCTGCTCTTCATACAAACCATTCACCCCATGACAAAAGAAAATAATAATCAAATTACCCTTCGCTGGCGCTGATCTGTGATCAGTATCTTGTTTGTAAAACAATAAAAGACTCTAATTTTACTATTAGTATTTTTTGCAACAATAGAACCAATCAACTCGCGCGAGTCTTTCTGACTCATGCGCCAATAAACAGGAAACAGACTTTGTCTATGAGTAAAAACACAAATTTTGTTGTCATAGAAAATCCAGCTAACAAATAATAATTCGTATTTTTGAGATAGATAAAAAAGAAGAACATGGGAGCAATAGTAGTAAAATCAGATGCTAAAAGCTTAAAACTAATCACGGAACTAGTTAACCGACTTGGAGGAGATGTGGTCAAATTAGATGATAAACAACTTGAAGATTTTACTTTTGGTGAAATGATAAAAGAAGCTAAGACCGGAAAAACAGTAAGCCGTGAAACAATAATGAAAAAACTGAAATGATTGTCCACTTTGATCGCTCATTTAGCAAAAGCCTTGACAAACTCAAAAACAAACAGGTAAAAGAAAAATTGAGGGATTTGATCATTCAAATGGAAAAGGCCAGCGATATTACTGATTTATCAGCATTGAAACGATTAAAAGGACATTCAGGATTGTACCGAATAAGAATTGATGATTATCGAATTGGATTTGAATTGATAAATCCGAATGAAATACGTCTCATATTAATTGCGCACCGTAAAGATATTTACAAACGATTTCCGTAAAGCAAAAACAAATCCCTTCCGCTGGCGCTGATCTGTGATCCCAAGGCTAGCGCGGATATGTTATCCGTGCTCTGTTTTGTAAAAACAAAAAAAGATTCCACATTTTACTATTAGGAATCCTTTCGTGTGGTTTAGCCAAATGCTAAATATTCCTAAAACTATTAATTTAAGCGTGCTTAAAGGATATAGGATGATGTTGTTATTGTAGAATTAAATCACGTGATACACAATCGCGTGGAAGCTGGGGAAAATCAGGATAAAAATATTGAGCTGGTCTTTACTTACCTTGATGAGCTCATCGAAAAACAAGAAAAACCCAAGCCCGGAAAACGGATTGGGTTTAAAACCACTCATAATAAATAAAAATCAGCAAAGTTACCAAATAAGGTAACATTTTTTATCTTTGTACTGTATGCGAATAATAAAGGAGAAAACCCTTACAGACTATTGTAAGCTTACCAGGTATAAACAGGCCACAGATGCCTTAAAAGCATGGCTTTATGAAATAAGGTATTCAAACTGGGAAAATGCAAATGAACTAAAAGCAAAATACAGGAGTGCAAGTATAATCGGTTCAAAAAGGGTTGTGTTCAATATTATGGGAAATAATTATCGTTTGATCGTTGACGTTGAATACAAACTCAGGATTGTTTTTATAGTATGGTTTGGGACTCATAAGGAGTATGATAAAATTGACGCTAAAACAGTAAGTTATGAAGACTAAAATTTTAAAGACAGAAAAAGACTACGACCTAGCCTGCAAAAGATTATATCAATTAATTGGTTCTTCGGAAAAAGCTATCGCACCGGATAGCCCTAAAGGCGAAGAAATGGAACTAATTTCATTACTGATTGAACAATATGAGCATGAAAATCATAGAATGGAAGCTCCTACTCCGGTAGAAGCAATAAAATTCAGGATGGAGCAGATGGGCTTGAAGCAAACAGACATTGCCCCTTTATTTGGTGGAAAAACACGGGTATCTGAAGTTCTTAATGGAAAAAGATCATTGACCCTTAAAATGATCACTTTATTAAACAGGTATTTAGGTATTCCGCTGGAATCTTTAATAAGTACTAATAAAGAAATAAAATTAGATGATAAAAAGAAAGAAAAACTTTTAACTGTTTCTTCAATCAAGGAATATTTAAGTAGCGGTAGGGTTGCAATAATGTAACCCTCTGCTTTCTCCGCTGGCGCTGATCTGTGATCAGTGTCTTGTTTGCAAAACCCCAAGGCTAGCGCGGATATGTTATCCGTGCTTTGTTTTGTAAAAACAAAAAAAGATTCCACATTATACTATTAGTATTGTTTGCAACAATAGGACCAATCACCCTCCGCTGCCGCACGAATCCTTTCGTGTGGTTTAGCCAAAGGCTAAAATATTCCGAAAACCATTAATTTAAACGTGCTTAATGGATATAGGATGATGTTATTATTGTAGAATTGAATCACGCGATACAATCGCGTGGGAGCTGAGAAATAAAAAAGAAGCTGGAGAATCAGGATAAGAATATTGAATTGATCTTTAGTTATCTGGATGAGCTTATAGATAAACAAGAAAATCCAAAACCTGGAAAACAGATTGGGTTTAAGACTAACTCTTCTCAAAGCTAAGCTCAAGTTTGGATTTTGGAATTTGTTATCTGGACTTTTTCTGATTTATTTCACTTTTTACCTTCCGCAGATTGATTTACTTTGTAATTAATTATTTAATCATTCAAATATTGTAAGCCCGACACATCGGGGATAACCTTCTAATATTAGAAACATGTACGGAAAAATTAAGCAAGACTTACAACAAACCCTTGAAGAGTTAAAAGAACAGGGACTTTATAAATCCGAACGTATAATTACTTCATCACAAAGTTCAGACATTTCTGTATCAACAGGAGAATCAGTCCTTAATTTTTGTGCGAATAATTACCTGGGGTTGGCCAATAATCCGGAGGTTGTTAAAGCGGCACAAGATATCATGAATGACTGGGGGTTTGGTCTTTCATCCGTGCGTTTTATTTGTGGAACACAAGCGATCCACAAAGAATTGGAAGAAAAAGTTTCCGAATTTTTGGGAACTGAAGACACGATATTATACTGTGCATGTTTTGATGCGAACGGAGGGGTTTTTGAGCCGCTCCTTGATCTTGATTCTGCTATTATTTCTGATGAACTAAACCATGCTTCGATTATCGATGGGGTTCGTTTATGCAAAGCGCAACGTTTCCGCTATAAGCATTCCAACATGAAAGAGCTTGAACAATGTTTGAAGGATTCCCGGGAAGCTAAATACAGGATTATTGTTACTGATGGCGTTTTCTCAATGGATGGTGATATAGCCAAGTTGCCAGAAATTGTTGAATTGGCTAAAAAATACGATGCTTTAGTCATGGTTGATGATTCTCACGCAACCGGATACATTGGAAAAACAGGCCGTGGTACAGCCGAACACTTCGGGTTGTTGGGGGAAATCGACATTATCACCACAACCTTTGGGAAAGCAATGGGTGGAGGAAACGGAGGTTGCACATCAGGGCGCAAAGAGATTATCGACATGCTTCGTCAGCGTTCCCGTCCTTACCTGTTCTCAAATACCTTGGCTCCGGCAACTGTTGGTGCTACTTTAAAAGTGATTGAAATGCTTTCCGGAGGAGCTGACCTTCCTGCAAAAACCATGGCAAATGCCAACCATTTCCGCAGTAAAATGGAAGCTGCTGGTTTCGATTTGGTAAAAGGCGATACAGCGATTGTTCCGGTAATGATTTACGACGAACCTCTTGCTATTAAATTTGCTGATGAATTATTGAAAGAAGGCGTTTATGTCATTGGCTTCTGCTTCCCTGTAGTTCCAAGAGGAAAAGCAAGGATCAGAGTTCAACTTTCTGCCGCTCATACAACTGAACAAATTGACAAAGCTGTTGAAGCATTTATAAAGGTTGGAAAAGAATTGAAAGTAATATAAGCTGTCAATCTTATGTAAAACTGGGGCATCTTTCGATTGAGAGATGCCTTTTTACTAAAGACCTTAAGGCCAAAGACTTAAACGATCTTCTTCGATCGGTTCGATCGTTATTAACTTCATGCTGAAATCTGTATTCCCCAATCCTTCTACTCCGAGTAAAGCTCTAAAACTATCATGCCCTTCTATCTCTTTTTCAAGCTTCCGAAGTTCAACAGGGTCAGCCAATCGTTTAGCGAGTCCAATATTCCCAAAATCAGCCATTGATAAAATGATCAAAACATCATTTTGCTTATTGGTCGTAAACTTCATAAGACTAATTAAATCTGTACGCAAGCCTTGCTGCCCAAAATAAAAGGTTGAATCTTTTCCCGCAATCCTGAAATCAATTCCCTTGTGGATATCAATTTTTACACCTAAGTCGCTAATAATATCATTTAGTTTTCCCACTGTTTTATATGATCCCAGAAAAATTACATTGTGACCGTAGGTCATGTCCCAGTGAAATTCAGAAGACATTCGAAGCTCACATTCTGATTTTGCCTTGGCCAATATGGGCATCAAATGAAAAAGCCCGTGAGCTGTTTGAGGGTTTAAATATTTTGTTCCCCCTTTTTTGTAGTTTTCAATTTCTGATGAAGGTATATTTTCTAAAAAATCCCCGTCAGAATTAATTGAAGGTTTTCTGGAAATAATCCATCCAAAATCCTCATCGTAAACATTAAAAAAATAATGATCGCCAAGTATGAAAAGTGTGGGTTTCTTATTGGTTAAAAAGCCTTTCCATATTTTACTATTCTGAAAACGGAATTGATTATCGTGATTTAATTTTAACACAAATACAAAAGCAAGTAAGAAAATGAACACTAACAATCCGTACCGTTTCCAACTTCTGCTTTTTTTATTGGTAATTACCTCAATGGTATATTTTCCTTTACTAATCTTCAGCCTGAATAAAGAATTACGCCCTTCTTCCTGATAGAACTGATCCAGTTTTTTTCTCAGGTTATAAATATATGGGCGTACATTAACTTCTTTGCCTTGCTCAATTTTTTTATTGAATACATCAGTAGCGATGGTCAGCTCCTTGGGGCTTTCCCCTCTCAAAGTTGATTTACACAAATAATCCAGCAAATCAAGATAAATTGGCGATGATTTGAACAACTTACTAGCTGCAATCTCATCCAAGCCCTTTTTTATCTGTTTCAATTTATCCATTTGATTTTCTGAAAGATAAGTTTTTTCATTTACGGTAAAACAACCGTAAACGTCTCAAAAAATAAGGTTTACGGTTCTATTTTTATATAAATTGGTTGAGCTAAAACAAATGTAGAATAAAAAGTTCAATTATGGCAATTACCAGAAAAGACTTCCTAAGAAATACCGGACTGGCTACCGCTGGTTTATTTGTAGGCGGAAGCATATTAACTAAACAAAGTTACGGAAACATTATTGGTGCAAATGATAAGATTAAAGTTGGAATTATTGGATTTTCAAGCCGTGCACAGGGAGCGCTTATTCCCTCTTTTATGAAAATTGCCAATAACATAAATATTGAGATTACTTGTGTTTCTGACATATGGAAGCAACGAAGGGAACAGGCGGTAGAATACTTTCAGAAAAAGTATGGTAAAAAAATTACTGTTTACCGAAATAACGAAGAGTTATACGAAAAAGCGGATGTGGATGCTGTTATTATTTCAACAGCTGATTTCCAACATGCCTTTCATTGTGTTGAAGCAATTAAAGCTGGCAAAGATGTATATGTAGAAAAACCACTGGCAAACCGAATGGTAGATGCTTGCGAGGTTTTTGATGCAGTTGAAGCTTCTGAGAACATTGTGCAGATGGGAACTCAAAGACGTAGTGGAAGAAATTACCACGCTGCAAATGATTACATCCGCTCCGGAAAGTTTGGAAAAATTGCTGCGGTAGAGATGACCTGGAATGTAAACCAGCCCGGAAGATGGAGGAGACCTGCAGAAGTGGCTGCGTTAAAGAAGTCAGATGTAGACTGGAAACGTTTTCTTATCAACCGCCCTAATGACAAGTGGGATCCAAGAAAGTTTTTGGAATACCGTTTATTCTGGCCATACTCATCTGGAATACCGGGACAATGGATGACTCATCAGATTGATACCGTACACTGGTTTACAGGATATGATTACCCAAGAAGTGTGAGTGCAAACGGTGGAATTTACATGTGGAATGATGGGCGTGAAAACTTCGACACCATGACTGCCGTTTTCGACTACGGTGACCCTGAAAATATGAATAATGGCTTCCAGGTTATCTATTCATCCCGCCAAACCAACTCTGCTGGCGGGACAAAAGAACTTTACTTCTCAAACGGAGGAGAACTAAACCTGGCAACGAATAAAGTGACCCCAAATGGTGGACTTAATAAAAGACATGCTAAAGCTATGAACATGAAACCATTCCTGCTGCCTGAATTTAAATTGGCTGATAACATAAAAGTAGCAACAGCTGCTAATACAGGAGCTGATGACACCACAACAGCCCACATGCGTAATTGGCTGGAATGTGTCAGGGATCGTAAAAAGCCAAATGCCGATATAAAAGCCGGATTTAACCACGCAGTTGCCAACATTATGACTGTGGCTGCATTACAAACCGGAATGAAAACAACCTACGATCCGGTTAAGAGAGAAGTGTTTGCAGGCGGAGAACCATTTAAATAATACGCCATGAAGTATATCCTGATAGCTACACTTATTGCCTTTGGTTTTTCAGTTCATGCAAAAGGGAAAAAGCTAAAACCACAATACGGTGTTTGTACCAGAATTGATAACGATTCATTACTAAATACGATTGGTTATGATTACATAGAAGAAGGAGTAAGAAGCTTGCTTATCCCTTCAAAAAGCGAAGAGGAATTTGAAAAAAACCTTCAAAAAGCAAAGCAATCCAATTTGAAAGTATATGCTTGCAACAGTTTCCTTCCTGGAAAATTAAAATCTACAGGTTCAAAAGCTGTACATGATGAAATTATCGACTTTGCAACTACTGCATTTCGTCGTGCCCAGGAAGTAGGGGTCAAAATAATTGTATTTGGAAGTGGTGGTTCACGTGAAATACCTGCTGGTTTTGACCGACAAAAAGCCAGGGAGCAATTTATCAGTCTCCTAAAAAGAATGGGACCTGTAGCAAAGAAATACGGAGTTACAGTAGTAATTGAGCCATTAAGAAGTAAAGAATGTAACTTCATTAATCGGGTTGATGAAGGGCTGGAGATTATTAAAGATGTAAATCATCCAAATATTCAATTGCTGGCCGACTTCTATCATATGATGCAGGAAAATGAATCAGCAGAATCTATTGTAAAGGCTGGAAAATTTATAAAGCACGTGCATATTGCTGAAAATAAAAACAGAGCCACACCGGGATATTACAAGGAAGATTTCACTGAATATTTTAATGCGCTAAAAACAATAAGGTATAAAGGAGGAGTATCTGTTGAAGCAAGAATCATGAAGAAATCTCAACCAGAAGAACTTTGGAAAATCTCTTATAACTATATGAAAGATCAGGTAGCCAAAATAAACGAATAGTGCATTCATAAAGTTTCGTCGTTAAACTCATCGGATGACTTTGTTGATATCGGGTATTTTAGTTATCCGATGAGTGGTACATTAACTCAAAAACCTACTGCCAGCACCAAATTAACCAACATAAAGCAACCAGCTAAATTTAAAACCAAATAAAGCTTATTAAATCCCTTGTAAATCAGATATTGATTTGCCGGGGATTTTTTCTTTTCAATAGCAGATTTTAGCCAATATTTCTAATGCGAATCCCGCTTTCCCTTTCTCATTTAAATTGCTAATTTTGTGGCGAATTTTTATCAAAGCATTTATGAGCGACAGCAGATACATGGCAAGAGGGGTTTCTGCCTCAAAAGAGGACGTGCACAACGCCATCAAAAATATTGATAAAGGATTGTTTCCAAAGGCATTTTGCAAAATCATTCCTGACATTTTGGGAGGTGATCCTGAATGGTGCAACATCATGCACGCCGATGGTGCCGGAACAAAATCTTCTTTGGCCTATATGTATTGGAAAGAGACTGGTGATCTTTCAGTTTGGAAAGGGATCGCACAGGACGCTTTAATTATGAATATTGATGACCTGCTTTGTGTCGGCGCAACTGACAATATTTTGCTTTCATCGACTATCGGTCGCAACAAAAATAAAATTCCGGGTGAAGTTATCGCCGCTGTAATTAACGGAACTGATGAATTGTGTAGGGAGTTGCAGCAAATGGGGGTTGGCGTTTATCCAACCGGTGGGGAAACTGCAGACGTTGGCGATTTAGTCCGCACCATGATTGTTGACTCAACTGTAACCTGCCGGATAAAACGCTCAGATGTTGTTTCAGCTGATCAAATCCAGGATGGGGATGTAATAGTTGGTTTGGCTTCTTTCGGACAAGCTACTTACGAAAAAAAATATAATGGCGGCATGGGCAGCAATGGGCTTACCTCTGCCCGTCATGATGTTTTTGCAAACTATTTGGCTCAGAAATACCCCGAAAGTTTCGATCCTGAAGTTCCTGCCGATTTGGTTTATTCAGGAAGTAAGAAATTGACCGGGGCAATTGAAGGACTTGGGCTGGATGCAGGAAAATTAGTTCTCTCCCCTACCCGAACTTACGCTCCGGTTATCAAAAAAGTCCTGGATGAATATCGTAGTGATATTCATGGGATGGTGCATTGTTCAGGAGGTGCTCAAACTAAGGTGCTTCATTTTGTCGACAATGTTCATGTAATTAAAGACAATATGTTTGACATTCCACCACTGTTTAAAATGATTCAGGAAGAATCAAAAACAGACTGGGCTGAAATGTACAAAGTATTTAATATGGGGCATCGCATGGAAATTTACCTAAAACCAGAATATGCCGATGCAATTATTGAAATCTCAAAATCATTTAATATTGATGCACAGATTGTAGGCCGGGTTGAAGCTTTTAAAGGCAAAAAACTCACTATTAAATCTGAATACGGAACTTTTGAATATTAGGTATTTTGTTTCCCGCGAAGGCGGGAATCTCATTGGGATATGGCCAACTTTTATGTATACATATTGACAAATAAACCGAAAGGTGTTTTATATGTTGGAATGACAAACGAGTTAGAAAGAAGGATAGCAGACCATAAGACAAAACAAGTAAAAGGTTTTACATACAAATATAATGTTGATAAGCTGGTTTATTTTGAAGAATTTGAATCTTACGATGAAGCTTTTACCAGGGAACAACGAATGAAAAAGTGGAACAGAGATTGGAAAGTCAAATTAATTGAGGAAAAGAATCCCGACTGGAAAGACTTATCGGCAAATTGGAATTAAGTTAATAAAAAGATTCCCGCATCCGCGGGAATGAGAACAAATTGATATGGCACACGCAATTTTAGAAAAATATGAAGCAATTCAACACCGCTTTGACGAAGTGGGACAGCAAATTACCGATCCTGCGGTGATTGCCGACATGAAGCGCTACATTAAGCTAAGCCAGGAATACAAACGATTGGAATCACTGGTTCAGGCTTTTAAAGAATATAAATCTCTGGTTGACAATATTGAGTCTGGCAAAGAAATGCTGGCCGAAGAGTCAGATCCTGAAATCAGGGAAATGGCTAAAGAGGAAATTGAAGCCAGCGAAGTTCAGCTTCCTGAAAAAGAAAAAGAAATTAAACTATTGCTCGTACCTGCCGACCCGGAAGACAGCAAAAATGCGGTTCTGGAAATCCGTGCAGGAACCGGTGGTGATGAAGCCAGTATTTTTGCAGGCGACCTTTTCCGCATGTACACGAAATACTGTGAGAAAAAAGGTTGGCGTATGGAAATTTCCAATGTCAACGAAGGCACTTCAGGGGGTTACAAAGAAATCGTTGCTACCGTTTCCGGACAAGGCGTTTACGGAATTCTGAAATATGAATCAGGGGTACATCGTGTTCAACGCGTTCCTCAAACTGAGACGCAGGGTCGCGTACACACATCTGCAGCATCAGTCGCCGTGTTACCCGAAGCTGAAGAATTTGACATTGAATTGAAAAATGAAGATATCCGACGCGATGAATTCTGTTCTTCAGGTCCGGGAGGACAATCAGTGAACACCACTTACTCAGCAATCCGGTTGACCCACATTCCTACCGGCATTGTAGTGCAGTGCCAGGATCAGAAGTCCAAGCTAAAAAACCTGGATAAAGCAATGGCCGAACTACGTACCCGTATTTACAATATGGAATACCAAAAATACCTGGACGAAATTTCTTCGAAACGTAAAACGATGGTTTCAACTGGTGACCGGTCAGCAAAAATCCGTACCTACAACTGGCCGCAAGGTCGTGTAACTGATCACCGCATTAACCTGACCCTTTATAATCTTCAGGCAATTATTAATGGCGATATTTATGAAATTATTGAGAAACTTCAGGTTGAAGAAAATGCAGAAAAGCTAAAAGAAGCAGAAATTTAACGACTAGTGATCGGATGACTTTGAGTCATCCGATCACTACATAAAAATACCATATGAACCGCGAACAACTATTCGAACAGATTAAAAAGAAAAGAAGTTTCTTATGTGTAGGATTGGATTCTGACATCCTTAAAATCCCACCGCACCTGAAAGAAACAACCGACCCGATATTTGCTTTCAATAAAGAAATTATAGATACAACCCAGGATTTGTGTGTTGCGTACAAACCAAACCTTGCTTTTTATGAAAGCTTAGGCGTTTCCGGTTGGGAAAGCCTTGAAAAAACGGTTCATTACATTCGTGAAAAATACCCTGAGCAATTTATTATTGCTGATGCCAAGCGCGGTGATATTGGGAATACTTCTAACCTATATGCCCGTGCATTTTTTGATCACATGGATTTTGATGCGGTAACTGTTGCTCCTTACATGGGCGAAGACTCTGTAAAACCTTTTATGACCTACCTGGACAAATGGGTAATTCTTTTAGCATTAACATCAAACAAAGGTGCTGCTGATTTTCAGTATTTAAAAGATGAGCTTTCTCACAACCATTTGTTCGAGTCAGTTCTGAAAACTTCACAAAACTGGGGCGGAACCGATCAAATGATGTATGTGGTTGGTGCTACCAAAGCCGAAAAACTAAAAGAAATTCGCGAGATTGTTCCTGATCATTTTTTACTGGTTCCCGGAGTTGGAGCACAAGGTGGCAGTTTAGCAGAAGTAGCCAAAAACGGGATGAATGATCAATGTGGATTATTGGTCAACTCTTCACGTGGAATTATTTATGCATCTTCTGAAACTGACTTTGCGGACAAAGCCCGATTGGCAGCGATGGATATACAGGTTGATATGGAAGAGTTATTACTTGAAGCTGGATTACTTTAGATAAATTTTCTAGTGAAAATTTATAATATAATTATACATTAAAGCACAATTTTTCATAACTTGCTATCAATATTCCAGTCACCCTCAAACATGCCTGGTGGCACAAACAGTATTAAAACATGAAATCAAGTGAGTTTGATTCTTTTATAAAAAACTTATCAGATCACGAATTTGTGATTTTTGTAAGCTATCGGTACCATGGTTTTCTAAAAAAATCAAAAGAAAAACTAAAGAATGAAATTAAAAAAAGAAATCTGTCTTCAAATGAAATTGAAATTTATCGCAGTAAAAAAGTAGATCATAATTCTGAAGATAAATTTAAAACCTGTCTTCGATGTGGTTCTGAAAAGCTATTCGTTGAAACTGATTTTGAAGAGAAACCTGTAAGTGAGCTTTCTTCGGTTGAGATAGCTATTGATACCTATCGTTGCAGACTTTGCGGGTATAACCCAGATAAAGAAACGCCCAAAAATCTTTTCAGAAGAGTTAGGAAAATATTCAGAAACAACAAGAGAACGAGAATTATCAATTGGAATTCATTCTAAATTATTAAAACAATACTTTTGTAACTACTAAAATATCCGCCCCATGAACGAATCTTTTTTACATTTTATCTGGAAGCACCGTTTATTTAATGTAGACGAGCTTATAACAACCGATGGTCAATTAATTTCAGTAATCAATCCCGGGCAATTAAATACGGATGCTGGCCCGGATTTTTTTAATGCCCGAATTAAAATTGGGGCAACCATTTGGGCCGGAAACGTGGAGATTCATCAAAAGTCTTCAGACTGGTACAGACATAAACATGAAAAGGATGCTGCTTACGACAATGTCATTTTGCATGTAGTTTTAGATGATGATCAGCAAGCCATAAACTCCAAAAACGAAAAGCTTCAAACAACGGTATTGAATTACCCCAAGTATTTAGAAGATAATTACCGGGAATTACTTCAATCGAAAAAGTGGATACCATGTGCCGGTTGGTTTTCTGAAAACGACTTAATGGAAATGAGGCTTTGGTTTCATAGCCTGATGATTGAACGGCTTCAGCAAAAAACAGAAGAAATTACCGATCGACTGGAGCAAAATAAGAATGACTGGAACGAAACATTTTATCAATTCCTGGCCAAAAACTTTGGATTAAAAACCAATGCCCAACCTTTTGAAATGCTCGCTAGGGCAGTTCCGTTAAATATTCTGGGCAAACATAAAAGCAACCTTTTTCAAATTGAAGCTTTACTTTTTGGTTCTGCGGGATTGCTAAATGAAGAATTGCTGGGAGACGATTACTTCATCGCACTTCGAAAAGAGTATTCTTTCTTATACAATAAATATAAGTTAAAGCCAATCGAAGGTCATTTGTGGAAGTTTCTTCGTTTGCGCCCGGTTAATTTCCCAAGCATAAGAATTGCCCAATTTGCCCAACTTATTCACCAGTCCACAGCTTTGTTTTCACGTTTAATCGAATATGAAAGGCTTAGTGAGATTGAAAAACTTTTTAACGTTTCAGCCTCATCGTATTGGGACAGGCACTACCGATTTAATAAATCTTCTGCAAACAGAAAAAAACAATTGGGTAGTTCAGCCATTCAAAATATAATTATAAATACAATTGTACCATTTTTGTTTGTTTACGGAGAGCAGCATAACCAACATCATTTAAAAGACAGGGCCCTTGATTTTCTGGAAAGAATTAAACCTGAAAGTAATTCAATCATTACAAATTGGAACAAAATGGGAGTTTTTCCCCGATCTGCTTTTGAAAGTCAGGCATTGATTCAACTAAAAAATTGTTACTGCAAAAACAAAAAATGCTTAAATTGCCACTTAGGAACCAAATTAGTAAAAAGAAAAACATCAGGTGTCATCTAATCTACATGTAAACAAAATACAAGAGGCTTCGAAACGTACAATTGTAACAGCCATTTCCCTTTTAATAGTTTTACTTTTAAGCGGTACTTCAGGATATATTTACCTGGAAGACTTAAAGCCCATCGATGCCTTTTTTATGACTGTTATTACGATTTCAACTGTTGGGTTTAGAGAAATACAACCTCTGTCAGACATGGGAAAGATTTTTACTTCCGGCTTAATTTTTTTCAGCCTGGGGAGTTTGGCATGGGTAGGCTCAACAATGGCACGTTTTCTTTTTGACGGAGAATTAAAGGAATATTTAAAAACATACAGGGTGGATAAAAAAATAGTCAAACTAAAAGATCATGCCATCATCATTGGTTATGGCAGAAATGGCGAGCAGGCAGCCATGGAGCTACGCGAATATGGAATAAACTTTGTCGTGATTGATAAAAGGGAAAATGTCATTAACCGTGTTCGCGAAGATTCCAGACTGCTTTATATCCGTGGCGATGCAACCCATGAAGATATACTTAAACAAGCCGGGGTTGATAAAGCCAGAGCGTTGATTGCGACAACGCCAGATGATGCCGACAACGTATTCGTTACACTTACAGCCCGAAGCCTGAACCCAGGCTTAAGGATTGTTAGCCGGGCTTCAGAAATTGAATCAATAATGAAGTTGAAAAGAGCTGGCGCCACCAATGTTATTATGCCTGAACGAATTGGAGGACAGCGTATGGCTAAATTGGTAACTCAGCCCGATGTAGTTGAATTTATCGAACACATTCTTCTGCAAAAAACAAAAGATGTAAGCCTTGAAGAAATAAGCTGCACCAATATGGCTGACCAATTTGTAAACAAGTCAATCGGCAAACTAAAAGATGCCGACACATCCGGTGTGAATATAATCGGCATCAAAATTAGTGGTGCAAAGTACATCTTTAATCCAGATCCGGGTTTGACCCTAAGTCGTGGGGATCAATTGTTTGTTATCGGATCTCCTCTACAAATCAAAAATTTTAGGCATTTGCTTGAGTCAAACAACTAATTTGAAGTGGGAAGGTTTATTTTAGTCTTTTTTGAAATGCGATGAGCATATTCATTATCCCATTTTGGGTTTGGAGACCTCCAGTTCTCCAATACGTTTAAGTTTTATATATGCGACCTGGAGATTACATGACCCAAGCCTCTTCCAGCTTCGACTTCTAACTTCCAGCTCTTTATAAATTTTTAGTTTCAAGAATTTTACTTACTTTTGCGCTGGTTTTTAAAATTAATTTTAAACCGTTGTTATTGAAAGCGATGCTGCGGTTTAAACATTGTATCACAATTAAAAAGAAAAAAATGTATTTAACTTCAGAAAAGAAGCAAGAGTTTTTTGAAAAGTTTGGTAAAAGTGCAAAAGATACTGGTTCTACAGAGGGACAAATTGCCTTGTTCTCATTCCGTATCGCTCATTTAACTGAACACTTAAAATCAAACAAAAAAGATTACAGCACACAGCGTGCATTGATTAAGTTAGTAGGTAAACGTCGTAGCTTACTTGACTACTTGAAGAAAAAAGACATTGAACGCTACCGTGCAATTATTAAAGAATTGAAACTACGTCGATAAAAAAATCAAAAGAAAGGGCAATATATTTATTGCCTTTTCTTATTTTTGAAATCCTCACCACGAAACGACAAAGTTCATATTGTTAAATTTTATTTTAAAAATTGATTATGAATCAAGGAATTATTAAGACAATTGACCTTGGTGACGGCCGTACTATTTCTATTGAAACCGGGCGGTTGGCTAAACAGGCCGACGGGGCAGTTGTTGTTCGATCTGGCGATACCATGTTGCTGGCAACTGTGGTTTCAGCCAAAGAGGCCAAAGAAGATGTTGATTTTATGCCGGTATCTGTTGATTACCGCGAAAAATTTTCAGCTGCTGGTCGTTTCCCAGGTGGATTTTTGAAAAGAGAGGCTCGTCCTTCAGACGATGAAATCCTAGTAGCGCGTCTTGTTGACCGTGCACTTCGTCCTCTTTTCCCGGATGATTATCATGCAGAAACTGCTGTGATGATCAGCCTTATCTCTTATGACGAAAATGTAATGGCCGACTCATTGGCCGGCTTGGCAGCATCAGCAGCAATTGCAGTTTCTGATGTTCCTTTTGAAACTCCCATTTCAGAAGTACGTGTTGCACGTCTGAATGGTGAGTTTATTGTAAACCCAAGTGCTACACAACTTGCAGAAGCAGACTTAGACATTATGGTGGGTGCATCGCATGACAACATCATGATGGTTGAAGGTGAAATGGACGAAGTTTCTGAAGAAGAAATGCTTGAAGCAATTAAAATTGCACACGAAGCAATTAAAGTTCATTGTAAAGCACAGGAAGAATTAGCGGCTGAAGTTGGCGTTGTTAAGCGTGAGTACTGCCATGAAGTTAACAACGAAGAGCTAAAAGCAAAAGTTGAAGTTGATTTATTCCAGGCTTGTTATGATATCGCCAAGCAACGAATTACAGATAAACAAGTTCGTCTTGAATCATTTGCAAAAGTAGTAGATGACTATGTTGAGGCTTATCTTGAAGCAAATGCTGAAAACGAAGAAATCGATCTTGAACAAGACGAAAAATTAATTCGTCGTTATTACCATAAAGTAGAAGGAGAAGCAATGCGCCGCATGATCCTTGACGAAGGCATTCGTTTAGATGGTCGTAAAACAGATGAGATTCGTCCAATTTGGGGCGAAGTAGATTATTTGCCAGGAGCACATGGTTCTGCCATCTTTACTCGCGGTGAAACACAATCACTTTCTTCAATTACATTAGGTACTAAGCTTGATGTTAAGAAGGTAGATAATGTTACTTACCAGGGAACTGAAAACTTCCTGTTACATTATAACTTCCCTCCATTCTGTGTTGGAGATCCTAAAACACCCCGTGGTTTAGGTCGTCGTGAGATTGGTCATGGAAACCTTGCTTTCCGTGCATTGAAAAAAATGATCCCCGGAGATTTCCCATATGTGGTACGTGTTGTTTCTGACATTTTAGAATCAAACGGCTCATCATCAATGGCTACTGTTTGTGCAGGAACCATGTGTATGTTGGATGCGGGTATGAACATGAAACGCCCTGTTTCCGGTATTGCAATGGGGTTGATTACCGATAAAGATTCTAATAAGTTTGCTGTGCTTTCAGACATCCTTGGTGATGAAGACCACCTGGGTGACATGGACTTTAAAGTAACTGGTACTGCAAAAGGTATCACAGCTACTCAAATGGATATTAAGGTTGACGGGCTTTCTTACGAAGTGCTTACCCAGGCTTTGATGCAGGCAAAAGAAGGCCGTGAGCATATTTTGGAAAGAATTCTCGATGTAATTCCTGAACCACGCGCTGAATACAAACCCAATGTACCACGTGTTGAAACCATTCAGATTCCTAAAGACATGATTGGACCAATCATTGGGCCTGGTGGTAAAAACATTCAGCAAATGCAGGAAGAAACCAATACTACAATTGTTATTGAAGAAATTGACGATTTTGGTATGGTTGAAATTTCAGGTATTAATAAAGAAGCACTGGAAGCTGCAAAAGAACGCATTAAGCGAATTATTGCAGTTCCTGAAAAAGGTGAAGTATATAACGGTAAAGTTAAATCGGTTACTTCATTTGGGGCATTCGTTGAAATTATTCCAGGCAAAGAAGGATTGTTACACATTTCTGAAATTACCTGGGAACGTTTAACAAATGTTGAAGATGCCCTTAAAGTTGGTGATGATGTTGAGGTGAAATTACTTGACATTGACCGTGATGGTAAATTGAAGCTTTCACGCAAAGTATTGTTGCCAAAACCTGAAGGTTATGTGGAACGCGAACGTAGTGATCGCCGTCCTCCTCGTCGTGACAATCGCGATGGAAGAGACAGAAGAGACAATGGCCGCCCTCGTCCACCAAGAGAAAGAAGAGACTAACCAATATATTAAATGCCCGCTTAGCCGGGCATTTTTTTGCAAATGTTTTTAGTTATGGGTGATTGGTACAATAAAATTGAGACACGGGTAACAGAGCAATTAAAAGGAGCCCGGCACAAGGACCTAAGGTTCTTTCGTGTAGAAGAATATTTTAGGATGACCAGGCGTGTTGAAGGTTTTGCATCATCCTGCAGGGAGTGCAATACATTCAAATATGAAATTGAAAAAACTTCTGAATTGGTTGGCCAGGCTGTTGCATCGCCAGGCAAAGCAAGAATAACCTATGACCGGCTTATAGGGAAATTATCAAAGCACATGCAAAAACAACATGGTTTTTATCCCCCATTTTATTTCACTTATCTGCTAAGTGTAACATATGCCTTAGTTGCTTCGGTGTTTGGTTTTGTTGCCAGCCTGCTTTTCACCCAAGCAGATAAATGGTTTTTTATTATTACTGCTTTCATTATCGGATTGATTGCAGGTAACTTAAAAGGAGCAAAAAAAGACTCGGTGGTCAGAAACAATAAAAAACTTCTGTAATTATCTCATTTGTCATTATACAGATAGTTTGACTTTATTAACTTTGAAATACTTTCAACAAATTCAAATTATCAGTAAATGAAACGAACATGAATTTTAGCTTGCTAAACTACACAAAAAAGCATGATAAAATTCATCGGGAGTTCCCTGTCTGCCGACAGGCAGGCATCTGGCAATTGAAAAACAAATAACAAACAGATGAAAAATTTAACACTTATTTTCGCTATTCTATTTATGATTTCATGCGCAGATCAATCGATCAAGTATCCTGTTACTAAAAAAGATGATGTAAAAGATACTTATTTTGAAACCGAAGTTGAAGATCCTTATCGTTGGCTTGAAGACGATAATTCCGAAGAAACTGCCGAATGGGTAAAAGCTCAGAATGAAGTTACTTTTGCTTATCTTGAAAAGCTGCCTAATCGCCAGAAGATAAAAGATCGTTTAACAGAGCTAATGAACTACCCTAAATACAGTACTCCATTCAAAGAAGCTGGCAAGTATTTCTTCTTTAAAAATGATGGTTTACAAAATCAGAATGTACTTTACATGACTGAAACTTTGGACGGAGAGCCAAAAGTTGTGCTTGACCCGAATAAGCTTTCTGAAGATGGAACAGTAGCATATTCCGGAGGCGACATTTCAAAAGATGGAAAATATATAGCATATAAAATTGCACGTTCCGGTTCTGACTGGAATGAGATTTACGTAAAGAATATTGAAACAGGGGAAATGCTTGAGGACCACATTATGTGGGTGAAGTTTTCAGGCCTGGACTGGTATAAAAATGGGTTCTTTTACAGTGCGTATGACAAACCGGAAGAAGGCAGTGAGCTGTCTAAATCAAACGAATATCAAAAAATTTATTATCATGAACTGGGAACCAGGCAGGAAGATGATAAGCTAATTGTTGAAGACAAAGAAAACCCCAAAAAGATGTTTGGTGCAGGGGTTACTGATGATGACCGCTTTATGATCCTGTCAATGAGCCAGGCAACCAGTGGAAATGCACTTTCTGTAAAAGACCTATCTAAAAAGAATGCTGAGTTTATCCCATTAATGGAAAGTTTTGAATTTGATTTCCATATGATGGACAATATTGGTGATGACTTGTTCATTAAAACCAATTATAAAGCTCCTCGCTACCGGTTAATAAAAATAAACATCAACCAACCCGAGGAAGAAAACTGGGTAGATATCATTCCTGAAAAAGAAGATGTATTGCAAACGGTAAGTTTTGTAGGAGGAACAATTGTTGCTGAATATATGAAAGATGCCTGGAGCAAACTTGAAGTTTACGATTACGATGGTACTTTTGCCTACAATATTGAATTACCAGGTATTGGAAGTGCCGGATCACTTTCGGGCAAAAAAGATGAACCAATTGCTTTCTTTAGCTATACTTCTTTCAATACTCCAGGGGAAATTTATCGCTACAATTTTGATACGAAAGAAACGACTCTTCACTATCGTCCGGAAGTAACTTTCAACCCGGATGATTTTGTTGTAAAACAAGAATTTTACGAATCCAAAGACGGTACGAAAGTTCCCATGTTTATCGTTCATAAAAAAGATGCTGAGCTAAACGGTAAAAACCCTACCTTACTTTATGCATACGGTGGGTTTAACATTAGCCTTACCCCAAGCTTTTCAACTTCTCGTTTGGCATTTATGGAAAACGGGGGTGTATTTGCAATGCCAAACCTACGCGGTGGTGGCGAATATGGTGAAAAATGGCACAAAGCCGGAACCAAACTACAAAAGCAAAATGTATTCGACGATTTCATTGCTGCTGCGGAACACCTGATTGCAACGAAATATACAAACAGTGACAAGCTTGCCATTTTCGGTGGATCAAACGGTGGCTTGTTGGTTGGAGCTTGTATCAACCAGCGACCTGACCTTTACAAAGTAGCAATTCCTGCTGTTGGCGTAATGGATATGCTTCGTTTCCACAAATTCACCATTGGCTGGGCCTGGGCTGGCGATTACGGAACCAGTGAAGACAGCAAAGAAATGTTTGAATATCTTTATGGATATTCTCCCTACCACAACATTGAAGCTGGAACGGAGTATCCGGCGGTTCTGGTAACGACTGCAGATCATGACGACCGTGTTGTTCCCGCTCACTCATTTAAATACATTGCCCGCTTGCAGGAATACCATGCGGGCAAAGCACCGGTTCTCATTCGTATTGGGATAAAAGCCGGACATGGTGGTGGAAAACCAACTTCAAAAGTAATTGAAGAATATACTGATATGTGGGCATTTATGTACTACCACTTAGGCGTAAAAATGGAATAAGCGGGGTCAGGAAAAGGGTTTACAAAATGCATTGATAATTATGCACCAAAAATTTCTAAGTAACTGAAAACGATGGAAGACAGTTGAGTACAATTGTTTTCTACAGTATTCAATGAATTCTTGAATTTCAATTAATTCAATAAAGCCCCCTTAAGATGATGTGAAACATTCGTTTTTGAGGAAATTGCTTTAATTTAAATATCGTATTTTTATTTCCCGGAGAATAAATCACTATGCATTGAAAATACATAGTTTTTGAAGTTCGAATGCCTGCCTGTCGGATCTCCTCCCGTAGGGATGGCAGACAGGAAATTCGAAAA
>JANQII010000239.1 GCA_028282195.1 Prolixibacteraceae bacterium
ACAGAAAGTCAAAATAAGAAATAAAAAAAGCGGGAAGTCAGAAGTCAGAAGCTGGAAGTACAGTGAAGTTTATGCTTTCTTATTCCCTGTCTGCCGACAGGCAGGCTTATTCGATAGTTTACATTTGAGTTCTTTCTTGTATGAAGATTAAGGCACAGCCCTTTAAACATGAACACCACCAAAGGAGCTGGGTTTTTAATGTTATACTAAACCAAAAACATAAGTGATCTCAAGCCTTACAAAAATTAAAAGATGAAAAATACGGTTAAAATCAAAACCTGCTTTGGTTTTGTTAAAAACCACATGTGGTTTCATTCATTATCACACGTGGTTTTAAATGAAGTACTGTATTTTATATCGTTGGATAAAAAGCATCTTTGATATGCTCCAGATTAAAGTTATCCCCAAAAAATACGATTGAAATCACATCAAACCGGGTATCAAGATTACTATCATGTTGCTGGATGTAAGCTTCTGCAGCATTTACCAAAAAACGAATTTTACGGTTTGTTACCGCTTCTGAAGGATGTTCATAGCTGCTACTTGTTCTTGCTTTGACTTCTACAATAACCAGCTCATCTCCATCCCGGGCAATAATGTCCAGCTCGTAATGATGAAAATACCAGTTTGTTTCGAGGATTTCATATCCCTGCATAATTAAATGCTGCCTGGCAATCTCTTCGCCTTTTTTACCAATTTTTTGCTGTGGGGTGAGTTTCTTATTCATAATTTAATTTTTTGGGGGACTGTTTTAACTTTTTATTTAAGCATATTTTACGTTAAAAATACAAAAAGGGATTTTAATTTTTGCCAAGGTAAATCTATCTTTGGATATTACTAAAACAAACTTTCATGGCAATTACAGCTTTTAGGGGTATGGGCCCATGGCCTCAATTAATTTTTGCATTATTTGTTATCCTGGTTTCATTTTTAGCATTTTTAATTATTGGTTTGGTTGCTGCAATTCCGGTTGTTGGTGCTTCAAACTTAATTGACATCCTATCTACAGGAGCATATAATACTCCTGAATCGATTGCCTTATTAAAGTATTTTCAGGTAGTTCAGTCAATTGGCCTGTTTGTTGTTCCACCCTTTATAATTGCTTATTTATATGAAGGTAAAGTTTATGAATACCTTAGTCTAAACAGAAGATTTAATGGGAAACAATTCATTTTAGCACTTCTTTCAATTCTTGTTCTACTTCCATTTATTGGTTTTGCAGGAGAATGGAATAGTCAGATCAATCTCCCTGAATTTATGTCGGGTATTGAAGCCTGGATGCATCGCATGGAAGACAGCGCAGCGGTGATGATTGAAAAGTTTATTAAAGTAGAAACAACGGGTGGTTTACTTTTCAACATTTTCATGATTGCTGTTATCCCTGCACTTGGTGAAGAGTTTCTTTTTAGGGGTGTGATTCAGAAGATATTCACGAATATGACCAAAAACTACCACTGGGGAATCTGGATTTCTGCGATCATCTTCAGTGCTTTTCATATGCAATTTCTGGGCTTTATCCCACGTATGTTGCTGGGTGCCTTATTTGGGTACATGCTGGTTTGGAGTAAAACCCTATGGCTTCCGGTACTGGGGCACTTCATTAACAACCTCGTTGGTGTGCTTGCCCTGCATGTACAAAACCTGGACAATGAAAATACTTCACAAATGGGTGAGTTTGTTGAAAAGATGCCTGTGCATTGGGGTATTGCTCTTTTTAGCTTGTTGCTAACAATTCTTTTATTGCTTGCATTAAAGAAGGAAACAAAGCCAGCGACTAATAGTGGGTTTTTGAATTAACGTGTCACTCATTGGATGACTAAAATGCTTGATATCAACAGAGTCATCTGATGAGTTTTTCAACGAAACTTTATGAACGAACTAGTTAAAAATCAGGTTGGTTTGTAGTCTTTCAGCCTCCATTTTCTTTTGCTCCGAAGCGCGGAAAACATACGTTACGCCGTATTGCTGGGCATTCTCCCGGCGTACTTCAGGAGATAGTGAGCTAAAGCTTCCTTCAACCTCATTCCATATTTGCTGAATTAAATCATCAGCTTTATCACGTAATTCCTGCATTTTTATTGAAGCACGTTTATTGATGTTCTCCAGGTTAATCATGAAACGATACGCATCCTGAAATGATTCGTAATGAACTTTTACCAATGCTATTGAAGGGCTGTAAATCGGACTTCCGCCATGCATACATCGCTTCTTCTCCCCCTCCATAACCTTTTCACCCCAGGCCAGAACATCCTTTTCAAGATTAAGTGAAGGAACATTAAGCGATTCAGGATCGAGCCCGTAAAACTCACGCACATCAGGTTTCATTTCTTCACGTATAATGGCAAAGTTTAGTACCTGAATGAAATGAGAAATATAAAGTTTTGCTTTCTTGAAGATTTCACCGTACTCATTTGAATGATCGAACTGATTTTGTTTAGAAGCCTGCAAATTGCGCATTGCCCCGGAAAAATGAGGATACAATGTTTGTAGTTTCTCAAGGTTTAACTGACTAAAAGCCAACTCCGTTATCGCTGTGCGCTTCCCCCTCTCCAATGCTTGTTCTATTGCACGCATCCGTGCCTGATCAGTATTTGGTAACCTTCTGTAAGGCATATGTAATAAACTTTACGATTTATACGAAGATACAAAATCACAACCCCCAATTGGACTCTTCGCAGCAAAACTAATTAACAGTTTGCTGTTTAAAAACCCAGTAAACAAAGGCTATTCGCCTGAAAAAAAGAAACCTGTCCACGAGATATGAACAGGTTTATTAAAGGTATTTATTCGGGTATTTTTTTATCTTGAAATTTCCAACATCCGTTGAATCGGAACTTTGGCTTTTTCAATAACTTCTTCAGAAAGTTGTATTTCAGGTTGCTCGTGTTTCATGCATATATAAAGCTTTTGCAAATTATTTAGCTTCATGTAAGTGCAGTCGTTACAACCACAGGTTGAGTCTATTGAAGGTGCCGGAATGAAGATTTTATCCGGGCAGGCTTTTTTCATTTGGTGTAAAATCCCACTTTCAGTAGCAACAATAAACTTTTTGGCCTCACTCTTTTGCACATAGTTTAAAAGTGAAGAAGTTGAGCCAATATGCTTAGCAATAAGTAAAACGGGTTTTTCACATTCAGGATGAGCAATAAACTCTGCATCGGTATGTTCATCCATTAAATCAATAATCTTTTCAACAGAGTATTGTTCATGAACCATGCAAGCACCATCCCAAAGAACCATCTCTCTTCCTGTAACACTGTTTATGTAATTACCCAAATTTTTGTCCGGAGCAAAAATTAGCTTTTCATCTTTTGGAAAACTATCGACAATCTTTTTTGCATTGGATGAAGTACAAACGATATCAGTCAATGTTTTTAAGTCGGCCGTGCAATTAATATAGGAAATAACTTTGTGATCAGGATATTTAGCTTTAAACTCCGCAAATTTTTCAATTGGAGCAGATTCAGCCAATGAACAACCGGCTTTTAAATCAGGAAGAATAACTTTTTTTGATGGGTTGATGATTTTTGCAGTTTCAGCCATAAAATGTACACCCACAAAAACGATCATGTCAGCATCGGTCTTTTCGGCCTCTTGTGCCAGACCTAAGCTATCACCAACATAATCGGCAATGTCCTGCAATTCAGCATCAACATAAAAGTGGCTTAGAATAACAGCATTCTTTTCTTTTTTCAATCGCTTGATTTCTTCTACCAGTTTTAATTGAGGATCGATCTTCTCATCGATAAAACCTTTCTCATCCAACATCTCCTGTATCTGTGTCTTTTCCATCACAAATTACTTTTTCAGAATAATGGGCGCAAAATTACTAAATCCAATTAAAAAACACATGAATGTCTTAATTGTTTCTTTCTTTTAATCACTTCAATAACAATATTTGGTTCTGACAAAAGAAAAGCCCCGACAAATCGCCGGGGCCATGTAAATAGGTTTGTTTTAGCTATAATTTTACCCCTGAATGTTTAACCGGATCATCCTTCTCTGTAACCGCCTTCATCACAAATGAATAGCTATAACTTTTACCGGTTAATCTATATTTTTCATGAGTCCATGCGCCCCAACTATTATCACCACCAACACCCATTTGTTTGTAATTTACATTTACAGAAGTCAGATCGCGCGGTTTAACATCGGTTGTATGCCTGTTTACCATTTCAACACCTTCAATCTGGCGGCCATCGGTACGTCCGGCCGATTCAAAATCTTCCATGATATTGTGATGTGCACTTACTTCAAGCAATGGTTCACCAACAAACAACAATCCGGTTCCTGCTGCATTTGTAATAGTCATCCAGCGAACATCCGTTTTGTTCCCATTTTCCTGCGGACGAAGATAGGCCCAATACTGGTCAGCAACAGAACCAGCGTATTTTCCAACAAAAGCACTTGTTTTTCTGTCCCAATATGATTCATGAGGACCACGTCCCAACCAACTCATCTGGTCAAACTGACGCGGCATAACCAAATTCATCCCAAATAACGGAATTTCAGGAAGATCATCTTTAGCCATTTTGAATGAATTGCTCACTTTTACATCTCCGCTTCCATATACCATGTAAGTTGACTTATAATCAGCAATCTTCTCATCTTTTTCGTTAACCAATTCAAATACAAAATCAACTGAAACTTTATTATTTGCGATCTTATTCAACCTGGCACTAATTACCTTCCTTTCTTGTCCGGCTTTTCGCCATACCCTGCTACGAATATCCAAACCATTACCATAGTCGTTATCAATTGGTGCACGCCAGAAATTAGGAACAAGGCCTGTTGTTAACAATTCAGTATCTCCGGACTTAAAGCTCTTCACAAGACCGGCAGTTTTATCAAATACTAAGCTAAAGCCTTTTCCATTAACTTTAATTTCGGTGTCATTTTCTTCAGCTGCCAATTCAGGGAATGATTTTACATCAGCTTTAACTGCCGCTTTAAATACAGGAAGTTTCATCTGTTCACCAGCCAATTCATAATTCGCAGGAACAAGTCCATCGGCCTTTTTCGTTTTTGCTGAAAAGTTTAGGAAATATTCGGCTCCAGCTTCAGGAGTAATCGAATAATCAATTTTAATTTGTTTTTTAGCACCTGCTTCAATAGTAAGATCTGCTAATTTACCTTCTTTTAAGGTCTCTCCATTTGCTTCAATACTCCAGCTAATTTCAAAATTGCTTAAATCAATAAATGAATATTTATTCTCAACTTCAACAAGTCCTTTTTTCAAATCTACAGGCTTGAATCCAATATTTTGGTATACTTTCTTAACTTCCAGGAGGTGAGGTTTTACACCCCTGTCAGGATTAACCAAACCGTTGTTGCAGAAGTTACCATCGGAAGGAACGGTATCCGGGCCAAAGTCTCCACCATACGCCCAATATTCTTCACCGTATTCGTTGGTTGTCAGCAAACCCTGATCAACCCAGTCCCAGATACAACCACCCTGAAGGACATCATAACTTTCAATCAGATCCCAGTAGTCTTGAAGGTTACCAACACTATTACCCATTGCATGTGCATATTCACACTGAATCAAAGGTCTTTCAGGATTTGTTTTGGCGTACTTTTCCATCCTGTCAATGGTCATGTACATTGGACAGAAAATATCCGTATTATATTCTAATCCGGAACGTTCATATTGAACAGGACGAGTTCCATCTATTTCTTTCAGGTAGTTATAAGTTTGTTCGAAATTAACCCCGTTTCCTGCTTCGTTACCAAGTGACCAAATAACAACCGATGGTTGGTTTTTATCCCGGTGGTACATGTTCTCTGTTCGTTGCATGTGTGCTTTACCCCATACAGGATCTTTTGCCAATGACTCTTCACCATAACCCATTCCGTGTGATTCAATGTTTGCTTCATCAATTACGTAAAGACCATATTTATTACAGAGCTTGTACCATAATTCCGGCTGTGGATAATGCGAAGTACGAACTGTATTGATATTGTGTGATTTCATCACTTCAATATCTTTCAGCATGGTCTCTTTGTCAACTACATGACCTTTTACATCATGATGTTCATGCAGGTTAACACCTTTCATGTAAATTGGATTACCGTTAACCATCAGCTGGCCATTCCTGATTTCAACTTTTCTGAAACCGACATCCTGACGAAGAACTTCAATAACTTCTCCTGCCTCATCTTTCAGGGTAATCAGTAACAAATAAAGATTTGGTGATTCTGCAGTCCATTTTTTTACATCGGGCAAAGTGGTTTTAAAAGAAAACGGACTTTTACCATCCGAAGCAGAAGCACTTAATGAAAAATCTTTGATTGTTTTTTCTCCATCAAGCAATACTGCATCAACGGATACATTTTCTTCTTCAGTACCGAAGTTAACTACCTCAACATCTAAAGCAAATACACCATTTTGGTAATTTTCGTCTAAATCTGAGATAACCTTAAAATCACGAATACTTTGCTTGTTACGGGCCATTAGGAATACGTCGCGTGTCATCCCGCTAAGTCTCCAGAAGTCCTGATCTTCCAGGTAACTGGCATCACACCAACGGAAAATCTCAACCGCTAAGGTATTTTTCCCTTTCTTTAAATAGTTGGTAATGTTGAATTCTGCAGGGGTTTTACTATCCTCGCTGTACCCTACGAATTGCTCGTTTACCCACACATTCAACATAGAACTGGCTGCACCAAAATGGAGAATAATTTCATCTCCTTTCCATTCAGAAGGTATTCTAAAAGTACGTTTGTATGATCCAACCGGGTTGTAGTGTTCCTGGATCAGTGGTGGTGTTTTAGCATGAGGGTACTTCACATTGGTGTAAATCGGATAATCAAATCCTTCAAGTTCCCAGTTTGATGGAACAGGAATATCAGCCCAATCACTGATTTCATAATCATCTTTAAAAAAATAGAATGGTCGTTCACCTGGATTTTGAGATAGGTTAAATTTCCAGGTACCATTTAAAGAAAGAATGTTTGGTGAGTCCCAAATTTCGTCAGCAATAGCTTGTTCAGTCGTTGCATAAGGAATAAAATGAGCCCTCGGTGCTTCTTTGTTTATCTGAACAATTTCAGGATCTTCCCATGGTTTGGGATTTGGCTCTTCAAAAGCCACATTTTCGTATTTGCTTGTGCATGAAATCGCAAACACAAGAAATACAAGCAATAAGTTTGTACTTAATCTCTTCATTTGTAGTAGGTTAAATTGTTATAACCACCAGTACCTACCGGTGGGTTTGTAAAAATCTCAAAAAAAAGGGTGAAATCCAAAAATTTAAGCATTCTAGATAAGAGATTTAAGATGATGTTAAGCATAAAAACCCGGACAAATTGCCCGGTTATATTTCATTGAAAATTAGTTAACGTGAGTTCGGGATAAGATATCGTCACAGCTTTAGAAAATTTTTGCGTAGACAAGCCAAATTTTTGAAGGACTACCTTGCCTACCGGCAGGCAGGTCGGGATAATCCAATAAAATTTGGAACAGGATAGGTGAAAATTTTCAAAGCCTTTTAAGGAAAGTCCAAAGCACATCATCTTTTAACTAAAAAATCTTTCAAATAACCCGTTATTCATGCATCTTTTTTAGTTAAAACCTAATGCACTTATGACTTTCTGTGATTGATATCTTATCCCGAACTCACGTTAGTTATCAATATTTTACAAACTTTGTAATTTGCTTATGATTTTTGTTCTCTACTGAAAGGAAATAAAGCCCCTGCTTATAATTACGAATTGAATAATTCACCAATTCTTTACCCGGACTAATAAAATCTTCTTTCAATACCACGCCTGCAACATTATAGATTTTTAATATCAAACTTTCATCCGATAGACTTCTCAGGTTAACATTTATTAAATCAGATGATGGGTTTGGATAAATAAAAGGCATTAGCAATTCGTCAAAATCATTCACATCAGTCGTGTTCCGAATATCTGTAAAGTTCGTATTGTGCTCAAAGTTGATGATGGTATCACCCGTTACATTCATCAGATCAATTCGCCAGGCATGATCTGTAGGGGGTGCATCATAACTCTGATTCCCATTGTGATCTGCAAAGAAATCAATGTTATAAGATTCGCCAACAACAATTCCCCAAACATGAACAGAAAACATTTCGGTAACAGTTAAAGTAACTTTGGCAAGTTCATCACTACTAGACTGATTAATTACTGCCAGTTCAAAATCCTGATCAACATGCGGAGCCATTCCTGTAAAGTTTACCGTAAGCTTATGCATCCACATAATATCGGTGAATGTAGTGTTGTGCGTAAACATCACAGTCGTGTCGCCCATTACATCCATTAGCTCGATTCGCCAGGCATGGTCTGTTGGTGGTGCATCATAAGATCCGTTCCCATTGTGGTCAGCATAAAAATCAATATTATACGACTCTCCTGCTTCGAGTCCTGTCACATAAATGCTGAAAGTTTCTTCAACTACTTTGTGAACACGCTTCAGTTCATCGTTTGTTTGGGTATTGATCACCGATAGCCACAAATCCTGACCTACATGTGGTGTCATTCCATCGAATTCAACAGTTAATTGGTTCTTCCACATAATATCGGTAAAGGTCGTATTATGCGTAAACATTACCGTGGTATCGCCCATTACATCCATTAGCTCAATTCGCCAGGCATGGTCTGCAGGGGGTGCATCATAAGATCCGTTCCCATTGTGATCAGCAAAAAAGTCAATGTTGTACGATTCACCAACTTTAATACCCATAATATTAATCGAGAAACTTTCTTCAACGGTTTTCATAACCCGCTTAAGTTCCATGCCGGATTGTGAGTTGGTTACAGCTAACCAAAAATCCTGACCTACATGTGGTGTCATTCCTTCGAAATCAACGGTTAATTTGTTCATCCACATGATATCGGTAAAAGTCGTGTTATGGGTAAACATCACCGTGGTATCGCCCATTACATCCATTAGTTCAATTCGCCAGGCATGGTCTGTTGGTGGTGCATCGTAAGATCCATTTCCGTTGTGATCTGCAAAGAAATCGATGTTATATGATTCCCCGACTTCAATACCCATTACATAGATGCTGAAAGTTTCTTCAACCACTTTGTGAACACGCTTTAATTCATAGTTCGTTTGGGTATTGGTTACAGATAGCCATAAATCCTGGCCTACATGTGGTGTCATTCCTGAAAAATCAACAGTTAATTTATTCATCCACATAATATCGGTAAAGGTCGTGTTATGGGCAAAATCAACAATCTCATCTCCATCAACATTCATTAGTTCAATCCGCCACGCATGATCAGTTGGAGGTGCGTCATAAGCACCATTTTCGTTAAGATCGGCATAAAAGTCAATATTATAAGATTCGCCATCTTCAATTCCCATCACTTCAATTGAGAAACTTTCTTCAACGGTTTTTTTAACACGATAAAGCTCCATTCCGGATTGAGTGTTAGTTACTGACAACCAAAGGTCTTGATCTACGTGTGGCGTCATCCCCGAAAAATTCACGGTAAGCGTGTTTTCCTGCATGACTTCGTTTACAGTTATAGTTCCAGTCATTCCAAGAGAAACATGTGGATCACATTGATATTCATAGTTCCCGGCTGTATTAAAAACATGACTAAAAGTCCAACCGGTTCCAACATCATTACCAAAAGATTCCGGATTGTTTGGGAAAGTTCCAGTAGTACCATTTACATTATGGCTTCCCTGGGTGTTAGTCCAGACAACGGTATCTCCGACATTAATTGTGAGCGCAGAAGGGCTAAAATCATTACTGGTTACACCAACATTGTGTGTTGTTTGTGCTATGAGGGGTATAGAAAAAAGAAAAAAAATTGCTGAAACCAGAATACTAAATTTCTTGGAAGTAAAAAGTATTTTCATAGGCCTCTTTTCTAATTAATAATTAGTAGTTAATTATTAATTTAACAGCCAATCAAAAAAAGATGTTCATGTCTTTTATTGTTTTAACAAACTGAAAATCAATAAACAAAAAAAAGCCGAACAAATGTTCGGCTTGAAATATTAATTCCTATTTATTTGCTAGAAAAGCTTTCTAAAACCTATTAAATCTTTTACCTCTTTCAAGGTAGCTACAGCTGATTCGCGAGCCTTTTCTGACCCCATTTTTGCTACTTTTGCCAAATATGCATCATCCGCAAGAATCTCAACAATGCGCTCACGAATTGGAGCTGTAAATGAAACAATATCTTCAGCAAGTTGCTTCTTCATATCCCCATATCGAATTTCACATTTTACATATGCTTCATCAAATTGCTGAACAACTGCCGGATCAGAAACAATCTTCATTAGATTGAACAGGTTTTGTACAGGTTCCGGTTTTTCAGAGTTCTTCTCTGTTGGTCCGGCATCGGTAACAGCGCGCATTACTTTTTTACGGATATCTTTTGGATCATCATAAAGGTTAATTGCATTTCCTTCCGATTTTCCCATTTTTCCACTTCCATCCAATCCCGGAACTTTAACAAGGTCGGCACCATCAAAAGTAAACGGCTTTGGTATTGGGAACACATCCGACTTATACATGCGATTAAACCGCTTGGCAAACTTTCTTGTCATTTCCAGATTTTGTTCCTGGTCTTTACCAACAGGCACAAAGTGTGCTTTATGAATGATGATATCAGCTGCCATTAAAACAGGGTAAGTTAATAAGCCGGCATTCACATTTTCAGGTTGCTGACGAGCTTTATCTTTAAAAGAAGTTGTACGCTCCAACTCGCCAAGATATGCATTCATGTTTAAAAAAGTATACAGCTCCGTAATTTCAGGTACATCACTTTGAATAAAAATGGTCGATTTTTCAGGGTCAATACCACAAGCCAAATATTCTGCTAAAACCTGTCTTACTCCTGATTGTAAATTTTCAGGTGTAGGATGTGTTGTTAGCGAATGAATATCAGCAATAAAAAAGTAACAGTTGTAATTTTCCTGCATACGCAAGAAATTTTGTACTGCTCCAAAGTAATTTCCTAAATGTAAATATCCTGTTGGCCTAATGCCACTTACAACTGTCGGTTTGTTCATTTCTCGATCCTTCTAAATTAATGAGTTGCAAAAATAAGCTGAATCATTGAAACGCAAAAATTTATTTTAATCTTACACCTGAAATAGATCGTGATTCAAATAAACCCTGTTTATTAAGTATGAGTTTGAAAAACTGAACTTGTAAATAATGAATGATTTGATTTACAAACTAAAGCAAAGTAACTAATCTGCTACAAAAAAGCTTGTTTCAGCGATAAATTGACTTCAAAATTTATTATTTGGGAAAAATATTAATTAGCTTTACGAGCCAATTTTTAAAAATGATATATACTAAACCTTCATATGGAAAAGAGTGGCACTGGCGTAACGTGAAAATGGAAACGCGGGAAGGTGATCGTATTTTTCAGATATAACTGAAAACGGGATTTGTCGTGATATGCGGTAAATCCCGTTTTTTTATTTCGAATCATTAACTAAAAACAATAAAAATGAGCAAACAAAAGAAAATTTTCCTTGAAGAAGCAGATATGCCGAAACAATGGTATAACCTTGCTCCCGATCTTCCAACACCAATGAACCCACCTTTGGGGCCGGATGGAAACCCGGTTTCACCAGACATGCTGGCGCCGGTATTTCCAATGAACCTGATTGAACAGGAAGTTAGCCAGGACAGATGGATTGATATTCCGGAAGAAATTCGCCAGATTCTATTTCGCTGGCGTCCGAGTCCGCTTATTCGTGCTTATGAATTGGAAGAAGCTTTAGGTACACCTGCAAAAATCTATTATAAAAATGAAGGCGTTTCACCAGCAGGAAGTCATAAGCCAAACACGGCAGTTGCCCAGGCATGGTATAATAAGCAATTCGGTATTAAAAAACTAACTACAGAAACCGGTGCCGGACAATGGGGATCAGCTCTTTCTTTTGCTTGCTCGGTAATAGGTGGAATTGAGTGTAAAGTTTATATGGTAAGGGTAAGTTTTGATCAAAAGCCTTTCCGTAAAATGATGATGCAAACCTGGGGTGGACAATGTGTTGCCAGTCCAAGTACTGAAACCAAAGCCGGACGCGATATTTTAGCTCAATTTCCTGATACTCCGGGCTCACTGGGCATAGCTATCTCTGAAGCTGTTGAAGCAGCTGTTACCGATACTTCCGGAGAAACCCGTTATTCACTTGGTTCAGTTCTTAACCACGTCATGTTACACCAAACCATTATCGGGCTTGAAGCTAAAAAGCAGCTGGCAAAAGTTGGAATTGACAATCCCGACGTAGTGATCGGATGCTGTGGTGGTGGAAGTAATTTTGCCGGTTTGGCTTTTCCATTTATGTATGATAAAATTAACGGAGCAGACATTCAGGTAATCGGTGCTGAGCCATTCTCTTGCCCAACCCTGACTAAAGCTCCATTCATTTACGATAACGGTGATGTTGCCCAAATGACACCACTTCTTCCTATGCATAGTTTAGGACATAACTTTGTTCCTGCACCCATTCACGCCGGCGGTTTACGTTATCACGGTATGGCTCCACTTGTAAGTGCCGCATTGCGCGATAACTTAATGGAAGCACAGGCCATTCACCAGGGCGAATGTTTCGAAGCTGGCTTACTATTCTCAAAAACGGAAGGTATAATTCCTGCTCCTGAAACAACCCATGCTATTGCAGCTACTATCCGTGAAGCCAAAAAGGCCAAAGAAGAAGGAAAAGAAAAAACCATTCTTTTCAACTTCAGTGGCCATGGTTTGATGGACTTGGTTGGCTACGATAAATACCTGGGTGGCGAACTAAATGACTATGAATACCCTGAATCTGAAATAGCGGAAAACCTTAAAAAACTGGAAGGTTATCCGCTTCCTAAATAACAATTTGGTAAATAGTGAGAGCCTCACTTGAAGTGAGGCTCTCACTATCTTAAAGCAAGCTACAATTTCGTTTTTGTAAACTGTAGCTTTTTCCTATTTTTGCAAAGCTTAATTAAAAGCTGGTCCCATAGTTCAACGGATAGAATAGTAGTTTCCTAAACTATAGATCCAGGTTCGATTCCTGGTGGGACTACGATACTTTGTCTGATCAGGGGTATGATTTGTCTTCATACTCCTGTTTTTAATATATCATTCTTACTTTTGCTTCACAAGCTCCATTCTCCAATGGCATACAACGGGACATTTGTCATCCATTGTTCTTTTTTATAATCTGCTAATGATGTTCGGATTGCTTTTATTGGCTGGTACTTTTCGCAAAACAACCGGAAACTTTTTGCTTTCAGGTTTTCACCCGATTTCACTTCGACCGGAATAACTTTCCCTTCTTCCTGGATAACGAAATCAACTTCGGAAGTACTCCGTTCGTTTGTCCAGTAGCCAATATACCGCTCGCTGTTCACACGTAATTGCTGCATCACATATTGTTCGGTGAGGGCGTCTTTGAATTCGGTAAAAATTTTATCTCCCTCTATGATTGTCCGAACATCTAATCCTGACATGGCTCCCAGCAATCCAACATCGTGCAGGAATAACTTGAAAATGGAAATCTCCTGATATGCAGCCAAAGGGATTCCGGGTTTCGATACACGATGGCTTTTCAGCAGTAACCCACAATCGACCAACCATTGAATAGCCAGCTCAAAGTCTTTGGCACGGGCGCCCTCCCGTAAAACGCCATATACGAATTTCTTATTCTCTTTTGCTAGTTGTGAAGGTATACTTTGCCAAACCATTCGGATACGGGGAACGGTCTCGTTGGGAGCATGCTTTGAAAAATCACCCTCATATGAATTAAGTATCCTGTTCTGAATACGGCGAACTAATTGCCAGTCCCTGGTTTGGACAAAAGCATCTACGACTTCGGGCATTCCCCCCACATAAAAGTAATAGCGGAGATATTCTTTCAATTTCCCGGAAAAGATGGAGATAACGCTCCAGTTTTTCGACTTTAAAACATCAACCAGCGCAGATTCATTTAATGAAAGCAGGAACTCGTAAAATGAAAGGGGACGTAAATCCAGAAAATCGACCTTGCCAACCGGGAATGAGATTTGGCTGTGTAATCCCATTCCAAGCAGGGAACCAGCTGCAATCACATGGTATTGAGGGGCTTTTTCACAGAAATATTTCAGGGAAGTTACCCCACGTTCTGCCGACTGTATTTCATCGAAAACAATCAACGTATCTTCCGCCGTTATTGTTGTTTGGGTCTGTATTTGGAGTACCGTAATAACTCGCTCAATATCAAAATCAATGGAGAAAACATCTTGCAGTGCCGGGGTTTCTTCAAAGTTTACATAAACAATTTTAGTGTACGAAGTACGTCCAAACTCCTGTATAAGCCACGTTTTCCCTACTTGGCGGGGGCCTCTTACAATAAGTGGTTTACGGAATTTATCTTCTTTCCATTTTATCAAGCTGGCAATTGATTCCCGGTACATACATTCATCGATTTAAATCTAGTGTAAATATACATTTTATCAAGATAAAATAGACAATAAACTACACTTTTATCAAGATAAAATTGAGATGTATTTTCTAATAATACTTTCCGAAAACAAACTGGCACTTCTTATATCACAATTTATCTGCATTGTTAAGATTCCTGTTTTATCTAAACCGCCACTTTCCCTTTTCAACATAAAAAGTGAAATCATATGAGAGATACTTGTCACAGGTTGAGTCTATTTTTCTGCATTTCTGAGTTTATAAAACCCAACAAAGCGTCATAATCATCTAGCAAAAAGTTCGATACTTCTCCGCTTGGGACTACGAAGGTCAATTTGTCTACACAGGGGTATGATTTGTCTACCCCTGTCTTTTTTGATAGAGAAAAAATCTATTTTTCTGTATTACCATTTGGAAAAGTCTATTTTCCAGGGGCTTTTATTATTTAAAAAAAATATCGATCGTGAAATCATTATCTACGAAATCAATTTTATTTTGGTTTTCCAAAATACCATATGTTGTTATAAATGTTATATGAACCATTTTTTTTGTTCCTGTAACTGCTTTTAATCCTTCCTTTTTTGTTCTTAGGTTTACAGAGTATTCAGTATTGATAGTGAATTCGTCAGAGTAGAATTTCATTTCACAAATATTTATTACATCATCTTTCCGATCAATAAGCATATCAATTTGAAATCCTTTTTCATAGTCTTTATTTTTTCTGTGCAGGAAGCTACTCACTTTAGTTTGTACACCTAAAATACCAAGAGCTTTTTTAATATAGTCTACATGTTTTATACATAAGTTTTCAAATGCATATCCACACCATATTTTATATTCCTGCCCTGTGCTTATACTCATCCAATCATCTCCACGTAATTTGTTTTTACCTTCAATGAAGCTGAGAAAGAAAAAAGAGTATTCATCTGTCAACCTGTACAAAGTATCTTTCTTTTTCTTTTCCAATGGTTCATAAGTTGAAATAAAACCTGACGATTCCAATTCGTTAAGAATTTTTGAAAACCAACCACCATCTGTCATATCGGTTTTTCTAAGGATTTCCTGTCTATCGAGACCTTTAGATTTGCTGGCAAGGGCTTTAATTACTTTTATATGGTTCCCGGCATGATCAAATAAAGCCGGATAAAGATTCTCAAATTCTTTTCTTAGTATCCCATCCTTTGTAAAACACATCTCCTGAATATTCTGAGCTGCACTTTTACCTTTGGAGATATGCTCCAAATAGAATGGTATTCCACCCATTGCGAGGTAAAGTTGGATTATTTGATAATTACTAATTTTAATTTCCTTAGCCTCCAGAAATTCTTTGGTTTCTGTAAGGGTAAATGGCATTAGTGTGAACAATTTGGTAATTCGATTGTGAAGTCCTCCTTTTGCATTTACGATGTTTTCGATCATCCATGATGCAGCTGAACCACATATGACAACAATAATATTCTGTTGTGATGCCCAATTGTTCCACCAATGCGCCAGAGCCTCCAGAAATCCAGACCTTTTACCTGCAATCCATGGTAATTCGTCAAAAAACACAACTGGTTTCTGTTCGAATTCAATATTGCGTAGAACTTTACTTAACAGGTTAAATGCCAATAACCAACTGTCACGTTTTTCGTATTGTTCTTTTTGATGGAAGTACTCGTTCAGTTGTAAGTTGAAATTATTAAGCTGAGATTTAAGATTTGCATCTTTTAATCCCGTCATTTCAAATACTTTGTTTTCTTTATATACTTCTCGTATCAAAAATGTCTTACCAACTCTTCTTCTCACAATAACCGCCAAAAGATGAGCTTTTTTATCATTCAGGTATGACTTCATCTTTCGGATCTCATCTTTTCTTCCAATTATTTCCATTTCATTATTGATCTTATTGCGCGGAATCGCATCAAATATACATACATTCCGCGGAATTTGTTTTATTATAATCAATAAAACCACCTTCTTTGACGGTGGCCATATTTAAACGGCTGTGCTTTGATCTTCAACAAGAAAATGTAAAATATCGAATAAGCCTGCCTGTCTTTTAGACAGGAATTATCCAATCAGAAAGTTCCATGCTAATCCTTATCTGTTTTGTTCCTTATTTCTTATTTTGACTTTTTGTGTTGTTTTCCCTTTAAGTGCTCTATGGGTGCAAATCAAACCCACCTTCTTTGAGGGTGGATATTTATTCCACGGAATGTTATTATTCTCCATACATTCCGCGGAATATCTATTGCGTAATATTCTTAATTACATATCAGTATGCATCAGGGTAATCTTTAGAGACCAAGTTTTTTTGACCTCATATTTTTGGGTGGTTTTAACTCCCCGTTGCCAATAATTTTAACCATTGAGAGGCTTTCTTTTTTCCTAAACTGTAGATATGGGTTCGATTCCCGTCGGGACTACATTACAAAGCCTCTGAGTTTTTCAGGGGCTTTTTTGTGCCCTCAATTTTGCTGTCCAAAGTAGTTGAATATTAAAAATTGCAGATACAGGTTCCTCCGAAGTCTCGAAGCCCGACGGGACTACATCACGTATCTATTAAGTCTTGCGAAGCCTTTAGTTTTTTATGGGACAGAGAAGAGAAGCTAAATTTTGCATGAAATTTCTAAACGTTATGTCTAAGTATGTATTCATCAGAAACTTTGAGAGCATTATCAATTAATTCTACATCCCATTTCGCTTCAGGAGTAGATATATCAATTCTACATCTGACAATACCCAGACTGAATTTCACCTCACGTAGTGTCGTATTAAATTTATTAATTGCTTTACTGATACTTCGATCTCTTTTTTTAGGTTTGTCATTTGATAATGGGGATGTCATGTAAAGGTTGTCAGTATATTCTTTATATTTTCTGAGCATCTCAGTCTTTGGGAGTTTACCACCTCTATTCCAAGGAGTAAGTTTTGCTATTGCGTTTTCTTGAATGATTTCTTCCCATACTCTTTTGTGAAATGCATTTTTTGATCCATGATGTGGGATCTTAAATAATGAAGATTTTAAATCAATACATTGATTATTATCTAATATGCACAACCATCCTTTTCTATTATCATCTGAAATTTCAAGGTCTGAACCAAGAATGACCCGATGATCATTAGCCTTAACAAGAAGAGCTACACTCTTGTCGTTTGGCGATTTGCTAACAATTTTCCTGTTTGAAGAGCCATACTCATTCATTAATGTTGCAACCTCAAAATTAAATTCTTCAAGAACAAAGTCTGATGGGGATAAAGATATAAGCTCACAACTTACTTCTTCATCCTTATGAGACCATAATACTCTATCCTGAACTGCATTAATAATTTTTGTTTGTCTTTTTCTGCTAATTTCTAAACACTTATTTAATTCAATCGAGGAGGATGCACTAGATTCACTTGATACTTTATGAAAATCTAGTCCTACAAATTGCAGGAACTTTCTCCTATCCGTAGGAGGTGCGAATGAGAGCTCTGATATAGTGCACTCATTTAGTAAATCTGAGATTCCAAGTATATGATCATCATGCCAATGTGTACATAGAATTAGTTTAACGTCTCTCGAAACATCAACACCCATTTGCTTTAAGTAAAATAAAGGAAGAGACTTTTGGGAGGAAGGATCTATACAAGAGTCAATAACGATCCAATTATTATCTCCCAATTTGAGAACAATGCTTTCCCCGTAACCACCACCTGTTCCAATTAAACTTACTTCAATGATATTATTAAGAACCTTAGTCATTGGATATTTAACCCCAATTTAAGTGATTATTCAAGTCATCTGCACTGTCAAGAATATCTTCAAATTCACCAGTGGTGACTTCAATGGCACGTTTAAATCTAATAATTGATTGTTTTATTACTTGGTTATTTTGATGAGCACGTCCAATACTCCAATAAAAGACAGCTCCTGGTTTTAATAAATCTAGGTCATCTTCGGTGACATCTTTTATTTCAAACTGAGCAGTCTCATACGTATTAGGACTATTTTTATCTTCAAGTTTTGCAGTGAAGATATGTTTATCAAGCTTAATAACATGACCAACCCAATTCTGAGATCCACTAATATAGTTTTTATATTTAGGCTTGGGTTTTAGAATTATATTAGGAACCTCAGCAAAATCTTTGGAAGTAATAAGGTTAAATTCAGTTTCATCTAGATTTTTATATTTCTTGTTTTCTGTCTCAGATGCTTTATTCGCGATTTTATATTCTTCATTAGAAAAACCTACATTAGAGATGATAGAGTCAAAAACTATTTGTACTTCTTTCGAAGCTTCAATTTTATTTGAATAATCAATATCCAATATCCAATGATCTTGTAAATTTGTTTCTGCTTTCATAATTAAAACTCCATTTTTGAAAATATAGAATTTAGAATCAGTCTTGATTGTTCAAAAGAATCTTTCCATTTTTTTTCTAATTGATCAACAGCATTAATTTTTTTCTCTGGTTTATTGAGATCAAAATGGTTATTTATATTTACAGTTACCCCGTATTTAATCTGTTGCTGATCAGTGGGACTTATTCGTACTCTTCTTTGTCCAATCTCTTCATCGTATCGGTCTACTTCTATAATTTCTATGTTCAATAATTTTGGATCTTTAATACTATCTTCCCAGAAGTTGAGATTAGAAAGTGAATGACCAAATTTCAGATAAGCATCTTCATTAGGAAGTTTAAGATCAAAAATATGATTCATACCTAAAGCTCTAATCGGAGTTTCATTTAACACTCTAAACGAACTAGTAATAAGGTCTTTAAGTATTTCGAAATATGGTTCCTTTGTTGATTTAAACTCACATCTATTTTTTGTAATCTCAATACCTGCCCAGTCATTTAAACTATATTTAACAAGATCGTTATGGATTACTTCTACATCAGCATTTTCAGCCTCGGTTTCTCGAATTAAATTCTTATTCGCAAGCCAAAAGGGTTGCAAGATTACTGGATTAAAATCTCCAGCTAAGACAAGGCTTAGTGTTTCTATCTGTAAATATTTTTCAAACATAACTTAATAATAAGATGTTTAACCTTAAACACGTATGAATAAGTTTGGTTTTATGTTCTGGGAGGCTTGGAGCATATAAGTCAAGGAATACTGGCATATAACCAAGATTAAAAATTCTCATTTAGCTAAGCATTTGTTACAAATAAATAGTTAAATACACTGCTAATCTATTAAAACTATGGCAAATTAACTTCATGAAATTTAACATTTTCCAATTTTTTCATATAAAAACTACATTAAAAATCCTTTTTAGAGGTTTAATTTAGTCATTAAAAAGTTCTTTCTGTTACATATAATATTATCATCTCAGGTATATTTAGAATCCGCTACCTTATAAAGATCAAAATCATGTTTGGAATAATCTCTAAAATGGTTCAAAATCATCTTCGGTTAATAATCGAATAGCTTCTCACTTAGCTTTTCCATCCAAATGTCGAAAATGTAGATTGCCTTAATACACACAGGAGCACACCATTGTAATCTATAAAATTCGATACTATTTTTTGTGATGTATTTCATCGAAAGATAAGAATTACAGGTTTAACAGAGCTTGTTTATTACATCAACCGATATCTCACTAAATGAATGAATCTGCATATCAGCTGCACTCAAATCCCGCGTACCCGAATTGGGGTTAATATAGCCTATACATTTCATTTTGGCCTTTTTTGCAGCTGTTACTCCATTATGCGAATCTTCAATTACTTCCCTTAAACAATTTCATAATCTGCAATTAATAGGTTAACCGGAATTGATAAATATGTGCCTAGTTTTCTAATCATTTCAAGGGTTAGTTTCCTTTTTTTGTTAAGAACCCTGGATACAAGTGTTTTATCACCTATTATACCGATTAAATCCTTTCTTTCGAATCCTCTCTCTTCCATAAAGTATTTAACTACTTCAATAGGGTCAAGTACAGGAATTTCAAAGTTTTCTTCCTCGTATTTCTCAATTAAAACAGCAAGAATATCAAGTTCATCTCCTTCCGGGGTATTTGCTTTTGGATCCATATCCATTAAGTAATCAAGTCTTTCCAAAGCTTGCGTATGCTCTTTCTCTGTTCTAATTAGCTTAATCTTATTCATTTTTAATTCGAATCTCTTTTTTGAATTATAATCTATCGTATTCTGTATGTGTTCCAATAAATTTAATTCTTCCTATCTGTTTTGAATAATCAAATTGTATGATCATTTTGAAATCGTTTCCCTTAACTCTAAATACGATCTGGCTTTTTGTCCCTTTTATAAGGCTACTTCTGGGGAAACTCTCTAAAATCTGGTTATTATTACTGTATTTACCTTCCTTTAGTGTTTGGTAAATTACTAATAACGGAACTTTTGCCTGGTTATGCTTTTCGTAAAAATCACGAATTAGGTTGAATGCTACTATTCTCATAAAGAAGCCTCAATAATTTTTTATTCATAACGATAAAAATTTTAATTATAGACTTACAAATATCTTTAATAATTATAAAGCAAAAATAAGAAGAATTATTAAGTTGTCAAATTGTCAACCCTTGTTGCTTATTTTCCCTGGAAATAATACACAAAACAGACAAAGAATATGTATTAATTTCTCTTACGAATCATGTAAGTCGCAAATAAAAAAGTCCCTCTATAATCTGCTTTAAGTAGCGTTTACTGCTCAATCAAACTGATAATACTCTCAACAGATATCTCATTATATGAAGTAATCTGCATATCAGCAGCACTCAAATCCTGCGTGCCTGAATTGGGGTTCATGTAGCCTATACATTTCATACTGGCCTTTTTTGCGGCAGTTACCCCATTATGCGAATCCTCGATAACCAAACATGATTTTGGGTTAACCCCAGACAATTCCGCAGCTTTCAAAAATATATCAGGATGTGGTTTGCCCCTGGGAACATCTTCTCCGCTAATGGTATGTTTGAAAAACTGCTTTAATTTCAATTTGCCAAGAATAAAATCAATCTGTACCCGGAGCGATGACGAAGCCACTGCCAAAACAAAATCATTTTTCAGTAAATCATCGATTAATTCAGGAATATATGGAATGGGTTCCAGCTTATTATTGTGCTTTAAATATTCAAAATACAATTCCTTCTTTAGCTTAATCAATTCGGGCAATTGCTTAGATATTTTATTCTTACTGCCAATCCTTGACCACATAGCTTCATCAGTACTACCAATCATCGAATGATGTTCTTCCTGGCTAACGGATATGCCCAATAAGCTAAACATTTCCCTCTCGCAAGCCATATGAACGGGTTCACTGTCTATTAAAACACCATCCATATCAAATATTACACATTGCTTCATTTCACTTCTTTATACATAAAAAACACCTACTCGTTGAAGTGAGTAGGTGACAATATTTTGTGGTTATCATTACTCAATTTCGTAATGACTTTTTTGAAAATCTTTTTTGCAATAAAACAATCTAAAACTCCATATAAACCGGAGCCCTTCCGGATTTTTTCTTGCGTTCTTTAGGCTTCACGTAAATTGGAGGGTACTTTAGGTTTTTAAAGCCTTTTTTGCCATTTGGTTTATCAAAAACATTCACCCTGGCAATATAGAAATCGTGCTCGCCGTTAAAAATTGATATTGGACGATCTACTTCTCCAAGCTCTAATTCTGACTTAAAGAAAGATGTAAAAATAACGTTTACAGAATCTTTGTTTTCCACAATATACTTATGAAACTGACGGGTTGTATTATCCTGAACCGTGATTAAAAAACCACTACGCAGGTTCATTTCTTCCTTAGCAGCCTCTTCTGATGAAGGACAAAAAGAAAACCCAAGAATCGCTAATACCAGAATAACAATATTTTTCATATCGTAAGATTTTGAATGATTTTTTACCGCTTAAATATTTTTTGTTAAAAATAATAAACATTGAAGGAAAATGTATCAAAATAGAGTGTAAATAGGGGAAATCCCTTAGTAACAAAAAATCCCCGGGTTAAATCCCGAGGATATATTTATTCAAATCAATGTTTCAGATGTTAAATACTAAAACTCATCAAAGGCAATCATCTTGGCAGATACCCCAAGTTTTTTGAGCATAGCCATTGATGCTTTTATCATTGCCGGAGGACCACATAAATAGAATTCGATTTCTTTAACATTTTCATGTTTTGAAAGGTATTCATTTAAAAGATACTCATGAATAAACCCAACTTCACCGTCCCATTTGTCATCTTTTGCCGGTTCTGACAACGCAACCTTAAATGAGAAATTCGAATTTTCCTTTTCAATTTTCTTAAAATAATCGTCGTAAAATAAATCATTTAATGATCTGGCCCCATACCAAAAGCTAACTTTTCTTTTTGTTTTTTGCGTTTCGAAAAGATGGGATAAATGAGAACGAATAGGAGCCATTCCTGCCCCTCCGCCAAGATACACCATTTCGCGATCAGTATCCTTAATCAGGAAGTCGCCAAAAGGTCCACTGAGTTTTACTTCATCTCCTTCTTTTAAACCAAACACGTAAGATGAACCTGTGCCAGCAGTAACCGATTCAGAATTGGGTGACAAAAAGATTCGGATATTAAACTTCAAATTTGAATCTTTTGCCGGATTGGTAGCCAACGAATAATTTCGCTTGGAATAAATGGTATTTTCCGACCACGAATTAAACAGCTTTCCATCTTCCCAGGCTTTCTGATAAGGTTTATCAATTTTAAAATCAGAAAAACTGGTTTTATGTGGGGGTATAGACAGATGGATATATTGTCCGGGCTGATAAGAAAGAGCATCGCCATTAACGGCTTCAAGCTCCAGTTCTTTGATAAATGTTCCTACGTTTTTATTGCTAACAACCTTGAATGATTTCTTTATCTCTTCATCTTTTTCCTGAACTTCTTTTAAATCCAGGTAAACAATGTCATCGATCAGTTCAACTTTAAACGTATTAATACCAACACAAACAGGCATTCGTTTTGGGGAACCATCTTTTAAATCGAAGCGTCCATTGTGTTTGGGACATTCGATAATATCGCCAATTACAACTCCTTCCGCCAAATGTGCATTCCCATGTGTGCAAATTCCATCGGTTGCATAAAAACAATCACTATTTGTTCTGTACAATGCATACGTTTTCTGATCAAAGTCAAAACGAATTACATCGCCTTTTGGCAATTCATTAAAATGACAGATTTCAAGTTTACCATTCACAAGTTTTCCGGTTCGTATTTCTGCATCAGTTCCTTTAATATCATCCAAAGTGCCAGCTCCTTCAGGTAATTCCCGGTCAACATAGTATGAGGGGTCTTTCACCTGCTTAAAGACAGCCGGAATAATTTCCCTGAAAGTTTCTATTATTCCGTTATATGGTTTTGGGCAATCGTCTTTAATTTGTTCATGCAGCTCGGGTAGTGCATGATAAGGAATTAAAGGAAACATGTGGTGCTCCACATGATAATTCATGTTCCAATATAAAAAGCGATGGATTCGGTTCATATAAACCGTTCGGCTGTTTAATCGATGATCCAACACATTTTCCTGTAGCCCTGCATGTTGAGTAAAACCATAAACAGGCATTAACCAACCACCTAAAATGGTTGGCAAGCCAATGTACATTAAAGGAAGGATTGTACTATAAATAATACTAAGCGCTATTACAACCGCAAAAATGAGAATATAAACCCGGGCTTTAAAAATAACCGTTTTGTTTTCACTTTCGGGTAAGTATGTAGCAACCTCAGGATCGATTTTACCTGCTGCATGAGTAAATAAGCGCCTTGCTTCCGGAATGGAGCCCTGAAGTCCGATAAAATTGAATAGCATCATTTTAATATCCGGGGGGCGAGGAACTGCAATTTCAGGATCACGCCCGCGAATAATTGTATCACTGTGATGTCTTGCATGACTCCACCTCCAAACAGTTGATTGCCTGAAAACCATAAACGATGAAATTTCATACAACGCATTGTTCATCCAGTCTGTTTTAAAAGCTGTTCCGTGGCTTGACTCATGCCAGCGCGAATCAGAAGTAGAAGCATATAAAACACTGTAAACAATGTATGGTAAAATAGCCAGCCAGGTTCCCCACCAGAGGAAAACCAGGTAACCGAAGCCCAATATCAGGCCAAACCAAATGATGGTATCCCTAACAGCCGGACCATCTTTCCGAACAAGGAGCTCCCTCATTTTTTCACGCGGAACGGGTGATTGATACCATTCGGCATCTACTAAGCCCATCTCAATAGCCTTCGAGGCCTCAACCCCAATAAGACTATAATCCCTTAAGGTATATTCTTTCACACTCATCTTCTTAGTTGATTAATTCTATTTGGCAATGGTTTTTATAGCTTTGATTTCAACATATTCATCATGTGTACGTTTACCTCCCACTGACTGGTAAGAGGTTGTTGAGTGTACGGAAGATGAACCATATATGGATATGGCCCAAATTCAGAAGTGATTGTAAAAACGGACTTTCCATCTTTTCGGTTTTTGTCAACAATACGTTTCCAAACGTCAACATGAACATCAACTTCATTTTGCCATTCAGGCACTCTTGGGTCAGGTATTTGCGGCCCTTCCATATAGCCAACCCTGGCATGGATATGCCCTGCTCTTTCAACGGCTAACTCTACCGCTTCCTGCTGATCTTTCAGTAATGTTTCTGCAACGCAGCACCAATGCGACATATCCAGCGTAAGCTGTAAACCGGGTAGTTTTTTCATGAACTCTGCTGTAATGTGTGCCGCAAAGCTGAATTTTCCCCGATGCGTTTCATGCAAAACTTTTATTCCATGCTTTTTAGAAACTTCATCTGCAATACCAATTAACCCGGCATTCTGTTCAAACGTAAAAAAATCTCTTCCGGTTTGAGAGTTAATAAGCAAAGGCTTCGCTGTTGCCAGATTCTCAATCCTCTTTCGATATTCCTTTTTATGCTCCTCAAAGTCAGTTGTAACAGTTTCCCAATGTTGTGCCAGATAAAGCAAGTCATATTCTTTTATCACATCTAAAACTGCCTGCTTTTCTTTTTCATCAAGAGGTAAACTCATCTCAATGCCATCATAGCCGGATTCTTTTACTTTTTTTACAAACTCTCTATGATCAAGGTCTTTTGACCCCCACTAAGGACAGAAATACTTAATATCCATAGTTATAGCTCAATTCGTTTATTTTCAGCATTTATTAAAATTCACAATCTGTTTTAGGTGTCGAACTGTTATTTCAATAAAGAAATAGTATCAATTCATTAAAAAATAAGCGTTAATACTTGCAATTTGTTCAAAGAATGGAATAGAAATGTTGAAATAGAATTGACCACATCACCACAAAGATCTATTTAACAGTCAAATAAATTTTTAGAAAAATAATAGTACAGACTAGTACTGTTGGGTTAAAATCAAATTATCCCTGAAAAACGATTAACCAGGTTGCTCATTTTTTTATCGATAAAAAGAAAACATCTCGTTTTTAGCTATTTTTGTACTATGAACTACTTCTCATACGTTATCTATAACCAGGAGCACCATCGTTTCTTTTACGGTTTCACGGAAGACCTTAAGAAAGCTGAAATTGCTCACAATAAAGGATTAATTGAATTTACAAAAGGCATATCCCCCTGGATAATGCTTTACCACGAAGGTTTTGAAACAAAAAAGAAAGCCATTTGGCGTAGTAAATTTTACAAGAGCGAAAACGGACAACGACACTTAAGAAAAATGCTAAACATGTAGATTTTAACAATCTCCGGTTGATAACCAATCTGCAATTTCCCTCTCTCTGGCTAGTCTTTTTTGTATTTTTGATGATTGGAAACGATTAAATGTTATAGATATGAAAAAGATACTTTTAGCCGGATTAATACTTTCAGTTCTAACGCCAGGTTGTAAGGTAATTGAGAATCTTAAAAAGAAAGATGACTCAGAACTAACCCAGGAAGCAGAGCCTGCAACAAAAGTTTTTGAAGTCCCGGGTACTGAGCCAGGAAAAGTAAGAAATAATCCAACTTCAGATAAAATGTACGAACAGCCTAAAACAAATGAAAAGCCTGTTCGTATTCAATCTGAAACATTCACGTTTGATAAGCAGGAAGATAAAGCCAGGTACGAAAACAGCACCTATTTTGTAATCATCGGTAGTTTCAGTAGTAATGAAAATGCAAATCGATACAAACAGGAATTAAGCCCTCAGGGATTTAGTCCAATTGTATTGCATAGCGAGACCGGTTATTTCAGGGTATGTGTTAATTCATTTACCAATGAAATGGAAGCGCGTAAACGTGTGTATCAAATCCGTAATGATTACCCTCAATACGCCGATACCTGGCTGCTTATTAAAAAGTAAAAATAAAAGAAGGAAGCTGGAAGCCAGAAGTTGGAAGGAAAATAACGTATTAAAATTGACTGACTGAAAGGTCTGTAGTTATTTTAACCTTTAATTATAAATCTCCTACAATCATTGATGGTACCTGGAGCAACCGTTCTGCGGCTTGTTCCAGTTTACTATTCTCCTTAGCGAAGCAAACACGAATATACTTTGAACGGCTTTTTTCATGATAGAATGCCGATACCGGAATTGTAGCCACCCCAAAATCCCTTGCAAGCCGATCTACAAAGATCTTGTCTGATTCATCAGAAACTTTTGAGTAATCAAGCAACTGGAAATACCCTCCATGTGCCGGCACCAGTTCATATAAGCTATCATCAAGTAAACGTGAGAAATAGTTGCGTTTTCCCTGATAAAACCCTGAAATCTCAGAAAATGACTCTTGACCTGGAAGATACTCTGCCAATGCATGCTGCAAAGGAGTATTCGCATTGTAAAGCTGAAATTGCTGTATTTTCCTAAATTCTTTCATTAAAGGCTCCGGAGCAAGGCAATGGGCAATACCCCATCCATTAATATTGAATGGAGTACCAAACGAGGAAATGACAAAGCTCCTGCCGGCCAGTTTTTCATACCTGGAAAGACTCTGATGAACCTGATTGTCATATACAATCGATTCAAAGAACTCATCGCCAAGCACGACAATGTTTGTTCCATTGGTTAGTTTCTGTAACTGAACCATATCTTCTTCAGTGAAAACAGAACCGGTTGGGTTATGCGGTGAATTGATAATAATCATTCTTGTTTTAGAGTTGATCATTTTACGCAACTCTTCCCAGTCAACCTTGAAAGCAGGTTCTTTAAGCTTCACATAAACCGGCTTGCCACCATTCAGGACAATAGAAGGAACATACGATTCAAAAGCCGGTTCAAACACAATAACCTCGTCTTCTTCTTTTATAACTGCACTAATAACAGTGTGAACCGCCTGTATTGTCCCCGCGGTTACTGTTACCTCTGTTTCAGGCTTATAATTATACCCATAGTTTTCAGAAACTTGTTGGGCTATAAGCTCCCGAAGTTTTAAAATACCCTCAAGTGGGGCGAAATTATTGTACCCGTTTTTAAGGTATTTTGTTGCAAGTTCGGTCAGTTCATCCGGGCAGCAAAAGTCTGATTTCCCAATAGCGACATCAATCGCACCGGTTTCCTCAATCAGGTGGTGGATTGTTGTGAATATGCTTGGGTTAGTATTTGGTAATTTCGATTGAATCATGTTTCGCAATACGCCGCCAAATAAATACTTGTCGGACAGTCCTTAATACAAAAATACGCAATTCCGAAGAAAGAAACCTAACGCATGATTTCTTTCAAAACAGCAAGAGATTTAATCTCTTCTTTTAAGTCCATATGAATCTTGTAATATTCCAACAATTTTGAAAGCAAAACAGTTCGCTGTGCCCCCGACAACCTAATTTGCTCACTTTCAATTATATCCACCAAAAACAATTCCCTGAACTTATTTGTGGTATCAACATCCATAAACTGCTGGTGTGCAGGTTCTGTTTGTTTAAACGAAGCTGAAACAAGATCAAAATATTTAAAACAACTTTCATCTGTATATTTTGGAAATACTCCCAGAAAATGTGTCAGTTTATGAAGAAAAAGTAAATGGAAATTCGCAATCCCTCTCTCTTTTACATCCAGCAAGCATGCGGCATGAAAAATGAAATTGAATAAATCCGGATTGGCTTCTTCCTCCTTCAAACTACGCATCATAACTTCTGCCAGGAATATAGCCTGAGTACTTTTACTGATATCATATGGAACCTGTTCAAATGGCACATTAACCCGGGCTTCTTTAAGTCGTTGTAAATCACGGCCTGGTTTGTGATACACTTCCAAATCAAGCAAAAACAAGGGTTGAAAAAGATTCACTTTCAGACTTGACTTTTTTCCTCTTGCTCCGCTAACAATATAAGATTGCTGTCCAAACTTTTCAGTATAAATCCGTGCAATTATACTTGATTCAGAATAGTTGATATGATGTAAAAAAATGCCGCGGGTTTTTTCTAACACGAGCGAATGATTTAATGGATAAAAAGAATCTTTGTAACAAAAGTTTGCTCTCCCGATTTATCATTGCCAAGCACCATGTAAACACCAGTACTTACCCGGTTACCTTGCAGGTTTTCCCCATTCCAAACGGCTTGTCCTCCCAATGACTTGGTCATATATACAAGATTTCCGCTTATATCAGTAATTTTGATATCCGTATCTTCAATAAGCCCGGCAATCATGATATCGCCATCATAATTTTCACGTACAGGGTTTGGATAAGCGTACACATCTGAATAATCATTTTTACCTTCAGAAGCACTGCCTTTATAAGAAATTAAACCTTTACTGGTTCCGATAAACACCTTTCCGCCCGGGCTAATTGCAATGCTGTTTATTTCATCTGAAAGCAAGGGGCTATTCGCTTTTGTAAAGTGCTCAATTTCGTCTTCCCCATTATCTGAAATAAGAAAAACACCGGAATTTTTAGTGCCAAACCACTTACGATTGGCTCCATCAACCGCAATCGCTGTTACTGTCTCGGTTTCAAGTAACGGGTGGTAAATACCGTCATTTAAATCCAATCCGGGTTGATCTGAATATAAGGTTTCAGACTCCCAGACTTGCTCTGGATTTATATACCTTGTCACCCCTTTTGTGGTTCCAATCCAAACTTCACCTTCACGATCAATTGCAATGGAATGAATATCACCATGATCTGTTAATACAGGTCCTTCTGTACTATTAAAGCGAGAAACTGAATTTAGTCTTTTTGAATCTGAACCATCGCCTTTTCTAACATACAAATCATTTCCCATTGGAAGTACGATCCATTGATCATCATCTTTTGTAATTACAATCTGACCGACAAATGTAGCTGTAGAAATCCCTGGGAAATCGAACGATTCCCAACCGCCACTGGCTTTAAGAACCGATAAAGGTTTATCAACTGATGCATTTGTTACCCAAAGATTTCCCTGGGAATCAAAAGCCATACCTCCAATTCGGACAAAATTTGGACTAGAATCATCCGGTAAAGCTGTTTGTAGAGAACTGTTAAACTGATTATACCTTTCAACAAACTCACCATTCCTGAATTCAACAACCCCTCCACCCCAGGATCCGGCAAAAACATGGTTTGGATCACCGGGATCAACAGCCATACAAACAATATCATGAAAACCGTTCAGCTCACTGTGTGTATTTCGGTTGAAAACGATCCACTCATCATTCCTTAAAAGATGAAATTGAGGGTTATAATTCAGATTGTTCCAAATCACAGTCCGTCCACCACTCGACACCCAAATATCATTTTCATTGCTTAAAACGGAAAAAACCTGATTGTCAACAGGACCTGAAGGAATGGTTAGCTCATAATTTTGTCCGCTCTTTTTTACCAAGCCAACTTCTGAGTCTGCAATCCAAAGGTTATTGTCAGAATCAAGCACAGCACTTTTCGCATTAATTCCGGAAACATGGTACTCAGGAAACGAATACCTGTCAACTTTCTCCAACCTGTCCCCATTTTGGTCATAGAGATCAACTTGCCCCAATCTTGCTAAAATCAATGTCATTCCTTTAAGCTGAATGTCTTCAACATGGGTTACCGTTGGTAAATAAGTAGCCCAGGTACCGCCTTCCAAACGATATAATTTATCTGACATTTCGCCAGCACCAGAATAGTTGGTAATAACATTGCCATTATAAAATTCAAGTTGGTCAAAAGTTCCGGTAGGGTTTGGAATATTATCGATATGGTTCCAATTGGTAAAGTCTTGAAGGTTTGGAGAATTTATATCTGCCTTAAAAAGCCCTTCTTCGGTTGCTGCATATAAAAATTGACCATCAGATGTCATGTCCAGTACTTTTATCGAAGAGCCATTATCGCCTATGTAATACGTGTCTTTAACTTCCTTTTTTTCCAGATTTAGAGCTACAATACCGAAACCACAGGAAAGGTATGCAGTTTGCCCCGCAAAGAAAACATTGTAAACCTTTTTATCCCCGCTTATTTGCTTACGCTTAATATCAGATAAATTAAAAACTTCATTCTCAAAGATAAGGTCAATGTTGCTGTTTTCATATGCGATCAAAACTACATTTGATTCTTCACCATACCCGATTGTCTGGATACCAACATCAGACAAGCCATTTATCCCGGTTAGTTTTTCTACACTATTATCTGATTTGTTATAGGTAAACAATCCGCCAGTTGTGGCACAGTATATTTTACCTTCAGCTTCAATAACTTTTATGGCTGATGAATAAGAGAGATAGTCAACCCATTGTCCATTTGCAAAAACGAAACAACTGATTATCAATAGAAATGTAAATATTGCTTTCATGTAATGAACTTATCGATTCAAAAATGCCACTAGCTTTTGTACCGCTCTTCCCCGGTGGCTGATTTTATTTTTCTCAGACAATTCCATCTGTGCAAAAGATTCAGAAAACCCTTCAGGCTGAAAAATCGGATCGTATCCAAATCCTTCTTCACCACGTTTCTCTTTTAAAATTTCACCATCCACAACACCTTCAAAAAGATTTTCATCACCATCAACCACCAACGAAATTACAGTTCTAAAACGGGCTTTACGGTTATTTATTTCACCCATTTTTTGAAGCACTTTTTTCATGTTTGCTTCAGCACTCTTTTCTTCTCCTGCATAACGTGCCGAATAAACACCTGGTTCTCCGTTTAAAGCCTCAATCTCCAAACCGGTATCATCTGCAAAACAATTGTAACCAAACTTATCGTACACATAAAAAGCTTTCTGAGAAGCATTGCCCTCTAAGGTCGGATTGGTCTCAGGAATCTCTTCAAAACAGTTAATATCTTTCAAACTCAATAACTCAATGGAGTCACCAAGCATTTTTCTTAATTCGATCAGTTTATGTTTGTTGTTGGTAGCAAATACAAGTTTCATATTCTTTTATAGTTTGAAGATAGCCCCGGGTATTCGGGGGGAAGCTGGAAGTTAAAACAACTCTGCCTTCTCCCATTCATTCGATCTTATTTTATTCAGGCATCAAATTTACAAAAACCAACTGATGAAACAGAAAAAGTATTCGGTCTTAAATCGTAATAAATAATGAAACTGTCCTAAAAAAATAAAATTCAAACCGCGAAGAACGCATAAGATTATGCAAAGAACACTAAGGCTATGATATAGAAATATTTGATCCTTTGCGTCTTTTGCGGTTCCTTAAAATACTTAGCGGTTGAGTTAACTTTTGGGACAGCCTCTTTATCTTATTAAAAATTTTTAACCCAATAGAAAATTACTCATCGATTAACAATGCTTTTATTTTTTCCATTGTTTCTTCCAGTACATCAGTAGAGGCTTTTGCTTTAAATTTAATTCCCCTGGCTTTCCAATCCAGGTTCTTTACTTGATCTGCCAGAATAACTCCTTTAATCTCTTTAGAATTACAATCCACTTCGAATGGATATCCTTTTTTACTGGATGTTATAGGGCATAGAACACATAGTCTTGTCTTGCCATTATAACTCTTCGGGGATATAACCACCGCAGGTCTGTGTCCAGCTTGTGGATTAAAATCGATAAATACGAAATCACCCTTTTCCGGGACGTACGATTTTGTCATAAGATATCTCCTATCGAGTCCGGGATTACTATTTCTTCATGAAGGTTGGACTCATTAATATTAGTTTCTAATGCTCCCTTCATATCTCCATTTTATCGTACTTTCGGAATTAGAGATCGTTTTGTGGTGCTTTTACTTACCAGATTTCTTCACCAACAAAATCCCCGGTTGATATTTTCCGATGCAGATTAGACTCATTAATACCCTCAAGAAGATCTTTAAGATTATACTTCTTCTTTACAGGTTCAAAAATAATAGTTCCGTCTTTTGAGATAATATTGATTTCAGATCCTTCTTTTAGACTATTTTCTTCTAATATTGATTTAGGTATCCGTACACCTAAACTATTCCCCCATCTCTTTACAGCGGTTCTCATAACAAATAATGTTTATACAAAGTGTATACAAATATATGTCATCTATATGATATATACAATGTATATACAATACTTTTAGTTAAAACTACTTATGCGAATCAAGAGTTGAAAATCTTGCCTTTAAATCCGGATTTTCCTGAATATTTAGAATAAACCCTTGATTCACATATTTTTATACAAGTACTCT
>JANQII010000260.1 GCA_028282195.1 Prolixibacteraceae bacterium
CACCGGGTAAGCCCGTCTAAAGCCGGACAAAACCTAGTGTCGCGTCACGCCTGCTCTGACAGCCCAAGTGTCGTTCTTTTGATTTTTGACCGCGTTAAAAAATCGTTTACAGAACTCTGCTATGCGCAGATTTTTTGTCTTGTCAAAAACCAAAATAACTTCAACTTAACCGTCATTTCAGACATGACACGACACTAGTGCTACAGCTATTTAATCCCTACGGGATATGGGAAACAGGTGTCGGATAACCCGAGGTACCCCAGTCGGTTAACCGGCATGTTCAATTACCTAACGGGGAATAAATATCCACCCTCGAAGAAGGTGGGTTTAATCTGTATAGGGATGTCATCTTTTGAAAAGATGACACCCATTGCTTACATTTTAAGCTTCTCCCCAAGGCTTCTTTGCGGTTAAAAACCGCATTGCCCGTTTCGTTGAAGTGCAGTATGGTCCATATTCCCACCCTACCTGATAGTTAAATTAATCCAATAAAACCAACCCGAATTATGAAATGATCCAAAACTTCTGGCTTCCAGCTAAATGTAAAAATTTATAGAAACCAGGGCTGGGTTCTCGGAAGCAGAGCCTGCACCGAAATTATTCGGAGGTTTTAACCGTTAACCAGATAATAAAAAAACCCCGTCAATTTATACTGACGAGGTCTTTTTTAAACAATGAAGTTGTTTAAAGTAAAACTGAAAAACTTAAACTACAACTTATAAAATTCTTCCCAGCCTTTTCTTGGTGGGGTACCAACAAGTAACTGGTTCGCTTTTTCATTATTTGTGATTTGCTTTTTCTTACGGTCAAACTTCAGTTTTGTACCCAAACGCTGTGCAATTGTACCCAGGCAAAATACCTGACTTAAGGGTGCAGAAACATCAAACGATGAACGACATTTTTCCTCACCACGACAGGCAAGTGCGAAATTCTCAAAGTGATTAGAAGGACTCTTAGGAACTTCAGGCAATTTTAATTTCATGTCTTGCTCAGCTTCCTTAGGAACAATCCGAAGCTCGCTTGAATGAGAACCTCCCTGGAAAGTTAAATCTTTACTATAGATAAATTTACCCGGACTAAGCTTCGCCTTCTTAACTTCTCCCATATTGGTTGTTGGTACGTTTTCCGTTTTCAGGCTGCTGTAATATCCTTCAGGCATATCCGGCAAATTATCCATACCATCACGCCATTCGATAGTTAGTGCTGGCATTTTTTTCCTTTTGGGAAACTTAAAATCAATAGATGAAGACTGAGGGTAGAAGAATGGATTATGCCCTTCCAACAATATCGGATTTATTTCAGTAGGCATGCCAAGATCCAAAAATTCATGTACAGTATCGATAATATGAGCTCCCCAATCACCAAGTGCACCCATTCCAAAATCGTACCAGCAACGCCATTGTCCGTTGATGTAGTCTTTGTGATATTCGTGGAATTCTGCTGTTGTTAACCATGTGTCCCAATCCAGAGTTGATGGTATGGGCTGGCCTTTAGGAAAAGATTTTATAGTTGTGTCCCAACCATGCCAGCGACGAACATTGTTCATAAATGCTGTAACTTTGGTCACATCTTTTATTATACCTTCTTCAAGCCATGTTTTAAACTGAAAATAATTAGCACCGGAATGTCCCTGATTTCCCATTTGCGTAACCACCTTGAATTTCTTCGCGGCATTCATTAATAGTTCAGCCTCGTGGAAAGTTCTTGATAGTGGTTTTTCAACATACACATGCTTTCCTAAAGACATTGACAGCATAGTAACAGGGAAATGCGAAAAGTCCGGCGTACCAATACAAACGGCATCAATATCATTTGCCATTTTATCGTACATTTTTCTGAAATCCTGGAATTGTGGCAGCTTCGGATAAGCCTCAATGCTTTTAACTGTGTGAGCTGCTCCCATATCCGTATCGCATAAAGCAACATTATTTACCATTCCGGTATTCATGAAATCCCTAAGAATCTGTCCCCCGCGGTTTCCAATACCAATGAAAGCCATATTGACTTTATCACTTGGAGCAACTGTAGCTTTTCTTATAAGCTCCCCTTTCGCATTTCTTAGTTCACCTTTGGCAAATAATACATGTCCCGGAACAATTGTAAGTGCACCAATTGTTGCCGCTGATTTTTTCAAAAAATTTCTTCTACTGTTCTCCATAGTTAATGGATTTAGATTTAATTGGTTTATTTAAAGAAAGATAAGCCATCAGTCCCAAATAAACTGATGGCCCAAATTAAAAACGTTTATCATTATAGCTTTGGTTCCCAGCCCGATTGGTATTCGCGTCCCCAAAGCTTCATAGCCTTTTTATCTTTTATACGTCCATTTTCTGTATTTACATCGAATGATCTTCCAATTCGGTAAGAAATATTCGCATAATGTGTCAATTGCTGACTGATAGATCCTTCTGTAATCGATGAATTAAGTTTGCTTTCTTTTCCCCTGATTACATTGAAGAAGTTAACAACGTGCATATCAGTCATGCCCCCACCTCCTCCAAGAGCGGTCCCAGCTTCTTGTTCTTTGGCCTTACTATCTTTGATAACTTTTCCTGTACGATCGAAAAGCTTATATCCATTGCGGTCAACATAAACCGATCCTTCAGTACCATAAATAATGGTACCTCTTCCGGAACCATAAGTTTTATGCGAGTTACGGCTCTTTCCATCCCACTTGATTACCTTATTCCCCGGGAATTTAAAAGTAGCATCCATCGTGTCATACATTTCCCAGCCATCATTGATATAATGTCGTTTTGCAGCTTCTACATCAACCCAATTTGGATATGTCACCTGTAAAGCCCAGCGAGCAATATCTAATTCATGGGTTGCATTGTTCCCGGTTTCAGCGGTACCGTAATCCCAACCATACCAGTGCCAGTTATAGTTCCACGTATCATGCTCGTACGCCTTTCTTGGTGCAGGCCCCTGAAATAAACCCCAGTCCAATCCTTCGGGTACAGGTGCAACTTTTGGCACAATAACTTCGCCACGGGCATTACTATAAAAAGCAACAGCTTTGTATGCTTCGCCTATGACACCATTATGAATTTCATTAATGATTTCAATTGATTCAGGAGCTGATCTTTGCTGGTTACCCATCTGGATAAGCTTGTTGTATTTTTTCTCAAAAGCTACCAACAATTCACCTTCTTTGGGGTTGTGGCTACATGGTTTCTCAAGATAGACATGCTTGCCAGCCTCCATAGCCATCCATGCACCCGGTGCATGCCAGTGGTCAGGTGTTGCATTAAAAACAATATCCACGTCTTTATCAGCGAATACTTCCCTTATATCATTTACTACAGCTGCTTTTCCTGTTACTTTTCCTTTCAGTTTTTCGGCTGTCTTTTCGCGTTGCTTTTTCATTACATCGCAAATGTAAGCTAAGTCAACGTTGTTTTTGCTGTTTGCAATTGGTCCGTAATAAGCACCAACCCGTCTTCCACAGCCCATTAATGCTACAACCAACCGGTCGTTTGAACCAATAATTCTTGAATAGCTTTTTGCAGACATACCAAGTGCTGCTCCACCAATAGTAACTCCGGCGGTGCTTACAGCAGCTTTTTTAATGAATTCCCTTCTATTTGTCATGGTTTATTATTTAATGGTTATTTCTCAAAAGTTTTTAAAACGCCACGAATGTACCCAAAAGATTCTGCCATTCCCGGAAGAGGATCTTTTCCATCTTTTTCATACTCCAGTGCTACTGTACCTGAATAGCCTGAATCAATTACATCCTTTAAAAACTGTGGTATATCAATTACACCACGTCCCACTTCACAAGTCCTTCCATCATGAGCCGCCTTCGTAACATCTTTAATATGGATATCAAATACCCGGTCGAAAAAGTCATTAAGATCTTGCGAGGGACTTCTGTTTATACGCTTTGTATGGCCAATATCAATACACAATCCCATTCGGCAATCCATATCTTTAATCAACTCGTAAGCACTTTCAGCACTTGGGTACAATTTGTCACCAGGCCCATGGTTATGAATTGCCAGCCTGATATCATATTTCTTTACTTTTTCTTCTACATAAGGAAGTAGTTCATGGGTCGGTACCCCAATAATCATTTCCATACCTGCCTTTTCTGCATATTTGAAAGCATGATCAACCTCCTTTTGTGATTTCATGTAAATAACACCTCCACCGTATACTTCTACACCTGCATCTTTCGATTTCTGAATTGCCGCTTTAATTTCTTTGTCGGATGCATCCAAAGGAAGATGAAAAGCTTTCAATGCAATGCGGTCAATTCCTAATTTGTTAGCCATAGCCAAAGTTTCTTCCAGGCTAAACTCACGTAAAGAATATGAGGCAATTCCAAGTTTTATCCCGGCCTCTTCTTTTTTAGAAAGGTCTTTAATTTTTATACTCCTGAAATGAACTTCGTCGTTATGGTCCTGAATCAAAATAGGGGATTCTTCTGCCATTGCAAAATTCTCATACCTGGCATACTTACTTCTTGCAACCAGTGCATCAAAAATTGCTGATCCACGTTCATATTCAACCACTTTAAATCCATTGACCCAGTGCTCAACTTTGTTATCCGGATAAACAACCAGACGCCCCAGGTTCCATTCTCCAACATTTTTCACAAAACGTCTGTCATATCTTGCTGGAATTAAATCGTATAATGAACCCACAGTCCTGTTTCCAATAACTCCTTTTGCAGCATCAGGATGCTCATCATCCAAAATCTGATATTCAAGACCAATTGAAGGCCCGTTGTTCCCTGTAAAATATTTTATTCCGCTATTTGCAGCTTCTTTCAGTTTAAATTCAAATTGAAGATCAAAAGCAGAGAATTTTTCAGTGGTAATAATATCACCTCCCCTGTTCTTCTCTTTTCCGTCACTAGATAAAACAGTTAGTTCCCCGTTTTCAACAGTCCAACCTTTTTTAGGGAATTCGTCTGACTTTACACTTTTCCAACCGTTGCTTGTTTTTCCATCAAACAACAATTTCCAGCCTTGCTTCTTTTCAGCTTTACTCAACTGGTTTGGAATCAAATTAACAACGAAAATGTCTTCTGCTTTAGTTGGCCTAAGGTTTTCAGTTTTAATTCGAATATTTTTCCATTTTATTTGTTTACCCTCCTGTGACTGATCACGAATAGAATGCACTTGCAAAGCAATAAAACCTTCAGCAGTCATATCATCGACCAAATAGGCAGCAGGCTGGCCATTTACAAAAGTTCGTAATGTATTACCAATACACTCGATACGATAATGATTCCATTCCCCTAATTTAAATGCCGAACGTGCTTTTTCATTGTTGGTTAAAGGATAAAGCCATCCACGTCTTGCTTCGTCATAAATTCCACCACTCCATGCCCTGGCTGAAGGATCAACTTCGCACTGGTAGCCATGGACACGGCCATTTTTATAGGAAGGATCACTCAAACTACGGAATTGAACACCGGAGTTCATGTTATTTTCAATTAATAGTTCTACTTCAAAAATGAAGTCACCATATGTTTCCTTTGTTCTTAAGAACGAATTTGGGGTGTTCATTACTGTCGTTCCGACTATCATTCCGTCAACCACTTCATATTTTGCTTTTCCGTTTAGCTGTTCCCAGCCATCCAGGTTTTTTCCATCGAACAAATAAATCCATCCTTGTTCAGATGCTAATGAAGTAATTGAAAGTAATAGTGAAATGATTAGTGTTAATGATAAATTTCTCATGGTTAATTCGCTAATTTGTTTCATGTTGGTTTCGATTGTTAACAATCTCCGTGTACGATCACGATAATTGCAAAAATAATCATTTTCATGTCTCATATCCAATGTTTCATAACATTTTGAAACAAAAAAAGAGGCTACCATTCGGAAGCCTCTAATTGAACTTGTTTAAAGTTAGAAGCTGAAAATGGCTGTAATTGTATGAAATAGTGCTATTTGCTAATGTCATGAATGGTGACACTTTTTTTCAACTAACCCACCCTGATTGCGATCCCGATAACCATCGGGACACAATCGTCCCTGCCTGCAG
>JANQII010000306.1 GCA_028282195.1 Prolixibacteraceae bacterium
AGGTGTAACAATTGACAAAACAGGAACCCACAAAAACAAAAAAATGCGCCCGGCACAGGCGCATGTATATGTTAACAAAATTTATATGTATATGTTAACTTATGACTGACTACACAACATATCTAAAAATCTATCAGCACCTTCATTTGAAATCTGCTGAATGTAGTCAGAAGCACGATCTCTTGGTCCTTTTACTCGGCACCATGATTCAAACTCATCTTGCATACAAATTGATATATTATCACGCCAAGCACGTCTATAATCACTATCATTTTTTAATGCAGCAACAATTACTTGAACAGCCTCTTTAACTTTCTTACTCACGTTCCTTCCCCCTCCATCTCCAAAATCCTACGCTTCCAATCCTTCTGTAAAAATATATAGCCTTCGCAAGCATCTTGCCTCCCCTCTCTCTGAAACACTTCTATCTGCTCGCCCATATCAACCCAGTCATGAAGAAGTTTCAAATACTCCTTCACCTTCTCCCTCTCCTTCGGCCCCTTCTCAGCCTCAGCCTCAATCATCCTAAAAACATTCTTTAACATACCGTCAACCTTTCTTGAAAAAAATTCCTAAACTCAAATTAATCTCTTGCCATTTTCCAGCCAATAATTATTTTACTATCTCATTCGCCAGAATCCGAAATTGGCCCCGAGTGAAGCCGGGGCCTTTTTCACCTTCACAACTGGCAATAAAACCAAAGGCATATCAAATGCAAAACTCCATTAAAAACCAAAATCAAAATAAAGCCCCGTTTTCCTCAAAAAATTTTTTATATGCCTAATCTGATTTGCTTCACAATAAATCAAGACAAAAGGAAAAAAGGGTATGGCGAAAAAAAGCGGCTATTCAGTAGTACCAATTGACCCCGTTACAAAAAAAGAACTAAAACAAGTTTACGCAAGGCAACCAGTCAAATATGCCTTGAAAGGGCCAAGAGGCGGTCTTAAGCCTTTTCAAAATATAGATACACAGCTTTTTAACAAAAAAGACCTTTTATCGTTTAATCGTGAAGTAAACAAAAACGGAAAAAACTTTACCCTTTTCGAGCAATACACTAAACAAGTAAGACGTGACAAAAATGGTAATAAGCTTTATTTAAAAAATGTATGGGACGATGAAACAAGAAAAAAATCACTGGTTGAAACGCCAGACCACTATTTTAAAAAAGGTGGTAAAACATATTTAAGAACATGGAATCAGCGAAAAAAACAATTTGAATTAAAACCCGCTCGCAAAGATGCTCCTAAAAATAAACCACTGTATACAATAAAACTTGCCGCTCCTACTTCCACAAAAAAACAAAGACCTGTTTTGTATGTTAACGGAAAATACGCCAGAAAAGAATCATTCTTTTTTGAAGAGAGAAAAAAGAGAGATATAAAAGCTTTGAAACTAACTACTATAGTTCAACCGGGAACCCGTTTTGAGCAAACTTTAAAAGGTGAAACAATTAAAGCGGCTATTTCAAATATTAAGTTACCAATAACTGAAAATGATTTAAGAGAAGGTAGAACGATATTTTGGAACGCGGCGTTAAAAGTTTTCACCCCATCAGGCGAAACAATTAAAATCCCAAGAGTAGGCACAGAAAAACTTTACCCCGGCGCTTCGGCCACAATTGAAGGTGCCGATTCTGCACCTTCTTTAGAATACTTGCGAGCTGAAAAATTAGCGGTAATGGGTGACAATATCCCAACCTTAGCAAAGATGCATCAAAGCATAGGTAGGACGTTAAAACTTGCTTTACTTGACAATGGATATACATTCACAAGTTTATTAAAATTAGAAGAATTAGCAAATGAAGTCGCGGTTGAGAGTCCAGGCACCGCCGATCTAATCTCCGAAGCGATAGACAAAAACGCAAAAGAACTTCAACCAAATCACCGGGTGGAGCTGAATATCGCCTTTGATATTCAGGAATTTTAACCAAAAGGAAAACCCCATGACAGAAGAAACATCAAGAACAGAAGAAACATCAAGAACCGAAGTCATTTTTTCACATGATATAAAAACAAATCAATTAAAAATTTCTTTTAGATATATGGGTGCTGCAGTGTTTCACGCTACATTACCTTTAATCAAACATACTCCCGAAAATCAATGTGTAATGGTTGAGAAGTCTCTTCCTATTATTGGAGAAATGATTAAACAAATGATACATTCATAACTTTAACCAAAAGGAAAAACCTCATGAACAGTCAACGAATCAAAGACATCTTAAAAACAACAGCCTATCCAGAAAGCTTAAGCGTTCATCAAGCTTTATTACAGGTTTGGAATGAATGTCAACGGGATAGGCTAATATCAGAAAAAACGGACAAAATCCTAAAACAATTCCTAGTCAAAACCTATGGCGATTTTCTCGCCATGCAACAAGGCATCAAACAAAAACTATCAACTGCTCAATCAGAGCAAGAGCGTTATGAATGGAATTTAAAAAATCAAACTTTATATGAATGTTTTACTATTCTAAAAAATAATGAAGCTCATGTTAAATCATCTCTAACCAACCAACCAAAAAAGGAACCCCCATGGCAGAAGACAAAGTTTTGAATCAGTTTTTAAATAAAACTTATCATGATATTCATTCAATGCTTTTAGATATTAAGCAAAATATTGGTAAGGCAAAAACATTGCCAGATAAAATTACATGTCTTATACAAAATGAAACTATAGAAAAGTGCTATAATATCTTAAAAAACAATGAAGACATAATCAAATCATCCCTAAACAACCAACCAAAAAAACCAAAAAAGGAAACCCCAAAAAATGACAATTCAAACTGAAAACTTACCAAAAGAAAAAGTATTCACTTGCCCCTCCAATGAAAAACGCATTGTGGTTGACCATGATGCTAATTTACATTGGCTTGGCTTTGGCTATGGCGGGCATATTACTTCCGAAAGCGGCGGTGATTCTATTCCAAGGGAAAGAAAATGCATACAACGATTTGAACAAAAATTTGACAATCCAAGAATGCAAAAAAAATTCCCTCAGTGTCATAATAAGCACAATGTTTGCGCTTTCCGTATGATTGAGCCTCATCATGTAGGAGCTGCAAGTTTAACTTTTGTTAACTACATGAATGATAACTTTGTCGCCGAATATATTGAATTTATTGGGCGAAAATTCATGGCAGTGGTTTTATTTCCATGGCAAGAGTATCAAATATATTCTGAAAAAGATTTCAGGAAATATTTTAAGGAGGTCGTTTAATATGGATATGTTATTTATCACTTTTGATTATGCGGACGGAGACGTAATGGCCGACTGGTTTGATGGATGTAAAGCTCATTCTGGTTTAGAACCCGCTCTAGATGTGGAAAATTTTTTCAATGAATACACTGAATTAAATATTTGTTTTATGCAATGTGAATGCGCCTTTGTTCTTGTGCCTGAAGAAAACACGCAAACAGCAATTGACTTACTAGCAAGTATTCAATTTCAAGAACCTAAAACCGTTTTTGCTTTAAGAATACCTTTGGAAAAAAACGATGAAGGGAAAATTCATCCAGAAATAAAAATAATTCAAGGACGCTTATTGTGACAGAAACAGCCATTAATCCTTTGGCTGCATATTTTGGAAAATTCGGGCGAATAGAACCAAAACTAAAAAAAATTAATATTGTGGGTTATGACTCCGAAGACGATACAAAAGGCACAGTTTTACAACACGCCTTTTTTTATCGTGATTCAGAAAATAAACCAGTAAGGTTTTATACTACCGATGCTAATGAGGCCATTGATTATGTTTATGATAATTTTAGCGATACTACAGTTTTTTGCGCTCATAATCTTGAATATGATATGATTAACTTGTTCAAGCATGTTAATTATAAATACATAGATACAATGATTTATACCGCTCGTCTTTTAAAATTCACTTTACATGCCTCGCACTCTTATTTTCTAAACTCTGGAAATTTCTTTGCGGGTACGGTTAAAAAAATGGGTGAATTTATTGGGCTTGAAAAATTAAAACCTGATTTATCAAATCCTGAATATGTATGCCGTGATGCTGAAATTGTTTTTGAATTTATGCAAAGATTCCAAGATAATTTAGTCGATAAATTAGGATTTAATTTAGGTGTAACAATTGGTGAAATGAGTATGAACGCTTATAGGCGCTCATTTATGCCTTGTGAGAAACAAATCACTTATAATTCCCCTAATTGCCTAAAAGCCTACTATGGTGGACGGGTAGAAATATTTGAAAAAGGTGATATTAAAGATATACTTGTTTCGGACATTAACAGCTCTTACCCCAATGTAATGAAAAATTATCTTTACCCGGATACTTCAAGGATTGAACCCTCTTCCATTGAAACGCACGAATATGGGATAGGGCATTTTAAAATACATATTCCTGAATCATTACACATTCCACCATTACCCTATAAATCAAAATCAGGCAGGCTCTTTTTTCCAGTTGGTGAAATTGAGGGTTGGTGGACGTATGCCGAAGTGCGCTATGCTATTTCACTAGGTGCCAAAATAATTAAAGAATATGAAGGAGAAGGAACAAACGCGCAATGTTCACCCTTTAAAGAATTTATCACAGAATACTACGACAAAAGAGTGATATATAAAAAGAAAAGCCGAGAAAATCCTGATGATTTAGACGCTAAGTTTAATGATTTATTTTACAAGCTTTTTCAAAATAATTTGTATGGTAAATGGTGTCAAAACAAAGGAGGAACCGAAACAACAACAATAAGAAAAACAAGATACGAGAGAGAAAAACTCGAAAAAATAGATGGCTTCACAGAAACAAAAATTGGTCATTTATATCATTACAAAATACCACGCGAAGCACCACCCAAGACAGCTAATTTTATGTGGGGGGTTTATGTCACGTCTTATGCACGAATGTATTTGCATGTGGGCATGATGGATATAATCAATAAAGGTGGACGCGTTTTATATTGTGATACCGATTCAATCATGTTTGCAGGAATCAAAAAAAGTCCATTAACATTATCAGATAAACTAGGAAACTGGGATGAAGAAAAATTTGACCTTGGAATTTTTAGGCAAGCTAAAGGATACCTTTTATGCCAAAAATCAATTAATGGGGATAAGGGGAACGCCAATAGAGCCAACGTTCGCTTTTCAAAAGAACGTGCTTTTTATAATCAGCATTCCTTTTCAATTAACATTAAGAAAGCCAAATGGAAACGAAAATTACTACAAAATAAGTTTAACGATATACAAAAAACAATTCAAGAATATGAAATTAAAAAAGTTGCTTGTAAGGGTGTCCCAAATCATCTTGCTTATGATTTCATATTGCGTGGGGCGGCTATGGTCAAAAAGCCTATGCGCTTTAAAGAATCGCAAGTCAGAACTTATGCAGAGTCCAACAGCGAAGCCTCAGAGCAATTTTTGCGAGAAGTCGGAGCCAATTTTTGGCGCGAAGTCTCAAAAAAAATGCGAAGCCTCTATATTAAGAGAATTGGTGAAATACACACCCGACCGATACGAGTCAGTGAGATTGATGAGCTTGAGCGCACGGCAGCGGATTTCAAAGCAGAACCTGAATCCATAATACCAGACTTAGCGAAAAAAGGTATTACAATAAAAAAACCTGATGCTAAAACAGATTTTGAAGAGATACTAATCCCCCCTAAAACCATTCGTAAATTTGAAAAAGATATGCCTGAAATTTCACCCAACACAAAGCTTCACTTTCTCAAGGCCCTTGAATGTGAATCACTAGACCCTGGGGAAATTTGGTTTGAGGGGCAAATAATCTCTTTAGATGAAAATAAAAAATACCCGCATTATAAAATTGCACTTAAAACTTGGAAGGGTAGTCCCGCTCCGACAAATTTTATTGCCGCTTATTCTACCCGTCTCTCTCTTTATGCAGACGAATTAGAGGAACCTAGTTTTTTTGTTAAAAAATACTTGACGGTGACTTTATTAGATACTTATATTGAAGGCAGCTCAATTGAGCTAGACATCAACTTTTCTGAAATTGGTAAAAGTCGCCAACCAATTTTAGAAACAAAAAACCCCGGCGACAATAAAGATTGGAGCTTCTTAAATGAACTCAAAGAATTTTCACTACAAAACTAAAATTACAATTAAAAATTGTGGTCTAACTAAGGAGGACATACAAGCAATCGTTGCTGATACCGAAGCGCCAGTTGCTATTTGTCGCGTACTTGGAAAAATTACAGGACATACGCTTTCTCGTGCTGGCATTGACGATGAAAAAGCAATCGTATTTTTGGGACAATTTGAAGGAACAAACATTTCATCAGGTGAAGTTTACCGTTCCGATAAAATGATCCTTCCAAATCTTGTTTCAGGTAGCGTTAAGGAAGCGTTTGACAATGTAAATCCCAATGATGGGAGCCCTTTTCAAATGATGACTGCTTTTGACATTTATGCCGAAGCAAGCGCAAGCGCGGCGGTTGGGTATTCCTTTTCAATCGTGCCTTTGGTCAAAGAAGCCTCAGACCCTTTTGAGGAACTAAAATCCGGTATTCCTGAATTGCCAGCCTTACCGGCCTGATGTCAGTTTAAACCATCCCTGGGATATTGAAGCCCAGTGTCAAGGACTCCATCAAAAAACGATGGAGTCCTTTTTTTTATTTTCTTACTTTTTGAAAATTTTTAAATATTCCATGAAGCGTCTTTGCGGTTCTCATTGCAGCCTCGGGGTCGCTAGCAACTTTTTCAAATAAAGTTTTTTCCTTTTCCTCTTTTGGCTTTTCTTCAAATTCGCCTTCAATCACGTCAAGCAAAAAGTCCTTAACGCCATTTCCGTTTTTTTCATAGCCAGCGCCAGCAATAAAATCGAAAATGCTATTAGCCTCTTCTTCAATTAAGAAAAAGGAAATATTTTCACCAACTTTGACTTCATCCATTTTTCACTGCCTCGAACATTTCATCATACTCACTTTGAGTAATATCGCCATTTTTCAAAGCAATTTTGGCTTGAATATTTAAAGCGTCCTCAGTGTTCACGGCAATGCGAGCTAAGTTTTCATTGATATTGACTAGCAAATCTATGAATACCTGATTGGGATTTGTGTTTAAAGCATGCAAAGAATCAGTGTTATTTGCTTTCTTATTTAATTCTTGGGGCATTTTTTGTTTTTCCTTTGGTTAAAAAGTTTCCATTAATATATTTTTTATTCAAATGAATGTCATTCAACAAAATCACAAACAAGGACCTTTCCAGACTGGAAAGCTCATGCACTGGCTGGCTCACAATTACAAAGATGATTTAATTCCATACAGTTCAATGACTCCGCGTGAAATTTACGACCATGTAAAGCAAATCCCCTATGGTTTTGACCCGAGAGAAAATGAATGCGTATCAAGACCAAAATTTACTTTAGAAGGTCGAACACCTTGGACAGACTGTGATGACAAGGCGGTTGTACTTGGCGCGTACGCTCGTCTAAAAAACATTCCTTATCGTTTTATCGCTATTGGTAGTCGACCAAAAAACTATCCATGGTATAAAAAAACTCCACTTTCCCATGTTTATAATTTATTTTATTTAAATAATCAGTGGATTCCCCTAGATGCCACTTACAATTTTAATTCCTATGGTGTAGAAATGGGGCCTTATGACAGGCATGCATTTATTTAGACTATAGGAAAAAAATTTTGGCTCAAACAATTACGATTCCAAAAAATCCTAGCACACAAGCCCAAGAAAAAAAAATCGTTGACGATTTAATAATCGTGGGTATTGCTTATTTGCTAAGTCGATTGATCGTAAAATAAGGGAAAAACCATGGTATCAATACCAATTCCAACTTTAGCGGGATATTCAGAGGATATAAAAAAATTACCCTCTGAAACTCAAGAGCAATATGCAACAAGATTTCATAATAAAAGCCTTAATGTTCACAAAGACGCTTTGACTAAATTAAAAGCACTATTGACTTCAAATAATTATCAAAATTTTATGACAAGTAAGCATGCAATCTTTGAAGAAGCTTCAAAATATCGCCAAATTTTACATACTGATAATAAAGAATTAAGAACACAAAGAGCTAAAGAGATTGGCTCTTCTTTTTCAAATTTAAAAAAATTTTATGATACTGAAATTAGGCAAAAAACCATTGCCCTAAACAATCAAACGCACGATGAATCAACTTCACTTTTCAATGCTTTTAAAAATGTAATAGCAGAAAAACGCAAACTCTTATTAACACTTTTTTCATATAAACAAAACAAAAATCCCCCCAATATTTTAAAATCGGCTCAAAATCTATATAGCGCAATCACGCGACCTCATATAGTTTTATCTAAAAGCGGCAAAACTTACAGCATGCCTATTGATTCAGGGCAAAGAACAGAGATTGCAAACATTAACAATGAAGCAGAGCAGGCAATTGTATATATACAAGACAAAGCTAAAAATTTTGCTTATGAGCAAGAATTAAAAAAAGCAAGAGCGCAAAATCCTACTGTAAAAATGTCAAGGGGTGTCAAAATCACTCAAGAAGTCCCAGAGGAAAAAAAGCTTTTTACAATCGAAAATTTATCAATAATTGGTGGTGGCATTTTGGCCGCTATCATTGCTTTAAAAGGATAAAAAATGTCATCTTTAGGTCAGGGTGCTTTTGTTATGGCACCCATTAAAAAACAAACAGTAACTTCAACAGGTGATACACAAACAGAGACTTTACAAACTAGAGTCATAACAGACAAAGGCTCTTTTGCGGTACCTCAAGGGATGGAAAATATTTCTAATGAGAAATTGTTAGAAATGTTTGGTCATTCAAAAGTCACGTTTCCTTTAAAATATTTGGCTTTGGGTGGTGCTGCTTTGGTAGCACTGCTTGCATTAAGGTAAGATTATCATGAAGAACCCATATCATTTAGGTTTCTGGAAAATTGGGCCTGTTGATTTAAGACCTAAGACTATTGCCAGACAGGCAACAGGGATCGCTAAATCATCTTGGAACCTAGCAACTAAGATGCCCGGTTCAATCGGAATTCAAACTTGGGCGGCAAAAGAAATTATCGGAGCCAACAAAAAATCCAATGAGGCTGCAAAAAAAGCACAACAACAAAAAGCCTTAGATGCCTACCGGGTTGAGCTTTCCAAGGGTTTAAAATATGACAATGTTAGAAAAAAATGGGTGAACCCTAAAGTACCCAATGCCTATTTTGACATAGTTCAAGGAGTATGGAAACAAGACTATGTTTCACCAATTGATGCAATAGACCAACAAAAAAAGCAACAAGAAAATCAAGAGCGTTTATACACAATGCAAATGCTTGCAAATTCAAAATCCCAAGAGCTTCCTATAGCCCCTATCGCTATAGGTGGAGCGGCCTTGGCAGCATTATTAATCTTAAAGGGGTAAATTATGAAAAAAAATCACTTAGTTGGCCTGCATGGCTATCAAAAAACATTCGATGAACAAAACATAACCGCCGAAGTATCTCACCTTGGCGGTAGTTGGGGGGCCTTTAATTTTTTACGACCCTCAAGATGGAAAAAAATTGCTCCGGTCGTTGGTGGTGCGGCAATGTTTATTCCCGCAGTTGGTCCGGTCGTTGGTTCCACAATCCTAGCCACTGGTGCTGCTGCGGGTGTTGCTCACGAAACATATAGGGGCAATGAAAAACCAAGTAATGCTTATGACGCGCCTAATAATCCTGTATATATACAGCAACCCCAACAACAAAAGCAAGAAATTCCTTGGACTCCCATAGCCATTGGCGGTGCAGCACTAGCGGCCATTATCGCCTTAAAGTAAACAAATGTCAAACATACTAGATACATTATCAAACATAATTAGAACCGGAGAACCGGGACGAGAGCTTTCAACGGGGGTTTGGGTTTCATTTATTGAAAACGCAACCGGACAAAAGCCAATTGTTAAAACTGTTAACGGTGTTAATGTTATCTATTGGCAACAAGGCCAAGCGGCCAAAATGAAAAACTTTTTCGACAGGCAATTAAAAAACGCAAACAATCCATCTAAAAAAGGTGGTCCCGGTTCTATGGGATTGGATAAGGTTTCTATTGATTGGCGACCTGTTTTTATTCCTCTTGCGGTTCAAAAATTATGGTTGCCAATTTCAATTTATACAGTTGCACTTATATTGATTTCAAAAAAGATTGGAAAGTAAACAAATGGAAAATGCACCTCAAATAAAAAAATCAGCAATGGAACCTATAGTCGATAAAGTAGGCGTTCCTCTTATGTGGCTTGCGGTTGGTTTTATCATTGCAAAAGTAACCTCAAGAAAAAAACAAGTAGTAGCCTCTTAATGACTGTTTACACAAAATCAGAAAACTTAGGTATTTTCAAATCAGAAGAAAAAACCTATTTTGACAAATTAGCCGATGATTACGCCATCAGGATTTATAGAGATATAAACAATTTAGCTATATCTAAAAAAGAAAAATCCTTATCGGCCATTCCTTTTCATATAGCTAAAATCTTAAAAGTATATATTGGCTATTCTAAGAAATTAGGGCGCGCTTATTTACCGTCCCAATATTCTGATTTTGTACCTACAATCGTTAACCTATCGGGCAATGAACGTCAAAACGTCATTATGACTTTATCGCGTTTATATACCGATTACAGAAAAGGACAGGTAAGCCAAGACCTTTATAATCCAAGTCAATCATCTATTGAATTAGACCCGGACTCATGGATAGAAAAAGCGGCCAAAAAATCTCCCGGTGTTGTTGAATCGGGATTTAATAAACTGCTTTCCGGTGCCGTGATAATTGGGGTTGCTTATGTAGGTTTTTTGTCTTTACCGGGAATATTAACAGCTACAGCACAAAGAAAGAGTTTAAGGAAATAAACAATGCACTCAAGATGTTCACAAACAGACTTAAAAGCTTGGCCTTTTGGTGAAGGTCAAAAAGCAAATCCCTTTTTAGGGATTTGGCCTGCTAATACGGGCAATCAGTTTTCACAAAATCCTTTTCAAACGGTTGCTTTGGCTTTATGGGGCAATGTGGTTGGTAAAATTCCAGTTACCTCCAAGCTCACGATTTCAGCCAATACAAGTTACATTCCAAATTTTCTAAGAGATTACATGCGAGAAGCAAAGAAAATTGGAAAAGCATATACACCTAAGGATTTAGAATCTTACTGGATACCTCAATTTGTTTCTTTTGGTTACAATGCCGATATTTTAAAAGTATTGTTTCCAGAATTTCATAAATTAAACAATAAAGGTGGTGTACCCCGTCAAATTTGGAATCCGGCGCGATATGGAGAATACATCCCTCCAGCAAAAAATCATAGTCCAGGCACGACAATTCCAAATCAACCTTCAACTTTTTCAAGCTTAAAGCCCTATTTACCTATCGCGGCGGGTGGCGCTCTGGCTTTGATTTTATTAATGAGGAAATAAACAATGCAGTTACCAAATTATCATAACAATATGGGCGCAATGCCTAATTTTGATTCAATGAAACAGTCACAGGCCGGACAATTTGTGCAAAAAAATTGGCCTTACATGCTCGGGGGCCTAGCTTTGCTTATGGTCTTAAAGAAACGTAAGAAGAAAAAAGCCGTTTCTACTTCACCACAATTTATTAAAGACTTGCTGGCTTTGAAAAAATGACAAGAGCAATCACAAAGGCCCGGCGAAAATACAAAGCCTTTCATGGCTTTAATGGTCGCCGTGTGCCCGATACTTTTTTTCATGTTCCCAAAACTCTTGTTTGTTTGGGACAGGCCCACGCGATTGAGTATATCTGCGAAAAATATAATGGCGGTGGCGATGGAACGATTGCAACTTACCGACATATTTTTGATACCCCTTGCCATTTATTTATGGATGAACGGGGTAAAAAACAACTTTATATCCTTGGAACAAAGTTAAAAGTAACCGATGCAGGGATAGAAAATTAAAAATGTTTGTTTATCACAACAAAAAAACTTATAATTAATGATGAATGAATTTTCTTTCTCTTTGTTTAGGGGTTGGATTTTTTCGATTAGTCATAGAAAAGGCTATTAAAAAATGGCAGCAAAAAAAAAGGCAGCTAAAAGAAAATCAACCCAAAAGAAGCGGGTAGTTGTTCGACTCGCTTCAAAAAAATCAACAAGGAGAACAAGCAAAATGGCACGAAGAAAAACTGCGCGAAAAACCAAAAGACGCGTATCAATGGCAACTCGCCGCAAAATTTCACGGGCTTTGCGCTCAAAGCGACAAGCCGGGAAAAAACATAGATTGACCGTCTACAAATCAAAATCAGGACGCGTGACACGTTCAAGACGCTCTCGGGTAGTTGGACGCAAAACGCGTATCAATCCAAGACGTAGAAGTTATCGCCGTAATCCGGTTCGCGTTCAACAGCTTGTAAACAAAAAGCTTGTGACCAATGCAGTGACCTTTTTAGTTGGTTTTGGTGGTGGATTATACGCCAAAAATCAACTTGCTAAACTTCCTATCCTAGCTGGAATGGACCAACGCTTTATTGGCGCAATCCCCATGCTTGCAGGTGGTTTTTTAGCAACTACAGCGCGCCGTAAAGAATTGAGGGCGGTTGCTGGTGGCGTTTTTGCTGCGGGCCTGTTTGATTTAGTCGCTCAGTTTATTAATCTACCTCTCACGGCTTCAGTGAATGGAACAAACTTCATTCCCGGTGGGCCTGCTGAAGTAGTTAACGGGCTTGGTGCTGCAATCAATTCCAATGTACCTCCCATGGTGGTAGATGCAAGCGGGTATCAAGGCGATGCCAGTTTTGTAGATAGCATTGACGATTTCTAAAAAACCTTGAAAAATAACCCCTAATTTTTTTAAGGCTTTTTCTATCCCTAGACTTAAAAAAATTATCAATCAAGGGATTTGATTTTTGTCCAGTATTCGTAACGGACAGAAAAGGAAAACGACAATGAAAACTCCAGTTATCACAGGCCAAGCGGCCAGCGATTTAGCCCTAGGGCAAAACGGCTCCTATTCAAATGAAGGGAATGTTTTAGAACACACCCTTTTTGACTCGGCGCTTTTTGACGCAACTACTTTGCGTCCTCAAACCTCTTTTTTCAATGCTGGAATTGGTCAAACAATTGCAGGGGGAACCGCTTCCAAAGGCCCCAATGAAACAAATTTGCGCGAAGGTGGAAAACTACCTAATGGCCAAACTTTTTTGGTTAAAGCAATGGGTCTTTCATTCGTTCCTACTATCGTAGGTACCGAGACAGATATAAATACCGTGATTGCGGCTTTTATAAACGTCCTTCATCACTCCTACTTTGAAATTAAGATTGCAGGTCGCGAAGCTGATTACCAGGCTCCCGGTTCTAGCTTTCTAGCCATGATTCAAGCGGTTGCTTTGGCTTCTGCTGCAAATGGTCTTCGCGTAGGTGAAAACATTGCGGGAAACTGGCAAAAAATTCAAGCAACTCCAATTTCAATTGGTCAGCTTGTTTCTTTTTCAGTTGAACAAATCTCCGGTTCAAAGATTGCAGCTATTCAAGCTAAATTGAATACTGCTTCAGATGCTCTTGCAACCCAGCTTGCTATGTTGCAGGTTAAGTTAAAAGGCATTTTGACCCGTTCTATTTAATCCTCAAGTTTTGCTTTATTTCTAAACCATAGGAATAAGCAAGCCTTGCAGGCTAACGGGAAATAACCTGCAAGGCATTTTTTCAAAAAATTTTATTTTTATCTTGCTTAGATAAAAGGAGAAAAACAAATCATGGAACAAATCCAAAAAGCAGTCATTGACCAAGTAAGACATGCACGCGCCGAACAAAAATTTAAATATGCTTATGTTTACACTGTGACAGGAATCGTTTTAGCCTCACAGTCAAAAACTTTGACCATGGCCATTGAACAAGATGCAGACTTTTTAGTTGAACGAATGACAGGCTCCGCTTTTGGTCCTTGTGATGCTTCAACCGGATTGCCGCTTTCTGCTAATACCGATTTTCCTAAAGCAGGCGTCCCTGCAGGTGAAGGGCACGCAGGCAGAGGGCTAACAATGGGATGGAAAGATACTGGTTCAGGACGCGAGCTTTCACGCGGACAAATCCCGGTTGAATGCTTATTGACTCCCGGATACGATCAAGGATTTCACTTGCCTTTTCCGTACAAATATTATGCTATGCGAAATTCAAAGATTCAATTTGATTTTCGTAATCGTGATACTCAAGCGAATCACAATATTACAGTTGTTTGGGCTGGTCAAAAATTCCAAACTCCTGAAGTAGCATTCTAAACCAAGGAAACTTAAGTGAATCATTTAGAGCCTGAAAATCCCGGTGTTGCAACCGGGAAAATGCTTTCCAGAATCCCTACTCCAAAACTAGCTTATAAGGTTGACCCCTTTATAAAGCCTATTAATACCGCCATGGCCGCGCATAGGGCGCTTAGTAAGCGCTCAGTCCAATTTGACGCGCCTAAAACCTACAGCCAGCTTAAAGCCTACCCCTTTGCATATTCATTTATGACCGATGCATTAGTGGCGGCTAATGGGGGGGAGCCTCCGGTAGGTCTCAGTATAGCACCGGGACAGACTTTAGAGCTTCCAATAGAGCTGGATCAGGATAAGGCCTGGCATTTATTGAATTTAAAATATTCGGTAATGGAAAAGCGAGATATTGTTATTAATGGTGTTACATATAGTCAATATTTACCTTGGGATAAAGACCAATATTTTGCTAGTCTAACCCCTGCACTTTTTACGCCTCAACCCAAATATTCAGAATTTAATTGGGATTATATACCTGGCTTAGCTAGTGTTTCTGCGGGTGGCTCTATAGTAAGCGTTACTGATCGTGTTTATGACATGAACACAATTATTAGTTCAAATTCAATTTACGTTGCATACGCTACAGACGGTACTAAACAATTTATTCAAACCGGTAGTTCAGTTGGAATTACTACATCAACTATTGCTTTACTTAATCCCGTTAGCAAAGATATTTCAGACTCGCCATTTTACAAAATTGGTGAATCAGATTTGTCTCCGGTTTTTAATGGATGGTTTAAAGAATATGTATTAGTCTCTCAAAATGGGTATGATTCTAAAGTTGGTGATGTTATGGGAATTGTTTTTCCCAACCTTGGACTTGTTAAATTTAGAATTGCTGCAATAAATGTTGATTTTAACCCCGGTGCGGATCAAATTGTGGGAGCTGATTTTAAGCTTATTGACATAAACGCAAATGAAATTAAACTAGATGGATTTCCTTTAGATTTGCAAGGCACTTCTATTAACCGTAGTATTAATAAAATCACAAACATGCACTTGCCAGATGCTTTTACATCTTTAGGATACATTCCAGATACTTATTACCTAACCAAATACATCAAAGCAACTTTATTTCACCCTTCCTTAAACTCTCAATACTCTTATGGAATCGCCCAAAGATTTCCCGAAGAAACAAACAATAGCGGTTTATCTGAAAAACGGGTAGCCATTGAAGCTTTACAGGGTGAAAACTCCGGTTTAGGTATGCTTAGAACTCCAATGCAATTGCCCCGCGATGGCATTACATCTATCAAATTGCAAAACATACATGATACAAAAACTTTAATTGTCAATGGCTCTCTTTTTGGCTACAAGATTGAAGGTAGATAATGAATCAATTTCTAAAAAATCCTTTAATTCCAAGAATTAACGATTTCCCAATTTTTGAAAGCCCGCCTATTCAATTTGTATATGAGCAAACAGCGCAAAACTTTTTTGGACAATATACTTTCAATTTATCTAAACAACCGATGAATCCTGATAAAGCGCTATTAGATACTGCCTTGTATTATATCCGAAATATTACCTTTTCAATGGATATAACCGAGCAAGATTTTAATAGCTCGCTTGATACTTCTTACGGCAATTTTCAGTATCATTTATTCGAAGAAGCTTCCGGGGGAACTCCCAATTTTCGCGAACCCATACAGGTATCAAAATTTTTAGAAAACTTTGATTATCAAATGGTCATCTTACCTCGGACATCTCCCAATAAATTCCAAGCGTCTTTTGATGGACGTTTAAATCAAACGTCCGCTTTGCAGGGAAAACAAGCTATCACAGCTAAGGCCGTTTTGAGCGTTCAAGAAATAACTCACGATGGATTTATCGAAGCGATTACAAGACGGGCTTTTCCTTCAAAAAGTATGTTAGGTGTTTAAAAATGAGTAACAAGTACAACTCTAAATTATCGACATTTAAAACAGCTCCATTACTTAATGCTCTTTGGTCTGCGTTAAACGATGGAACCGGGGTTGGTGTCACACCAGGTGCCGATGATTGGGAACCGCAAGCAGGTGATTTTTCGCAAGGTCAATTTTTCAATCAACTTGACGGAGCCTCAAGCAATCAATTAAAACTTTTTCAAAATAAAAACGATTTAGGGTTTATTAAAACCTTTACCCCTTGGTGTAATTTTGCCGACGGATTAGTTGATATTAGCGACTCAGTTGTAACAAACCCTCAAGATATTGGAGAGACAAAAGCAATTGCAACTTTAAGCAATAATTTGGCTTTTAAAATCCAAGCAAACTTTGTAAATGAAAATTCTGAAGTCATTGCAAATTCTGATATTGTCATCCCCTTTATGGGTTGGAATGTTCCTATAAACGTAAACTTAAAAACGCCTCAAGTATTAGATACTTTAAAATCAAAAGGTCAAAACGGTGTTTTAAATCTTTTACTCGGGGTTGAAGTTATTGTTACAGGGGAACCTCTTTTTTCTACAATATCTATCAATAGCTCTTTTAGCTCTAAACGTGTTTTGTGTTGGGCGACTTTAGACTATGAACATTCAAATGATACGGTTTCAAGTTAATGCCTAATTTTTCTGCATTACAATCTAAAGGTATAAAGGGTGCCAATGTCGAAGGACAAGCAACGGCACCCCTATTAGGTGATTATGATACTAATGTCAACGCTACCTATATACCCAATGCAGAATTAGGTAATGTTTTTGATTTAACCCTGACCAATTCAATTGTCATGGCTGCACCTATCAACGCAAAGGCCAATCAACCTATTTTATTTAGAATCAGGCAAGATGCATCAGGAACAAGGTTAATCACCTGGAATGCTATCTATAAATTTTCAACCTCAAAACCAGTGCCAACTTTATCACTGGCCCCTAACGCTTGGGATGATATTGCTTTTGTTTACAATGAACCAAATAATGTTTGGGAATGTGTTGGATACACTTTAGGATTTTCTTAAAAGGAGAAAAAAATGTCAAAGGGAAATACTTTTGAAAATGAACTATTAGAGCATATTTTCAACAATGCTGATATTGCTAATATTGGAGACGCTACAGGCTTGCGCGGCTCCAGCGCTGCGGGCTCTTTATATGTGGCCTTACATACCGCAGACCCCGGCGAGGGTGGCGACCAAAGCAGTAATGAGGCGACTTACACTTCTTATGCTCGGCAAGCGGTATCGCGGGCAGGAGCCGATTGGACAGTGACTGGAAATTCTTGTTCGCCTGCTGCTGATATTGTTTTTCCACAGGCCACAGGTGGATCTGAGACCATCACCCATGTCTCTATTGGAACCTCTATGGCGGGAGCGGGTAAAATCTTATATTATGGTGCCTTGACTCCAACTATTGCTGTATCAAATGGTGTGCAACCAATTATTGATAGTTCATCCACTATTACCGAGGATTAAAAATCCATGTCAAATTTGCTTGTTGGTGTTTTACCTGAAAAAACGGTTTCCATTCAAAGCGGCAAAAATTCTGTTGGATGGAAACAAGCCTTTGCTCAAAATAATTCCTTAGATGTTTCTAATGTTAAAATTTATGAAATGTCACAAGCTGAAATTATGCGAGGTCGTGAGCAAGATGAATTTGTGGCCGTTTGGAGCGGTGACAATTTAACGGGAATTGATTTTTCACCTGAAGACGATAAACGGTTCATTTCCTTTTCTAGTGATAAAACAAGAATCGAAGCAAATGGGAATGAAGTTGCAACAATTACAATACGGCTTTTACAAAATGACGCTACAACGCCTTGGAGTGTTAATGTATCAAATAAGTATTTTAAAATTTCTTCTTCTTTAGGAAATGTGATAGAAAAAAAAGTTGATTTTGTTTCAGGTGTTGCAACCATTAATTTTTCCGTTCCTTCTTTATTGGCTGGATTTTGGCAAATACCCTCTTTAAGTGATAAACGCTTTGAAAACTTTAAAATACTAAACCCTCTAACTATCAGCGCGTACCTCTAAGCTATGCCTAGTCCCGTTTCCGTTAAATATGACGGGCTTGCTAATGTGGGGGGCACGTCCCTTGTTGTAACTTTGCCGGGTTCTGTTGATATAACCCGGTCAATGATTATTTTATCAAGCAATAATCGTGCTTTTTATAATAGGGTTATATGTTCGGTTGAATTTACATCTTTGTCTGGTAACAATTCTTCTGAGATAACTTTAAGACGTAGAAATTCAACGGGAACCGCACAAGTTAACTATCAAGTTATTGAATTTACCTCCGCTAGTGGGATCACCGTACAACACGGGTATGTAACAACGGGTGGGGGTAATATAACAATTAGTTCTGTTAACTTATCAGAAAGCTTTGCCTTAGTACACGCTATTGCGGGGGAAACTGCTGTAAACGATTCTTGGCTTACTGCGGACCTAACGTCTTCAACCAACTTATTAATTGAAAATGACAGTAATGCTAGCTATGACGATTTTAGTTGGCAAGTTGTAAGCATACCGGGCGCAAATGTTCAAAAAATTAATTTTGCGCTTAGTACAGATACTATTGACGATGAAACAATAACAAGCGTAGACACATCAAAAACTTTTGTAATCGGTAACTGTAAAAGTAATGCATCATCGTCTACTATAATTATTGACGGTATTCCTACGTATGAACTTTTAAATTCTACTACGGTACGTCAAGCCCGTGGGGGTGGTGCACAAACAGTTGGTGGCGTTGTTTATGTAGTTGAAAGTGATTTTTGCGCTGTCCAAAAATTAACGGGCTCTATGTCACTTTCCAATGTTACAACATCAGTTACAATTTCAGCCGTTACAGAATCCGAAACTACAATTCACTTGGGTGGTGCCTACAATAGTAGTGCAGGAAATCTCAACTCAACCAATTCACAAGAGGGTGAATGGTGTATTAGAAATGAGTTATCTAATGCGACAACTGTGAACCTTATAAGACGTGATATAACGACCGCCGTTAATTATGTTCTCATGGTCGTTGAATGGGTGGAGGCTGCAACCTCAAACCCTGTTTTTAGCATTGCAGGCCTTTCAACCGCTAACTTTGACGCTAAAGCCATTGTATCAAGCACTGCCAGCATTGCAGGTTTAGCCAATACTAACTTTGTATCCTCAGTTGCTTTATCTGCCAATTATTCTATTGCGGGAATTGCAACTTCATCTTTTAATTCAAAAACTGCTCAAGCAAGTACTTTTGCAATCGCAGGAGCGTCAACAAGCTCTTTTATAGGTAAATCACAACAAGCAAGTAGTTTTGCAATTGCAGGGCAAGCAACAAGCTCTTTTAATGGGAATGTTATTCAACAAGGTAGCTTTGCAATTGCAGGTGAAGCAACAAGCTCTTTTTTATCCAAGGTAAACACTTCTTCAAATTTTGCTATTGCGGGAACCTCACTAGCTAATTTTATATCAAAGCTAAATTTTATTTCATCTTTTGGAATTATAGGTCAAGCAAATGCAACATTTATCGGTGAAAGTCAAGCACAGTCAAGCTTTAACATTACAGGACAAGCAAGCACAGATTTTAAACCAGTTGAAAATAAAGTTGTATTAGAATCTTCCACTAATAATAAATCAACTTCTTTAGTCACCTCCTTAGACTTGGATGCCCCGGCTGGATTACAAGTTGGTGACATTTTGGTTGGATTTGTATTTGGTCAAGATGAAACGGGAGTCATCACAGGCCCTGCGGAATGGACTAGATTATATAGTCGCGTTACAGATCAAAACGCCCAGGCATGTTTTGTTAAACAAGCAGAGCTTTCCGATATTGGCGCAACCTTTACTTTTAATGCTTCGGCGGCTGGTGTTATGCTTGGAACTATGCACCGTTTTTCAGGTGCCAGTTTTCCAGTACAAGATAGCGCCAACGTACCCCATGATGGAGCTAATCCTGTTTGCCCTTCTGTTTCAGGTAGTGCTAATGGATATTTACTTTGTGCAGCCAATCAACGAGTTGTTGACACTCCAACAGAACCTACAGGAATGACTTTATTGCATGACGACTCATCCCTTGGTCGTACCGTTGCAGTAGCGGGGCTTAGTTTGACATCAAGTGGTGCTACAGGAACTAAAACTTGGACTTTAGGCACCGGGGACAATAGCTATGATGCTATCGCGGCCTCCGTAACATTGGAACCCGATGTCACCGCTAAAAGTGAATTTAATATTGCAGGTATCGCCAATTCAAATTTTAATTCTAAGCAAACAATATCATCCTCTTTTGCAATTGCCGCAGCGGCAACAAGCTCTTTTATTGCGTCCACAGGAGCTATCTCTTCTTTTAATTTAAACGGACAAGCCGCGACAAATTTCCAAAGTAAGGCTAATAAAATAGGAGCCTTCGCAATTGCAGGGCAAGCAACGAGCAATTTTAATTCCATTTTAGGTTTAGTTTCAGCATTCAATTTTGTGGGAACCTCAACCGCAGCTTTTCAAAGTAGGATTAACCGATTTGGGGCCTTTAACATTGCAGGACAGGCCGCTAGCAATTTTGTAGGAGGTTCATTCTTTAAAGCAAGCACAGCCATTGCGGGAGCCTCAAGCGTTAATTTTATAAGTACTCAAGGGGGTGCCGTTTTCAATATTAATGGTTTAGCCTCTGTAAGTTTTGATGCTTTAGCATTAGCAAGACAATCTTATAGCTTAAGCGGCCAAGCCTTAACTACTTTCATTAGTCAAGCAATTAAAACAGCCAATTTTAATATTGCAGGTATTAGTAGTACGAATCTTTTTGCAAAAGCCCAAACAAAAGGTATTTTTAATATTGAAGGCATTGGCAATGCTGATTTTATAGCTAATACTGGAAAAAGCGTTTTTAATATCGCTGGCCAATCCACAATGAACTATAGACCATTGGGCGATGATTCTATTGATTTGATGGAATATGTTTCACTTGAATTAATTACACTAGGAAAGTAGGAATGTATCAAAATGGAACCCTCAGAGATACTTGTTTCGGTTTTTAGTCAATCCCCCTTGGCGGGGACACTGCTTTGGGCTTTGTGGATGGTAAAAACAGCCTTTGAAAAAAATCACAGCACCATTTCAAAAAATACCGAAGCTATGACTAAGGTAAATGATACGATGGAGCGCATTGAAAGAGCGATTACAAAATGAACCAATACTCTTTAAACGATGCCGCCAAGGCTTTCAACAATGTTAAAAAGCGCCCCTTTGAGACCTACATTTTAGGACCATTTTTGATTTTATATGCCGCTAAGCTACACAAAGGAAAATCTTTACGAGCCCGGCGAATTTTGGCTTCGGCTGGAATGTATATTGTACTTAGAAATTTAGATAGCTATAAAAAGCTTATGAAAGGACAGGTTGATAATGGTCAGAATTAATGCATCACAAGAAGCGGCAATTAAAAATCTTGCCAAGCAATTGGGGATTAAAAACTCAGACTGGCTTAGGGCTTTAATAAGAGCCGAAAGCAATTTCGATCCCTTAGCCGCGAACCCCCGCAGTTCAGCCAAGGGCCTCATTCAGTTTATTAATTCCACAGCTCGCGGGCTTGGCTTTGCTAGTTCGCAGGATTTAATAGACCAATACCCCGACTTTGAAAAACAGCTTATGGGGCCTGTAAAGCAGTATTTATTACAATATGCACCTTTCCCCACAGAACAAAGCCTTTATTTGAGCGTCTTTTTGCCTATTTATCGCCACGCCGACCCCAATACTGTTTTAGATGAGCGATACCGCAAGGTTAATCCCGGAATAGATACCGTTGGGGACTATATGTATTTTGTAAAAAATCACAAGTTACCGCCGAAAAAAAAAAGTCCAGACTTAATGCTCGCGAGCTTAGCGATGTTAGGCGGGATTTACTTTTTATCAAAAAGACAGTAGAAAATCTTTTGCAAAAATTTCCCGATTGATTATTTTGTCCTCAAACCTTAAACCTTTTTCTCATTAAGAAAGGAAAAACCCCATGCCAGCCCCCGAAAACGGTTCTCAAGAGCCAAAAATCGACCTCACGGTTGATCCGACTTCTGATTTACAAAATGATGAACTTGTAATGGGTGAAATGCCTGAACCTGAAATTGACGGTGACATTCCCGTTGAGCTTGCCGATATGTTTCAGGAATATCACGAATCAAATGAAGGTAATTACAATGTTCACATAAAAAAATTTGATTCCTCTATTGGCTTTAAAGATACAGACGCTCAAACTTGTGGCACTTTTAAAAATCAATGTCCCTCAGTTGATTACATTGGGATTAAATATGGCCCCGGTCAATTTATGGCCCTTTTGACTTATCGTTACTCCACAGGAGAAAGAAGCGCGGACGGTAAATTAAAATATAAACCCGGTGTAAAGAGACAGCGATTTAGCATTTCCGATGAATACGAAAACGCTCATGAGGAATGGCTAACAGAACGCCAACTTATCACGCTAAAGAAGCAACAAAAATTAAAGCGTAAAATTGAGCGCTTTAAAGAACAAAACGGAATGCTAAACGATAAGGCAAGCTCAAACAATAACATTAACGTTGACGATGCAGTCAAAAATAAAATCAATGAAACTCTTGCCATGGCCCAAACTTTAGGGATTGCTAAGTCCCCAAATAATTCTGGAGGTGTTTTAGGTTTTCTGCAGAACATGAGCGGCGCTGATATGATAGCCGCCGCCGGGCTTGTGATTAAATGGCTTGATTCTCGGGCAGCTCGCGAGCGAGAAGACAAAAGAGAAATGATGAATTTAATAGTTTCTATGAATAAACCTCAACCACAAGGAGACGACTATATGAAACAGGTATTAAACAAAATCATGGATACAAAAGATTTCATGGCGGCATTGACCCCGGAAAAACAAACGGCCGTCGATAAAGTCATTGGTCTTGTTGAATCGGTATTGCCGCATTTTGCGCAACTTGCCTTGCAACCTCGCCAAAAGGTTCAAGCCGATCCCATGGTCGCCATGGTCCAGGGAAGCGAAGAAATGAAAATGTTTGAAAACGACCCAAACGCTTTCAAAGTCATGGTGCAAAACTTCGATAAACAATATGGGGTGAAGAGCGCAGATGAAGTTTTAACCGTGATGCAAAAATCAAATGCAGCTTGGGCGGTTCGACCGGATGAATTAAAGACCGATGAATACTTTGCTACATTACCCGAAGATTGCAGACCACAGCAAACCCAAGAAGCACAGCACGATGTTTATAAACAAAAAGTCGCCCAAGAAGCGGCTCAAAACATGGATACAGACGAACAAGACGATTTTCCCGCAGATTAAAAAATTGGCACTTACCCCGGTTTATTAGGTTTTAATGGGGTTATTTCCTAAAGGTTACGGGGTAAGTGCTTCAATGTTTTAAATAACACAAAATCAATTTTCAATTAAATCTTCTATGTTTATTCCTTTTTTCCTTTCTTCGGTTGTAATTTCACAATCGTCTATGTCACCTTTTAAATTAGTGCAGTTACCCAACAAATTGGTGCAGTCCCCCCGCAACATAGAGCAATTACCCTTCAACATAGAGCAGTCACCCCACAAATAAGAGCAGTCACCCCACAAATTAGAGCAGTCACCCCCCAACATAGAGCAGTCACCCCGAAAATTAGAGCAGTCACCCTCCAAATAAGAGCAGTCACCCCGCAAATTAGAGCAGTCACCCCGCAAATTAGAGCAGTCACCCCCCAACATAGAGCAGTCACCCCACAAATTAGAGCAGTCACCCCGCAAATTAGAGCAGTCACCCAACAAATTGGTGCAGTCACCCCGCAAATTAGAGCAGTCACCCAACAAATTTTCATAATTAGATATTTTGGAAGTATCACTAGTTAAATTTTTTAATCTAGTTATCATTTTTTTCATTTTTTTCTTTCCTCCACTTTTGATTAAATTGATAAACCCCGTGATTATCGACAAATTTTCCATTTAGCCCGATGCCATAGATTTTGTTTTCATTAAACAAAACGTCACAGGTAAACTTTCTGTTAATAGTGCCAAACGTGAATACATTACATTCAAAAGCCTCATGTAGAGCCTCTATTGTTTGGTAAGAGCAGGACATTACAAAAAGCCTAGACTTGTCATAATCTCCTAAGAAAACTTGCGCCATAATAAAGGGTTTAGGTTTTTGGTGATTTTCAGTGACATAATGAATGGATACCTTTGTTTTACAATCAAAGCAAAGGCCCATGTTATAATTAAGCTTCTTGTCGTATATCATGAGAAGAAGTATTTAAAAAATAGTTTCAAGGCTGAAAAGGTGCCTTGGTGCTTGCGTACAATTAGGAAGATTGCCCAATTTTGTTTTAGTCTTTTGAACATAGTTTTTTAATACTCCAAATTATAACGTCCCACTCTTCCTTTATTTCAGCCATTATCAAAATAGAGGTAACAATAATCAAAACTAGCATCATGATTAAGGCTGATACAAAAGATAAAGCTATAATCCAGTCAGACCATGTATAAATTTTTTCAATTGTTTCATTCATTTTAATTTCCTCCATTGTTTTTTATATGTATCTAGGTTTATAAAAAAGGCTTTTATCGTATCACAAATTAACCATAGTATTAAAAAAATATAACCTATAAAGGGTATCATGATCACAGTAAAAATAATTTTCTTTTTTACTGAACCGCCTTTTAAAAGCTCTAAAGCTACTACATATTGAAAAACTAAAACCACTATTAATACAGTTATGATTGCAGGATGGAAAACATTCACTTTGCCAAACCCCCCATAAACTCTTTAATCTTGTCAGTACATTCAATACAGATTTCATCCACGAGTCCAAAGTTTTCATTAATCTTTTCTGGCTCATGCATGGTTTTTCGGGTTATCCAAACAAAATAAGAGCCTTTAATCCCTCGAGGTTTTGACCAATATTTTTTACAGCAAGGGCAAATTTGGTGTACTTGTTCCCTTGCTGCTTTTATTTCACTACGCTTGACATTAAATCCCGCTCTAACTTGTTTGGGAGCAGTTGAGGGGGTGATTTTTTCTTGTGTCATTGATTATTCTCCTTTTTGTTTTAGTTCAATGATTTCAAAAAACTTTTTTAGAAATTCCCATGATACAATAACAATTGCAATTACGGTCATTGCGTATAAATACATTTTGTCGTATCCTCCCTTAAATCGACTTCAATAATAATTTTGTCTGGCTCTTTTTTAAATCTTTCAATTTGATTTGAAACAATTTCACAGCCAGTCAATAAAAATGTAAATAAAATAACACGTTTCATTTTTCCCCCGTATAGGTAAAGGTTTCACTTTCGGCTAAATCCCCGTCTAGTAGCTTATCCAGTGCCTTTAATTTTTGTTGCACTGTATCACAAACCTTTTCTTCAATCGTTTTAGCCGCGAATAAAAGCTTATTAATGGCTTTGCTTTTCCCCCCCGACCGATGTATCCGGTGTAAAACTTGGCTTGTTTTATATGCAGAAGGATTGGGACAAATAAGGCTAATTCTAGGAAAGTTGCCGTTTGTATCATGTAATGAAATGCCAATACCGCCCGCGTCAATATTACATAATATCAATTTAAGAGAATTTTTTTGAAACTTATCAATAAAAATTTGTCTATCACTTGGCTTTTGTCCTCCGCGTATGTATCCCGCTTTGGGGAAATGTTTTAATAAAGAATCAATTGAATCATTAAAATTGCAAAACACAGCAACAGAATAATTTTGTAATAATAAATCTTTGGTGTAAGATACTAAGGAAGGGATTTTTAGCTTTTCGGCTAATTGTCTATATCGTAAATAAAGGACGATTTGATTCGCTTGGGCTTTTCTGATTTGCGTTAAAAGCTTTTGTGCTTGTATATCATCCACAGTTGAGCGAAAAGCTTTAATTTTTTGAAACTTTTGCTTTGCCGATATTTTTTGTTTTTCAAGCTTTTTAATTTTATCCATGGTAATATTAAATTGCTTGTCCTGCAAATCAGGATTTTTGATTTCTATTGTTTCACATAGGTTTTGAATATCGGGAAAGCCGGGAATATCTTTTTTTCTCACCCTGACACCAAATGAAGGGAAAATTTCTTTGTGTAATTGTGCTAAATCTTCTGCATCACTTGTTGAGATATATTTATCGTTGATATCGTCTTTTATCTGCGCTCTTTGTTCAAGCCAAGTGTTAAACTTATCATAATCAAACATTCCAAGCATTGAACCAATGGCCCTAAAATCCGATAATTTGGTAATAGGTGTACCAGTTGCCATTAGGACATAATAGTCTTTTGCTGAAATTAAAATTTTTGAAAATCCGGTTCCGTTACCATTGGCTTTATGGGCTTCATCAAAAATGAAAAGCACGCGTGATTTTTTACTTATATGCCACTCAAAATTAGGTTTTCCGGTGAAACTATCGGGCTTTAATGAACCGAACTTGAAATTTTTAGTTTTAACGCCCTCCCAATTGGCTATAAATCCGGGCTTTACTTTAAAATGCTCGCAAACCTTTTTCCATGAGGGGATGACTACTTTAGGGCAAATAATGACAGGCATTAAGTTTAATTCCCTGGCTACTGCAATCGCGTGATAGGATTTACCAACACCCATTTCAGAAGCGTCTAAGGCTTTGCGTGAGGCAAGAAGGGAAGCGCATAAATGAGCGACAGGGGCTTTTTGATACGGAAGCAGGCCCTTGGATGAATGAAGGGTATAGGGAGCAATTTTAACGGGTTTAGATGGTTCTTTGGGAACGCTTATATGATGCAATTCGAAGCGCCCGTTATTATTTTTTAAAGTAAAACCTTGCAAACTAAGTTGTTCGCGGTGAACTTTGTATCCCGCCCAAAACTCTGGCGTTAGATTGCTGCATATGCGGCAAACCATAGGGCCAGCTTTGGTTTGGATCGTTTTGGGGGGACCGAATGAAAGGTTCATTCGGTATCTTCTTTTATATCCATTTCCCATGTCATTATATACTTAATGTTGTTCATTGGAAATGTATAGTGTGTATTTTTTACGTGAAAACAATAAGTGCCTTCATGTTTGTAAACATAATCTGCGTTAACTTTTTCAAAAAATTCGGGGCTATCGTCAATAAAAAATATTTTAATTTTGATATATCTTTTTTCTTCGTTTTGCTTTTTTTCTTGTAATTTAAGCTTGTTTAAAATTGAGATTAATTTTTCCCTATCATCAAAAATGCTATCAAAGCTCATTTATATTTACTCTTTATTCTTTTAAATGTTATACTTGCAAAATGCCAAGCAAACAATAAATAAACGGCAAAAGGAACTAGCCAAATAAAAATTTCAGGGTGATTTTTTATGTATCTAATTCCACCAGTCCATGTGCCTATTGCAAACCCCACAACAAAAAAAGAATACTGCCAAGCCACTAAGATACATAAAAAGGTAATCATTTTTTGTTCTCCAATCGGTTAAGGTTAATATTACCATTGGCCCAATGTTTCATCAAAAGCGCTAATATATCCTCGCGCTTGTTTTCACTTTGAATGACTTTTGCATAAAATGCTTTTTTGATGTTTAATGGAATGCGAAAAAAAAGATTAACAGTTGACATTTTTAAAATTATTCCTCGCATGCTTCTTTGATTAGATTTTCTACTTGTTCTTGATTACAAACCGCGTCAACTATGCAAACGTCAATTTGGTTTTGATTATCTGAAACAAAGTCCCATTCCACCGATGAATCAAGATTTTCGCTCGCTTCAATTTCTAAAGCTTCCAAATGCTCATCAAAAAAGTTTTCATCAAAATTTTTTGGAACATTGAACCGAACAATTTTTCCAATAGTTTGAGGGTTTAAATTCATTACATAGCCTTTCATTAAAAAAATGTTTATTTAAATATATATTTAAAATAAATAGCGGGCAAGTTAAATTTTGATAGAATAAAGTTATTTGCGGATTTTATGGATAAAATAGTTTTGAAGCTGGCAATACATTTCTTCAATTAGCGGGAATGAATCAAAAGCGTCGGAAATTTGCATCGGCTTTCTATAGACTGCCTTACAAATGGGCATCCAGCAACTCATCCAGGTTAATTCACCTTCTTTGGAATAATAATCCGTGAAGTAAAATGCAGCAATTATAAAACTTGCTCGCAACTCGGAGCGGGTGTAGTATTGCATTTTTGGGTCAATTTCTTCGATGCATTGTTGCATCATGAATAACATCGAACCGGGCAATTCTTTATCGAAAAATAGCTCATGATTTGTAAACATGTTATACACCCCATCCATATACGCGAAAAGCGCAAGCGCGGGCAGTTTTTATAAGCTTATGCGCTTTGCTTTCGGAAATTTCATAATAGGCAGCAAATTTTGCAGTTGTTAGAAAATTGTTTACCCAATCTAAATAGATTCGGGCAAGTGTTTGTCGAATTGGGAGATTAAAAATTGGCATGATTAAATTATCCTTTCTATTTCATATCCAAATAGCATAAACGCGTGAATGCCTGAACCTCGAAAGTTAGAAGCTTAAATATTATTTTTAATAGCATATTGAGCCAAATTGTCAATTAGCACGCTCAAGGTGCCTGAGCGCCTCTTTTTCCGTGATATATTCTTTTATTAATTTCATCACTCACCTTTTTTTAAAAGAAGAAAAAATTTTTTTACCTTATATAAATATATAAAAATATATTTTAAAATACAAGAAAAAAATAACTATTTTTTAATCCAATATTCCACGAAAGAATAACGACTGCTTTCCCAGTTTGGTTTTAGGGCTATATATCCCACGCCAAATCTACCCTTATAAGGATACACTAAATTTTCGCTCGCCCCATTTTTTCTGGACACATATTGTCTCGTTAGCGATGTGTGTATGTGTTCAAATTCTTTGTTGTTTAGTTCGCTATATTTCATCTTTTATTCACCTTTTTTTTAAGAGAGAAAAAAATTTTCTACCTTATATAAATATATAAAAATATATTTCAAAAATCAAGAAAAAAGTAAAAAATAAGAAAAATAAT